>NZ_QNUA01000026.1:0-100620 GCF_008042285.1 Bacillus sp. AR13-1
ACATATTGTCTTAAAAAAACTTTAGGGGGAAAAGAAAATGATTAACGAAAAAAACCTTTTTGATTTGGATGTTCAAGTAACAACAGCTTCAGGTGATGTAGATCCACAAATTACAAGTATTTCAGCTTGTACGCCTGGTTGTGGAAACACAGGTTCATTCAATAGCTTCTGTTGCTAATTGAATGACAAAAAAGAGTGAACACAGATGTGTCCCTCTTTTGGGGATATTATAATATTTGATTAGAACAGAAGGGAAGATTCCAAATGATTACAGAAAAAAGGAAGACTATTCATACATCAAATAAAACCGCATGTAATAATATATTTGAACCTCTACCATTTTTTATGATTAGATCCCCGTTTTTACCATTTAACGCACTATATCAAATTAAGGATCAAGAATTATTGATTGAAAAATTAAGGGAATATGCAGAAATGGATTACATTAAGGAAGCCATTGCCATTGCAAGTCCTTCATTGCTTGAATCTCTTAAATATATACATGGTGATTTAAGTAATAGGAAAACACAACAAGTAATATCTTCTGTATTACGATATATGTTAAGAATGACAACACGCCCAACACCTTTTGGAGCTTTTTCCGGGGTAGCATCCGGAGAGTTTAAAGAAAAATCTTTACTTGAAATGAGCCATTTTGAACAATTTAAGAAAAGAACTCGGCCTGATATGGAATGGTTATTGGGAGTGGTTTCATCACTTGAAAAAAATCCTTGTATTCTCCAATTTTTAATGGTTAGTAAAAATCATGCTACTTATCGTGTCGGAAACCGCCTATATTTACCTTTTTCAACTGAATGTGGACAACTTCGTAAGAAAGATATGGAGAAAAAAGAAAATATTTCAATTACATATAGTGAAGTTGTTAAGAAAGTTTTAGATTTAGCTGAAACACATATTACAGTGAAAGAGCTTCTCCAAAAGTTGAATAATGACTATCCAGGCACAGATATAAAGGTAATGGAAAACTTTATTCTCCAGTTGGTAGAGCAAGAATACCTTATAACTGAGCTAAGACCGCCACTTACATATGACTCCCCATTTGATTATGTGATTGACAAGTTAAAAGTAAGAGTTGGTGAAGATCAAATATGGGAAGATTTACTGAAGGTAAAAGATTTAATACTTGTTTATGACCAATTACAGCTTGGAAAGGGGCTTTCTATATACAACGATCTTATCCTATTAATGAAGGGGATTTATGAAGTTTCAACGCCTCTTCAAGTAGATTTCGCTTTAAATATGCATGATTTAGCTATAGGAAAAAACGTAGCAAATGATGTTAGTAAAGCAGCTCAAGTGTTATGGAGCATAGCCGATAGCGGAGTTGGATTTCCTCATCTCCAAAAATATCATATTGAATTTTTAGAAAAATACGGAACAACTAGGGAAGTTCCATTGGTAGAACTTTTAAGTGAGGAATTAGGGCTTGGAGCACCCGCGACATATAAAAATCCAAAAGGAAATAGGGATGGAGAAAATTTTACGCCGCCTTTAGATGAAGAACGTAATGTCCAATTATCATATATGCTTATTGAAGCTATTCATAATCAGCAAAAAGAAATTGAAATTACTGATGAAATAATTAGCAGAATTGGAATAGAAAAAGATACTCGATACGCTCCAGATTCATTTGAAGTATATGGAGAATTGTATGCTACTTCGCAAGAGGAATTAGACAATGGAAAGTATAATTTATGCCTAAGCCCAAATCCAGGATCTCATGCAGCAGGAAGCACATTTGGTCGATTTTTAGATATCTTAGATCCAAATGTTAGACGTGAAATTCAGCAACAAGAAGCGGAGATTGACCATCAATTTAATAATGATATCGTTATGGTAGAGGGAAGTTTTCTTCCGGCAACTGGCCGTTCAGCGAATGTGGCAATTGGAAAAACTACAAGAGAAGTAACTGTAACTCTTGGAACAAATGGAGATGAAGATACTTTGCAAATTCCAATTGATGATATTGTCGTTGGAGCATCATTAGAAAACTTTTATCTGAAATCTAAAAAATTTGGGAAAAGAATTAAAGTGGTAGCTGGTAATGTACTAAATTACCAAAGTGGCCCTAATATTTATCGCTTTATGAGAGAAGTTTCCCTAAATGATTTAGACCACTGGAGAACATTCAATTGGGGTAATATGACATCTTCACCTTATTATCCAAGGATTCGTTACAAAAATATCATTCTGTCTCCTGCAATTTGGAAGTTAAATAGAGAAACTATTGGTATGAAAAATAAACCTAAAAGTGATGATGAATTTTTAATCCTATTTGAAAAATGGAGAGTGAAATGGGCTGTTCCACGCTATGTATTTATGACGTATAGTGACAATAGGATTTTAATTGATCTTGAAAATATTCTTCATCTTCGAGAATTAAAGAATGAACTTTTTAAGCAGGGTAGATTACAGTTGAGAGAATCATTACATGACATCAATAAAAATTGCCTTAGCAGCCCGCTGGGTAGTCATGCAATGGAAGTTGTATTTCCGTTGAAAAAAATGAACGATGTCGCTAAAAGGAAGAGTTTAGGAGCTGTTGAAGACGGAAAAAAAGAGATGGTTAGTGAGAAAATGATTTATCGTTTGCCCGGAAGTGAATGGCTATATGTTAAGCTCTATGTTCCACAAGCAAGAGAGAATGAATTTATTTCAAAATATATGACATCATTTGCTAATAATATTGTACAAAATGGTTTGGCTCAATCATGGTTCTTCATGCGATATCGTGATCCAGATGCTCATATTCGTTTGCGATTTTATGGAGATCCCAAGAAGTTGAATGCATCTGTTCTTACTCATTTAAGGGATTGGGCAAATAATTTAATGAACTCTGGATTTATTCATAAAATGACGATTGATACGTATGAACGAGAAATAGAGCGATATGGTGGTCCGTATCTGATAGAATTGGCCGAGAATTTCTTCCATTACGATAGTAGGTCAGTAACAATGCTTCTTAATGTGATCGGACAACAAGCTGAACTGCCAGTACATGCACTGGCATCCTTAAACATAATTGAGATTATGGAGAATTTTGGTTTAACTTATGAACAACAATTGGAAACTATTGAAAGAAATACAGATAAATATGAATTCATGGATGAATTTAGACCAATGAGAAAATTATTAAATAACATTGGAAATCCTGAAGGTGATTGGAATAATTTACGTAATTACAATTCATCAATTGGACTAGAGATTTATAAAAGTCTATTAGTTCGGAGAGAATCATTAAAAGAATATTTTTCCAGTATTCAAAAATATAAAAATGAAGACAAGCTCTGGAATAAACAACAAACAATTATGGGAGCAATTATTCATATGCATTGTAATCGACTATTGGGAGCTAATCGGGAACTAGAAAAAAAAGCACTTGCCTTTACGCGGCATATCTTATCAAGCCAGCGATATTGGAGGAATCAGAATGAAACAGATACTCAATCACACACCTGAAGATGAGAAACTATCATTTTCAAATATTTTAAAGTCTTTTCATTATTGGCCTGGTTTATTTAAACTTTTATGGGAAACGCACAGAGGATATTTCTTCTGTGTGCTTACCTTAAATTTTGTAAATGGATTATTACCTGCAGCATTGATTTTGACAATCCAATACCTTGTTAATACAGTACAAAACATCTACCAGAATGGGTACAAGGATGATTATTTTACTCATGTTTTACCGTTTTTTATAGCCTTTGCACTAGTTACAATTTTAACGGGTGTTACAGGATCAGTTTTGGAAACATATAAACAGCTTTACCGAAATCTTCTTTCTAATAAAATCAATGTAAAATTAATAGAAAAAGCAAAAAGATTACCTTATTCCAGTTTCGAGAACCCAGAAATTTACAACAAACTTCAAAGGGCGCGCCAAGATTCCACATATAAACCATTTGCTATTTTTGAAGAACTTATGGGGATTATAAAAAGTGGAATAACTGTGATTTCTATTTCTGGTATCTTAATGATTTGGAACTGGCAGTTTACCCTAATTTTAATTCTATTACCACTAATCTCTTCCTGGTCAATCATGAAAATTGGAAAAGAAATTTTTTTAATTAGTCATAAGCGTGCCGAAGAAACAAGAAAACAATTTTACTACTACTATTTGCTAACGACAGACATCACAGTAAAAGAAGTGAAATTATTTGGATTGGGCAATTTACTTCTAAAAAATTATTCAAATATGTTCAATCGATTTTATCTGCAAGATAGACGTCTGCTTTTAAAAAAGATGAGGATTGACCTGTTTTTTCAATTAATCAGCGTGGCTTTTGTAATGTTTGTGCAGTTTATGGTGGTTATGGATGCTGTAACAGGGATTATTGCTATTGGAAGTCTTATCGCTTATTTTCAAGCTGTAAATACTACACAAAAAACATCTAATGAATTAATGTATATGATTTTTAATATGCACCAAAACAATCTTTATATGACTCAACTATTCTCATTTTTGGACGTTCCTGAAGAAAGGGATGTTTCAAATAATGGAGACAATACTTATTTAGATAGCATCTCTTTTGAGGAAAAAGGTATTCGATTTATAAATGTCTCTTTTAAGTATCCTGGTCAAAAAGAGTATACATTAAAAAAAGTGAATTTTCACATAAAACCAGGTGAAACATTGGCTCTTGTCGGATCTAATGGTTCGGGTAAATCTACGATTGTAAAGTTAATTACAAAACTTTATACGGACTTTGAAGGGATTATTCTATTAGATGGAAAACCCATTCATCAATACAGTACAAACGAATGGCAGGATAAGATTAGTGCTATTTTCCAAGACTTTGTTAGATATGAACTAGATGTTAAAGATAATATTGGCTATGGTGACTATAAAAAAGCCGATCAAGTAATGGCTATACAAGCTGCTGCTAAAAAATCTGGAGCATTAAAGATGATTAATAGTTTGCCTAACCAAATGGATACACAACTTGGGAAAACTTTTGCGAACGGAATTCAGTTATCTGGAGGGCAATGGCAAAGAATCGCCATTTCAAGAGCATACATGAGGGATGCGAGCCTATATATTCTAGATGAACCTACTGCCGCATTAGATCCAGAAGCAGAAGAAGAGGTTTTTAGAGATTTTAAAGAAATTACAAAGAATTGTATGGGGCTCTTTATATCCCATCGGTATTCAACTGTAAGGCATGCTACAAAAATTATGGTCCTCGATAAAGGTAGAGTCGTGGAACTAGGTACTCATAATGAACTATTAAAGATAAAAGGAATATACGCAAGACTATTTGAGTTACAAGCTAAAAATTTTATAGATTATTCCAAAATTCAAGTGAATGTTTAATTAGAGAGGAGAAAAATATGCAATTAACTACAGAAAAAAAGTCATTTTGGTTACAGGGAATTAGTATTGAAAAAAGAAATAAAGCATTAAAGTTAGTTCGTGATATAGCAGAGCAATTAAAGGATCCGATGTATGTAGAAAAAATTGTTATGGAGCCTGATAATATACCAAATGGAGGAACACTTCATCCATGGGACCCCATTACTTTATCCCATGGTTATCCAGGTACTATAATGTTATTTGCAGAATTAGATCGACAGTTTCCAAAAGAGGGATGGGATCTTATTGCACATAGTCACTTGGTAGAAATACAAAAGGCAATAGAAAAACAAGGTGTGAATAGTATTTCTATGTTTGGCGGTGTTTCTGGTATTGCGTATGCGACATCGTATGCTTCGCGTAACTATGAAAGATATCATATATTTTTACAAAAGTTAAATGAATTTGTACTTTCGCAGTTACATCTTGTATTGAACTACGGGAAAGAAGAATGTGGTGTTCATCCATTTATGTACGATACAATCCAAGGTGCTACTGGAGTAGGGCGTTATTTACTGCAAAATATTCAACTTGAATCAAATTTGGAAGCACTCAAACAAATTCTCAATTGTTTTATTAATATGTCTAATGACATTGAGGTGAATGGAGAAGTTCTACCTGGTTGGTACGTACCGTACACCAATCAGTTTTTGGAAACAGATAAGATACTATTTCCGGATGGGAATTTCAATTGCGGCCATGCTCATGGAATGCCTGGCCCACTTTCCTTGATGGCGTTGGCTATCGAACAAGGAATTGAAGTTCCTGGACAAAAGCAAGCGATTCGTAAAATGATAGATTGGCTAATAAAATGGCAAGATGAAGGTTCGTGGCCTGCGAGGCTTAGTTTTAAAGAAGTGGTCAATGACCAATCATACCACGTGTATCCGAAGCGAAAAGGCTGGTGCTATGGAAATCCAGGAGTAGCAAGAGCTCTCTATCTGGCTGGGAGATCCTTGAAGGATCAGAAGGCCATGAAAATTGCATTAAGTTCTTATCAAGATACACTTTTGCAAAGTGAGGAAGAATGGGATTTATCTTCTCCAACATTTTGTCATGGAAGAGCGGGATTATTACAAATGTCTATTAGGATGGCAAAAGATGAAGATGGGGAAATATCGATGCAATCCATTACAAAATTAATAGATTATGTAATGGATGCATATGATCCTCAAGCACCATTTGGCTTTAAAGACTTACAATCCAATGAGCAGACTTCAAACGAGCTAAACAAGGTAGGACTATTGGAAGGTGTAAGTGGTGTACTTTTAACATTATTAAGTCTAAGCGCAGTAGAGGAACCATGGTGGGACGGAGTATTTCTAATTTCCTAATCAAGAATTGAGAGGATGTTACAGTATGAACCAAATGAATCAATTGCTTAATTCTAAGAAAATATTAGTAGGAGTAAGCGGCTCTATTGCAGTAGCTGGAATTTTTCAATATTTAGCTATATTGAAAGCGAATTTTAGTGAAGTAAAGGTTATCATGACAAAAAGTGCAATAAAACTTATCCCTGCAGAAACCGTGAAATTATATTGTAATGAGGTATTTATCGATGAGGAACTTACCCTAAGTGGTAAACCAGGTCATGTGGAATTGGCTAGATGGGCAGACTTACTAATGGTATTACCAGCTACAGGAAATACTATTTCAAAAGTAGCTCATGGTTTAGCTGATGATTTATTAAGTACAGTCATTCTTGCTCATGATAAACCAGTTCTCTTTTTTCCTAATATGAACAAATTAATGTGGGAGAAAAAAGTAGTTCAGAATAATGTTAAACTTTTAAAAGGATATGATCATATAGTGATTCCGCCTTTGAAAACAACAGCTTTTGAAATTGCGACTATGTCTTTGAAACCGAACTATGTTTTACCTAATAATCAAGAAGTATTGCATATACTCTTTAAGGAATTTGAGAAAAGAAAGTCAGTAACTGTACATGAAACGGTTGAAATGCACTAAAACTCACATTTTTGTGAGTTTTTTTCTTTTCTTTATTCTTTTCTTTATTCTTTTCTTTATTCTTTTCTTTATTCTTTTCTTTATTTTTTTTCTTTTCTTTATTTTTTTTTAATATTTGTCTTCTATATTAGTCCATAAGGAGGGATTTTATATGAATAATGAAATAGTTTTAGAAGCAAATCACTTAACAAAAACTGTAGGTGGCAAGACAATAGTAAATGATTTTTCAACTAAAATATATAAAGGAGATATTTGTGGTTTTCTGGGGCCGAATGGGGCAGGAAAAACAACTGTTATGCGTATGTTTACAGGATTAATTCGCCCGACAAAAGGAGTCATAAAAATAAGTGGTCAAGATGTAAATCAAAATAGACAACAGGCTTTGATGAATATGGGCGCAATTATCGAATCACCAATATTCTTCCCGTATATGACGGGTAGAAAAATGCTACAAAATTTAGCGAGATTATACCCTGCTCTTTCTCGAAAAGAACAATTGGAACAAGTAGAAGCAATACTATCTATTGTAAGGTTAACTGACGATGCAGATGTGAAAATTAAAAATTATTCATTAGGAATGAGACAGCGACTCGGGATTGCACAAGCTCTTCTAGGTGATCCAGATGTTATTTTATTAGATGAGCCAGCCAATGGTCTGGATCCTATGGGCATGAGAGAGCTAAGGGAATTAATTCTTGAACTTCGTGAAAAGAAAAATTTAACCTTTTTTATTTCAAGCCATTTACTAGATGAAATTCAGCAAATGTGTGACCGCCTTGTCATAATTAGAAATGGAAAGCTTATCACCCAAGGAAGGAAAGAAGAGTTAATTACAGATCCAACAAAAAGGTTGGAAGATGTGTTTGTGGAGATGATGACATCATGAGGGGGCTTTTTATTTCTGAATTTGAAAGGCTTTGGACGCAAAAAATAACTTGGATAATCTTGTTTTTCTTACCTTTAATGGTAGTTGCGTCAGTTAAATATTATCTAAACTGGAATCAACATACTTCTCCTGGAAGACCAGATTACGTTACTGCTTTAAATTTTCCTATAATAAGTATTTCTGAGCATCTTGTGGTTTCGTTTAATATTATCGCTATAATACTGATTTCTACTGTTATAGCGCATGAAGTAGAAAATGGACAATTAAGAATGATTTTGATTCGTCCATTTTCTACCTCACAACTTTTTGTAGCTAAGCTTGCTACTATATTAACTACCATGTTCCTATATTTAACTTTGTTTTGGATTTTTAATTCCATAGCAGGCTATTTATTCTTTCCAAAAGTAGATACATTAATAACATTTATAGATGAAACCAAGGTTTCTATTGCAGGGGCGATACTATATAACTTAAAGTATTTCTTTGCATGTTTCATTACTATGATTTGTATTGTTTCTGTATTTACATTAATAGGGGCGTTAAGTAGAAGTACGATGATCACTCTTGGATCAGGGGTGGCCTTTATTTTCTTTGCTATTGCAATTCCACAGATTTTAGAATTCTCTAGCCAAACGATAATTAGCGCTAATACTGTACTACATCTTATGTACATGTCAATCGTTAAAATTCAGCATACAGGTATAGCATTTCTACTTTCATCAAGTAATAGTATAAACATTTACATTGTTATAGTGGAAGCGATTTATATTTTCTTATTTGGAATGTTCGCATACTTGTCATTTGTGAAAAGAGATTATTTTATTTGAAAACTAGGAGGGAGTTCAATTGAAAGCATTAGTTATAAGTGAATGGGAACGACTATGGAATCAGAAAAAAAGTAAATGGATGTTGGGGATTTTTACTGTTATTGTTTTTCTTCAAGCTTGGTTTTTGAAGTACTATGGGGTTGGGATTTATAATGATGGGCAACAAGTGCCACTAAATTCTTGGAATTTTTCATGGTTTTTATTAAAGGAATCTTCTTTCTTAATTACTTTGATTTTCATGCCTGTATGTTTCTTGAATAGCTTAAATGTAGAATACAACTCAGGAGCATATCGTCTATTTTTAATTAGGCCTTTTCAACGATTAACCTTTCTTATGTCAAAATGGTTTTCTCTTTCTGTAATGGTATTACTCTACTTATTTGTTGTTCTTTTTATTGGCATAGTACTTGGGTTGGTGTTTTTTAAAGCAGATGATGCTTTTACTTTCTACGGTCAACAAAAGACCTCTATAGAAGCAATATTCTATACGGTACAAGTATATGGATTGTTTTTTATTATTCAAATGTGTGGTTTAGCTATTGCTAGTTTAATAAGTATCATAATTTCAAATGCAGTTATTAGCTTTTTCCTTCTGATTGGAATTTACATCGGCTGCTTGTACATAAGTCAGTTATCGTTCTTTTTATTATCCGTTCAAAGTATCTTCCATGCTCTCAGCACAGGAAGTAACAGTTTATACGTCCTGATTCTAGGTATCATGATTATTAGTGTTAGCGTTTGTATAAGCATTTGGAATAAAAAAGAATTTACATGTTAATAAAAGGATAGAAGGGAGGTTTACCATGATTATGTTAGAAGCTAAAGGAATTGAGAAAGTTTATAAAACTAATTTCCAAGAATATCCAGTTTTAAATAATGTCAACTTAACTGTTCATGAAGGAGATTTTGTAGGGATTATGGGACCTTCAGGGAGTGGAAAGTCTACACTTTTAAATGTGCTTTCCTCTCTTGATTTTCCTTCAAATGGAGAAATTACAATTAAGGGACAGAATTTAACTAATATGAATAGTGATCAATTAAGCAATTATCGTCGCGAAAATATTGGTTTTATTTTTCAAAATTACAATTTGTTAGATCACTTAACAATTGAAGAAAATATTCTTCTACCCGCAGCTTTAAGAATGGGGAGCAAAAAGGGTGTTAGGGATAAACTCGAAACATTAGTGAATGAACTAAATATTGAACCGCTTTTGCCAAAGTATCCCTATGAAATCTCTGGGGGACAACAGCAAAGAGCTGCTATTATTCGTTCGTTAATTAACGATCCTTATCTGTTATTTGCTGATGAACCGACGGGAAATCTAGATTCAAAATCTGCTTATGATGTATTGAATATACTAAAAACATTGAATGAAACACATAAATCAACAATCTTAATGGTAACTCACGACTCTGTAGCTGCTAGTTTTTGCAACAGGGTCATATTTTTGAAAGATGGCAAGATTGTTCATGAGATGCAACGTTCCCATGAAGAAAAGCAATTCAGTTTCAATCAACGTATACTACTCTATATCTCTAAGGAAGTGGGGGAGAATGATGTCAATATTTTCACTCGCACTTAAAAATATAACTCGCAATCTTTCACTGTATATAGTGTATCTTGTAAGTTGTATTCTATCAGTTACAATTTTTTATATGTACGCAGCATTTCTTTCATATCCAAAAGTTTCTGGAATAGAGCAACTGTTAATTGCGTGTGAATTCATCATCTTGCTATTTTCATGCTTTTTCATTTCATATTCTTATGACCATTTTCTTACTGAACGGAAAAAGGAAATTGGTATTTGGAAAACATTCGGAGCTTCAAAAAAACAATTATTTATTATCATAGTTTTAGAAAATTCGATAATTGGAGCAATTTCTATCTTAATTGGGATTATGATTGGTATAGTACTATCCAAAAGCTTTTTTGATTTCATCGGGAAATCTCTCTTCTTAAGCGAGTCATTTTCCTATTTCTTCTCTCCAATTGCTACCTTTTTTACAGTTATTTTGTTTGGAGTTCTGTTCTTTTTTGTTTCATTGCGTAGTTATTATAAAATCGGACGCATTTCTGTTTTGGAATTATTTCAAGAGACAAGAAAACCAAAGGATTTACCTAGGTTTTCAAAGAAGAAATTCATTATTTCCCTGTTAATTTTGGTTATTTCTTATGTTTTTATCCTTAATGCATCTTTACCCGTACTATTATTCTCTTTTCTACCTGTAGCTGCTCTTTTATTATTAGGAACGTACCTTTTTTGTTCGCACGGATTAGTAGGAACTGTATCCTATTTAATCAATAAAGAAAAAAAGCATTTAAATGGCATTCGAATGCTAATATTTATAAGTCTAAGGAAAAAACTTTATTATAATGCTAAAATTATCTTCCTTGTTTCAATACTCTTATCAATGATAATGATATTAATCAGCTCCATATATTTATATTCAGAGTTGAATGATCAAAGAATGCGAAATAGCCACCCACAGCCAGCTATATTTATTGTTGATAAAAAACAAGAGAATACACTAGAATCTGCTTTAGAGAAAAACTTCAAAGGAGAGGTTGAGGGATTTCATAAGAAAAAATGGGAAGGTATATTACTGAATTCATCAAAGGGAGAAGGTAAAACCTTTATACTACAAACAGATTCATTCTTTATAAAGGACTGGACAGAAACAAAAAAAGATAACCTGTTATTTAGTAAAAAAAATGAGAATATCGATAAGTTGCATATCCAAACAAATAACGGTAATACAGAATTGATAGTAAAAAATATGGTCGAAAAACAGGCGATTAACTCGGTATCTCGGATAGATAATGTAGCTTTTGTACCAGCAGATACTTTTAATGAATTAGAGAAGGGATCATTACCTACTCAACATGTTTCATTTTACACATTAGATTTCAAGGAAAATAATAAGGGTTATAGTGCACTAAAAAAATTATTTGAGACACTCCCTTTAGAGATAAAGGAACAGTCCAGTGTTCGTCTTCTACATTATGAAAATACAGTTCAATTAACTTCAGTTTTATGGATAATAGCATTATTTATCGGTTTTATCTTGTTAATTGCTTTATCCAGTCTTCTTTGGTTTAAGTTATATGAAGATATATCTAATGATAGAAAAATATTTCACTCTTTAAGAAAAATCGGTTTGAATTTCAATGAAATAAAAAAAACATTAAGGGTTCAAATTGCTATAATTTTCTTTGTACCAATTATTCTGGGGGGGATAAATCTATTTATAGCAATCTACGCCTTGCAAAATATATTGGGAGGAATTAAAATTTACTCAATAATATTAATATTTTTTATTTTCTTAGTCTTCCAATTAATATTTTTCTTCATTTCAAACCACTATTACTATAAAAAAGTTGTTCATGAAAAGAATATTAATTAACAAGAAAATATATTTTAAAAAATAATAAGATTTTTAATCTAAACTAGAAAGGAGTGTTTTTTTATGAATGGAACGATTCTTGTTGTAGATGATGAGTCAGAAATTGTAGATGTACTCTCTGATATATTCTCTGATCGTGATTATAAAGTTCTCAAGGCCTACAATGGAGAACAAGCGCTAGATCATTTAAAAACACAAGTTGATTTAGTCATTTTAGATATTATGATGCCTAAAATGGACGGTTTTGAATTTTGTAAGGTCGTTCGTGAACAAATAAAATGCCCGATTCTATTTTTGAGTGCTAAACATTCAGAAATAGATAAAGTAAAAGGCTTTACTTTAGGTGGAGATGACTATATTACAAAACCATTCCAAGTTAAGGAGCTAATTGCACGTGTTGAGGCCCACTTGAGGCGTGAGAAAAGAGAACGTGTAAACTTGCAAAATCAACGTTTCTTAGGAAACTTGACCATTAACTATTCACAGCATGATGTTTTCATTGATGGAGTAAAAATAGATGTAACGAGTAAAGAGTTTAAAATATTAGAGCTTTTAACGGTAAATCTAGGACAAATCTTTTCTAAGGAACAAATTTATGAAAAAATTTGGGGGCTGGATGCAGTTGGGGATCTCAATACAATAATAGTACATATTAATAACTTAAGAGCTAAGTTAAGTTTAGGTATGTCAACTTACCATATTAAAACCGTATGGGGAGTTGGCTATAAGTTGGAGAAATGTTAATGTTAAAAAAATTATCGTTGAAAAACCAATTTATTCTAACATTTGCAGCTGTAATATTTTTAAGTATTGTCAGTACGGTTTGTACGTTAATTTTAATATACTCTTTTCTTTTTATTTATAATGAAAAATCTGTTTTACCTGCCAACCATTATGAAAAACAAGTGCCCAGCATTGAAAAATTTGTAGAAATGAATGGGGATAAAATAGTAGATTTATCCTATCAAAAAAAACTAGAGAAAGTGATTCCAATGCAAGGAATTACTTATCAAGTTATGAATACGAATGGAAATAGATTATATGGTACATTGAGCGATGAATTATTGAAAAATGATAAAGAAGTGTATCATAAAATAAATACATCTACTCAAAATGGTAAACTAATTACAAAATACATTCCAATTATAAGTAATGGTAAACTAGTTGGTGTGCTTGCTGTACGATACATATTAGCTGCATCTATTGATTATTACATAGAATATGTATTTATTATTGCTTTTCTTGTTCCTTTTATATTTTTAACGCTTTATTCTTATTTATTAGCTAAGCGTTTAGGAAAACAGTTGAATAAACCTATCAAAGAGGTAATAATGGCCTCACAAAAAATTAAAAACAAGGATTTAGACTTTGAAATAAAATATGAAAGTGAAAATGAAATAGGTATATTAATTGATTCTTTCAATAGTATGAAGGAAGAATTAAAAAATTCATTGTATGTTCAATGGAAATTAGAACAGGAACGTCGGGATATGGTTGCTTCCATTGCACATGATTTGCGAACACCGTTAACTATTATTTTGTCTCATGTAGAAGTATTAATGGAACCCATGCCAAATAATCAAAAACGGATTCATCACTACTTGCAAACAATTAAGAATAATACAGAAAGAGTATTGCATTTAACAGAAGAAATGAGGAGAGTCTCTGAAGTGGACAACCCTGATTTCACTCTTATGATTTGTAATATAGCTCCAGCTGAAATGATTCCAGAAATGCTTGAAGAGTTTAAGGAATTGGCAGAAAATGAAGATATACAATTAACCTATACTTTACTTATTAAATCAGAAGAAAAAAATCTTAAGTTTGCACTTGATCCGAATCGTTTGCATCAAATTCTTACGAATATTATTTCTAATAGCATTCGTTTTACTCCAAAAAAAGGAAGAATTGATGTGCAAGTGGAGGTGAAAAAAGACGTTATGTCTTTTTCTATCTCGGATTCTGGAGTTGGATTTAATACAAAAGATATTCCGTTTTTATTTAGTAAATTCTACCAAGGTGACCTTTCAAGGTCAAATCAACTACATCATGGACTTGGTTTGTATATCGTGGAAAAATTGGTTAAAAAACACGGTGGAGAAATTCATGCTGAAAATAATGAGATTCAAGGGGCATGCATTTCATTCACGATACATTCTCTTTTTAGTAACGAAAAAAGGAACTATGAATTGTCATAGTTCCTTTTCATTATTTAATAGCATTATATACGTCCAGCTGTCCGTTCCCCCAAGAGGCTTTATCAGGTGCTATATCTTTCTTTATTCCGTTTTTGTAAAGGTGTGAAATTGATCTTTTCGGTTGATTTTTAAAATTATAGTGATTGATAATTAGAGCTAGTGTAGCGGATACTTTCGGAACTGCCATTGATGTACCAGCGGCAAATAAGTATCTTCCAGTATTAAAAGTTGTCAGTACTTCCTCTTGTCGGAAAAGACCAGTATTCCACCATACCTCTTCGCCATATTGTTGCCATAAACGATAATCTCCTCCTGGAGCAGATATGTCAATGACCCCTTCTCCGTAATTAGAGAATACAGAACGTTGTCCGGTTGGACCGGTTGATGATACTGTTACTACACCTGGTAATTCCCCAGGTGCTTCTATTCCTACACCAGTAAATATTTTCCCCTCTTTTTCATATTTTTGTTTAAGAAAGTTATTTAGCTCCTGTTTATTAGCCACGTTTACAGAATCATTTCCTGCAGAAGCTACTACTACACTACCATGCTGATTGGCATATTCTATAGCACGTTTGTAACCTTCTACTTCTGCCCATCCATTGTCTACAAGTTTTCCATTTTCATAGACTTTTCCATTTACATAATAGGAACCAAGACTAAGGTTGATAACATCTACATCATCCTTAGCTGCTTCGATGATGGCATTAATGACCCAGGCTGCATCAGCTGATTTATTTCCAAATACACGATATGCTCTGATTCCCGTATCAGGAGCCACGCCTTTTAATTCCCCATTTGCAGCAATAGATCCTGAAACGAGAGTTCCATGGCCATTGATATCATTTATATTATTAATATCACCTGTCTCTTCAGGTTCAGTACCTCTCAATCCTCCCTTTGGAACGAAGTTTTTAGATCCAGGAATAAGATTTTTTACTAAGTCAGGATGATCCACATCGACTCCCGAATCAATAATTCCAACAACCACATTATGAGAGCCAGTTTCTTTTTTATAACTTTCTCCATTATGAGTAATTTCCTTCATGTCCCATTGCATATCCCATAAGGGAGGTAGGTTTGTATCTAATGTTTTTGTTGAAAGAGTTGATAAATTAGGCATTTTTATGGAATGAGGAACCTCTGGTTTTTCGACTTGCAAAGAAGGATTAACTGATTCAAATAAGGGAGATTGATTTTTAGAAATTTGTGTATCTCCTTTGAATTGAATGAGTCCTATCTCCGGGACAGTATAAGTAATTTCTCCATGCTCCTTTTTTATCTCAGTGATGCCTTGCTCAAATTTTGATGGGTCTTTTAATAAAACGGTGTAATATTGCTTAGGTTTTTCCTGAGCATGTCCTACATTAGAAAGTAAAAAACACGTTAACGCGGTTGAAATGACAGTGATTGCTTGTTTTTTCATAATTATCCCCTTACTTTTATAAATTGGAGGTAGAATTTGAAGATGAACCGCAGAACAAGGCCCTATTGCCCACTTTATAATTCCACTTAGATCCTATAAATAAGGTAACAAATCATTCGGAATTTCAAATCTGTATATACCGTACATATAAGTGGTATTTAGCGCAATATTACTTTCTTTGGAGTTACTTTAAAAACAGAAGCATAATTCTTTTGGTGGAGAAGCCATCAATTTTTTGTTCTAATGAGTGAATGAAATTTAAAAAGTATCCTAAAGTAAATAGGGGGTATCTGTATTTAGGTCTTTATTCAGTAGGGAACTTATTGTTTTTGTATTTGAAGGTTATAAATATGTATAGCAATAGCAATAAAAATGAAATGTGAATTTAAATATTTAGGAGAGTGTATGATTGGATATTTAAGAGTTTTCACCTTAAGGGATGGTCGTGAAAAAGCAATAATAGTAGAGCCATGGCGTTTATTTAAAGAAGAAATGAATGTTTTAGGAATCAAAGATTCGGATGCGTTCTAAATTCATCTAATCGAGTATAAAAAAGAAAAGCAATTTACTAGACAGAATATGAGACAGAAATGAATCGTGTTATGTATAAATATCATAATTACGCACATGTTATATACGAATAAAATGGAGGTGTAATTATGAATATTCAAAGACACGAAAACAATAATAATGAAATTCATATTTCCGCTGCTGCAAGTGCAATCGAGCAGATGAAATGTGAATTTGCTCGTGAACTAGGGATTACACTTGGTCCAGAAACATCTGCGCGTGCTAATGGTTCTGTTGGTGGAGAAATTACTAAGCAAATTGTTCAAATGGGTGAGGAACAATTAATGGGACAATATAGATTGCATCAACATACCATATAAGCAATTAAAAAATATCCTTTCTTTAAACGAAAGGTATTTTTCCTATATTTTTACATTGATTTCAAAAATATAGAATCTATACAAAAAAATGAAGGATCATATTAGTTTATAACGCATTATAGGTATCTAAATGTCTTGAATTCGTTTTGAGGTAAAATGAATGGTTTGAAAGGTTTTAAAACATGAATTGTCTTTCCCTGTAGTTAAAGTGTATGATTTCACTTATTTTGAACAAATTCCCCCTTTAATTATTTGCATGTTATTCTTTATATAGACAACCTAATGTTTGTATAATATATTTCTACTTATCTGTTAATTATTACATCTTTTCATTATATATGGGGTGAGGAGGGAAGGGGTACACATGCATATGAAGCTCTAGACACATTCGTAATTTCGCAAAGTTGATTTACAGTCATATTTCCTTCTTTATATAGCTTTACTGCATAATTCATTCCTGCGTGATTTTCATGATACTTCTTTAAACGACCTTTAAACTTTCCTTCTTTTTTTGCAAACTCAATCCCTTCACGTTGTCGCATACGAATAAGATCTCGCTCTAATTGGTTAACACCAGCCATTACAGTAATTAAGAACTGGCTGTATCGATTATCTTCTGATAAATCTAGCTATGTATCCTTTAGTGATTTTAAGCTCGCTTTTTTACCTCGTATAAACTCAATTAATTTAAACAAATCCTGTGTGTTACGAGTGATCCGAGTTAAGTTTGTAACATAAATAATGTCACCTTCCTGTAAATCCTCAAACATTTTTTGAAGTTGCTCGCGATCCTTTGTTGCTCCAGAAACTTTTTCTTCAAAAATAATATCCATTCCAATTTCGTTCAGTTGCTGAAATTGCCTTGAAGGGTTCTGGCTAGTCGAACTGACATGTATATAACCGATTTTCCGCAAAACATCACCCCCTTTTTTGAGATTAAGTCTTATGAGACGCTCTTAACTAAGATTTTATAAGTCTACTATAATTGTATCCATAGAGTACACTCTATTGGGATGGATTTAAAATATATACGATTCAAAGACCAGTTTAAATATGGAGTGCTTCTAATTTGAAAAAGTAAAAAAACAACGTGGAGTCGCTAATAGATTAGGATTTGCCATACAAATTGCTTACTTACGTTTTCCAGGAAGACCATTATCTGAGAATGGAAAATATGATTAATGCTACTCTTATTAACAATGCAAAGGGAACCTGCTACATTCTCATATGCAATATTATATATAAGAATGTATTGATAATAATGTAAGCGCTTACTATAATAAAAACATAAAGATAAATCACATCTTAGCAACAACAAAAGAGGAGGAAATAATATGGAAATCGCAATGGCAGTTTTGAAATTTTTAGGTGGAGTAATTCCATTAGTTCAAGAACTTTTAAAAGTATTTATGTAAGTTTATTATTCGGCAATTATTTATGAATAATTATCATACCTTAATACGAAAAACAGAAGGGGATATTTTTTGAAAATTAAGAAAAACAACAAAGGAATAAAATTTCTAACATGTTTATTAGTTAGTTTATGCACTATTAATTATTCATCTATTTCCTTCGCGGAAACACAAACAGGTAATGCAAATGATGCAACAAAAAATGCTAGTGGCATTGATACTGGCATAGCAAGTTTAAAGTATGATAGTAGAGATATTTTAGCAGTAAATGGTGATAGAGTAGAGAGTTTTGTTCCGAAAGAAAGTATCAATTCAAATGGTAAATTTGTAGTAGTGGAACGTGAGAAAAAATCACTTACAACTTCACCAGTCGATATTTCGATTATTGATTCTGTGGCTAATCGTACTTATCCAGGAGCCGTACAACTTGCAAATAAAGCTTTTGCAGATAATCAACCTAGTTTATTAGTGGCTAAGAGAAAACCTTTGAATATTAGTATAGACTTACCTGGCATGAGAAAAGAAAATACAATTACTGTCCAAAATCCGACATATGGTAATGTGGCTGGAGCAGTAGATGATTTAGTATCTACTTGGAATGAAAAGTATTCTAAAACACATACGTTACCTGCAAGAATGCAGTATACAGAATCTATGGTTTATAGTAAATCACAAATCGCAAGTGCCCTTAACGTTAACGCTAAATATCTTGATAACAGTCTAAACATTGATTTTAATGCGGTTGCAAATGGAGAGAAAAAAGTGATGGTAGCGGCATATAAGCAAATATTTTATACCGTAAGTGCTGAACTATCTAACAATCCATCCGATCTTTTTGATAATAGTGTTACTTTTGGTGAGTTAACTCGTAAAGGTGTAAGTAATTCGGCCCCACCTGTTATGGTCTCAAATGTAGCTTATGGTAGAACTGTTTATGTAAAATTAGAAACAACATCTAAGAGCAAAGATGTACAAGCTGCTTTTAAAGCCTTACTTAAGAATAACAGCGTCGAAACGAATGGACAGTACAAAGATATTTTTGAAGAAAGTACTTTTACTGCTGTAGTATTAGGCGGAGATGCGAAAGAGCATAACAAGGTTGTTACTAAAGATTTCAATGAAATCCGAAATATCATTAAAGATAATGTTGAATTAAGTCTTAAAAATCCAGTATACCCAATTTCATATACAAGCACTTTCTTAAAAGATAATTCAACTGCGGCTGTTCATAACAATACAGATTATATTGAGACTGCAACTACAGAATATTCAAGTGCTAAAATGACGCTTGATCATTACGGTGCATATGTTGCTCAATTTGATGTATCTTGGGATGAATTCTCATATGATCAAAATGGGAAAGAAGTACTAACACATAAAACTTGGGAAGGAAGCGGTAGAGACAAAACTGCTCATTTCTCTACAGTCATACCACTTCCACCGAATTCAAAAAATGTAAAAGTCGTAGCGAGAGAATGTACAGGTCTTGCATGGGAATGGTGGAGAACAATTATTAATGAACAAAATGTTCCGTTAACAAATGAAATAAAGGTTTCAATTGGAGGAACAACATTATACCCAACTGCTAATATTAATCATAATTAAAGGCAACGTATACGTTCGAAGCGCCCTGTTTACAGGGCGCTTTTTTACTTAGTTGAAAGTATATCGGCGTTTTTCAAATATATCATAATCAATTCGCAAATCTTATAATCATATTTTTTGATGGCTGCATGAATGTTTTCAATGATTTCATTCCTTATTATTAAATCCCTATAAATTTAAATTAGCCTATCTTTATTAATTCATTATGTATCAGCATTTGGATTTTTTATAAAGAAAAGGCACTATCCTCAAAGTACCTCTTCCTACTTAATCCACAATGGGATAGCAACACATCGCCATCCTTTCTGTATATTTCTACAAAAAGAATAACGTTCTCTATGAATTATAGATATAAATTTATCTTAGGTTGATAGTGATTTATGATGCCTCCATATACATAAATACATTTTGTCGAAATTATTAAAAAGGGGAATTTTTCTATTTGAAGAACTAATAATTGATTGTCAATATGTATTAGAAATCTCAATCTAAACTAAAGGAGAACAAAATGGGACAAAACAATAAAGGCTTTTCTGAAACAGGATTGCGCAAAATGCGCAATGTACTGGCGCAGCATGTCGATTCTGGAAAGATTCCTGGGCTCGTCGCCTTAGTCAGCCGAAACGGGGAGACACACGTCGAAGCGTTTGGAACAATGAGGCATGATGGTGGCGCACCAATGCGTCGGGACACGATCTTTCGATTGGCGTCCACTAGCAAGCCGATCGCAGTTTCACCAGTAATGGTTCTGCTCGACGAGTGCAAACTGCATTTAGACGACCCAGTAGACAAATGGCTGCCCGAACTCGCTGACCGGCAGGTGTTGAAACAGCCCGATGGTCCACTGGAAGAAACCGTCCCAGCACGGCGTCCTATCACTGTACGAGACCTGTTGACCTCCACATTCGGTCTCGGAGTGGATCTCACGTTGATGGGTTCTCCGATCATGAACGCGTTCTTCGAGAGTGGGATATTCGACACGCCAGGGCAGGATATGCCCGATCCAGATGAGTTTATGTGTCGCCTAGGTGCACTTCCGCTAAGCTACCAGCCCGGAGAGCGGTGGCAGTATCATATCAGTATTGAAGTGCTCGGCATTCTTGTTGCCAGGGTCACGGGTCAGACATTCGAGTCGTTCCTGCGCGAACGCATATTCGATCCACTGGGAATGAAGGACACTGGTTTCTACGTGCCTGAGCTCAAGATTGACCGGCTTCCACCTGCCTTCAACCCAGATCCGCAGACAGGTGAGTTCATCGTGTGGGATGAGGGTACAGGCGGACGTTACAGCAAACCTCCAGCATTTCAAGCAGGCGGTGGTGGGCTGCTCGCAACCATCGACGATTATCACGCGTATTTGCAGATGCTGTTGAACAAAGGGATGCACGGAACCAAACGGATTCTGTCTAGGCCCGCAGTCCAGCTGATGACCACCAACCGTCTTACTCCTGAACAACAAGTATACCGAGACGATTTGGCCAAAAACAACGTCCATTTGTCGTTTGGACAAGGGATACAAGGTGGCTGGGGCTTTGGGATGGGGGTGCGTACCTATCTTGGAGACTACGCGTCTATCGGTCAATTCGGCTGGGATGGCGGAACTGGCACTACAGCTTACGCTGATCCAGACAAACAGTTTATTGGAATTCTGTTCACCCAGGTTGGGATGTCAACTCCGGCCCCATCGCATCTTATCCAAGACTTCTGGACCACGGTCTACCAAGCAATCGAAGACTGAAACCGAACTTAGGTATTGTTTAAAGGAAAACTCCAAGACAAATTATACGCATGATGGCCACCATCAACACCATGGTTAAAAGCTATGACAGGACGGGAAGTGTTGGAAGTACTACGAGAACAGTTTGGCATTATTAATAAGAGCCCAATAAAAAATCCTCTTGGATGCAAGAGGATTTTTTATTGGGAATAGTAAGGATGAGGGGAGGTGCATTACATATGGGAAAAGGTAGAAGTAATAATGCTGGTAAAAAGCAACCGAATTTCGATGATTCATCTAATTTCGCTAAACAAAGCCAACCGACAGAAAAGAAGAAATAAGAAAAGGATCTCTCTTTATTAAGAGAGATCCTTTTTTAAATATATTGACGTTTCAGCAAACATATCGATTGCTTAACCAAATAGTCATAAATACAAGGCTTAAACTCCTGCGAATGGAAGCCAATTTAATATTATTGTCCTGCTTTTTCTAATGGGTGGAATGATTGCTCAAATTGTAGCCTTGAGGAACCCTCAGCGAGTTCTAAGTATAACTTTGATTGCATCAAGTATTTTTGGCTCTGAAGACAACAAACGGAATTTGCCTCCGATCGATGAGAAGATACTCACTTACCATGCTAATGGGGCCAAACTAAATTGGTCGGATGAAGAATCTGTTGCAAATTACTTGGTTACAGGATCAGTGTTACTCTGTGGTTCAAAGCATAAGTTCGATGAGAAGAGGGCTTATAAGCAGGTAGAAAAAGAAATAAAACGAGCAACTAACCTACTCAGTATGTTTAATCACTCACTTCTTAAAGGCGATGATTCTTATGAGGGGAAGTTAAAAGAAATTAATATACCTACTTTGGTTATCCACGGTACAGAAGATACGCCGGTGAATCTAAAATACGAATACGCTTGAAAACAGAAGTGTATGGAGAAGAAATTGGCATAGATGTGGCCAATTTTTTGCTTAGTAGTTCGGCGTAATTGGAGGAATAGCTTCTGTGATAATTGGCGAATCAGATTTATCTGTATATTTATTTGCTGGCTGTCTTTCAAGTTGTATTGGAGCTGCTATTGCTTTAGGATTTGGAACAAAATATCAAAATATAGAATTACGGATAAAAAAGACTAGTTAAAAATCAGAATTTAGTGTTGATAATGGTTGGAAGCGGAACATGGTTATTTATTAGGGGGCACTATACATGCCCATCATGCTAAGGTCTTGAAGTACCCCCTAAACGGAATTTTTACTTTTCTACAGTTATTTATGTGAATTCAACTCGTTTTTTTCGTTTTGGGGGTGATTGATTTCTTAGGTTGATAGCGGTGTGGCGGTACCTCATTTAGAAGACTAGTATATACTGCTAGTCTTTTTTTTGAAGTAAAAAGGCCACCTATTCCCTAGGAGGCCCTTTTATTTTATATAACTACAAGAACTTGCAACGATGGTGTTTTACAATAATGTCGCTAAGATTGCAAGTAAGCATGATCCAGATCTTGCTACATTATTACGCCGCCTTGCCAAAGATGAGACCCTTCATTATGCTTTTTATCGAGACGTCATTTGAACACATTTGGAATTGGAACTTAACTATTGCTATCATATTGCCAATATAATTAGAAATTTTAAAATGCCAGGTGCTGTCATGCCTGATTTTGAAAATAGAATGGCTGTGATTGCAAAAGAAGCGAATTATGGCCCATTACATCCAGTACTTGATGTAGTGGTTGATTATTGGGGTTTAAAAGACTTACGACCAATTGCACCTCTAGCTGAAAAAGCAAGAATTGAGATTATGGAGTACCACACAAGATTGAAAAAAATACCGGAGCGATTTGGTCGTTTTCAAGGGAAAACTGATCTATGTTAATGAGTAGAGATTTCAGAATATAAGTGGGGAAATTCCCCTTCCCTTTATGGGGAATCTGACACACTCCCTATTGTTTTGGGGGTGTTTTTTACTTAATTTAATTTTTACCAAAAAAGTAGTTGACTACAAAAATCATTTTATGATATTATAAAATATTTGATAAAAAACAACATATATGTTAAGGTTAAGAAGGTTACCATATATGGAGGTGGATTATATGTTTCAAATTGGCGATAACATTGTTTATCCAATGCACGGAGCAGGTATAATTGAAGCCATAGAAGAAAAAGAATTCTCAGGAAAAAAGCAACAGTATTATGTTATAAAAATGTCAATCAGTAATATGCAAGTCATGATTCCTATGGGGAAAATATTAAGTTCGAGTATACGCCCAGTTACTGATATACTTGCATTAAAACACATTATACACATTTTTCAGCATGGAGAATCAGATAGATTATTACCGTGGAAACAAAGGTATAAAGTGAACACGGACAAAATAAAAACGGGTGAAATACAAGAAGGTGCCGAAGTTGTACGTGATTTAATACGTATGAAGAAAGAAAAAGCACTGAATACAAGCGAAAAAAAAATGTTGGATAACGCACATGAATTTTTGATTAGTGAACTAGGATTAATTAAAGGGATCACTGAAAATCAAATAAAAAGTTTCTGTTAAGATTCATTATAGATAATGTATTACATACCCCGAAAATATCCTGAATTTTTCGGGAATATGATTATTATTAAAAGTAAATCATTTCAAAGACATTCAACTTCTTCAACTCACTTTTTGAGTAGAAACCTCTTTTGTTATTACTTCAATCTAATCCATTTTTATTTTTAAATTTCTTTTACGAGCGTTCGAAGTTTCATCAAATAACGCGATCAAATAGTCACTTGATTTTTGAAATCCTGATTCACACTGGCACGGACAAGGATCCGTAAGGATGAAAGAGAGGTAGGGCTTTCATTGTTTTAGGTAATATATTATCTAAGTCATTATTTCTAGAAGAAAAAACAATCGATCTCACCGCTATCTCTTTAAGAGTTCCTTACATCTACTGAGACAGTGAATAGGTAATTGTTTATCTCTTCTTTACGTAAAATTGATAAACGAACTGGTAACACCATATGGTCAACTACAAAAAATGGTTTCCAGACCAGGAAACCATTTTTAATTTCATTTACATAACAATAATAAATTAAGCAGTAAGAAGGAGTGCACACATGAAAAAAATGTTAACAAAAGAATTAAGTAATGAATTAAAGAAGCGGGAAGGGGTCATTTCTATTACAGTTGAGCCTTATGAAAAAATCGAAGTTGGTGGAATTCGTGTAGATGGACCAGCTGTTATTCTAATTAATCAAGAATAGTTGAATGCATGAAGAAAAGGATCAGCCTTTAAAAGAAGGGAGGATCCTTTTTGTTTGCTACTTTTATCTGATGTGTTGGAGTTAAAACGGAAGGAGAGGGTCGGGATTATCATGGTGGAAAGCTTAATATTGGTAGGATTTCTTTTTACGTTATATAAATTAGTTGATAAAAAAACAAGCTAATTATTTAAAAAGATATATTGTTTCCCTTTTAAGGGCGAGATTTATTTGATAGTGAAATGGATAATGTAAAGGAGGAATTTAGATGGATGCAAGGAAAGAACGCATAAAATACGAGAAGATGTCAAAGAACTATGAACATATTTATTTAGTTTCGTTGCTCCTACTAATTGTACTTGTTTGTAGTAGTGTGGTTATCATAGGAGCTACAGGGGGAACATATGGAGTGTTTTTGTTGTTAGCAATTTTACTTAACGCACGTATTACGAAAGAATCTCAAAAAAAGTATGAGCACTATTCTAATAAAGGGCGTATTTAAAATGATACATAGCCTGAAAGGAACAACCTAGATGTACATGCAAAGTATCCCTATATCATTACCTATTAACTAGTAAAAAAGAATCGTATATAAATAATTTTTTAGTAATTTAGGAATAGAAAACGTAACTTATTAAAATGTTATTTTCGTTCATATAATGAATTATCCTTCTAGCATATTTATAGGATTTATATCATATAGTGAGAGAAAGAATGTAAGTTAGAAAGGAGTCTTATAGAATGAGTTGTTTGGAGGGAAATGACTTTAGTGAACAAAATATGGTAAGTGTACCTAATCCCTTAATTTGATTTATAATAGATTGGCGTCATAGATGACCAAATAAAAACACAGGGTTTTATCTCTGTGTTTCTTCAAATTTTCGTTTTTGAATATATGCTTGCGCATGAATAATTTCTTCCTGAAGCTCTTTTAATTCTTTCATAGATTCTGATTCAATAACCATGTAAGTAGTAACTAAACTGATCATCATATCCATCTTCTCTACTATATTTTGAATGACCTGTTCAGATTGCTCTTTTTTAGGGTGTTGTATTGCCTTTAATACATTTTCCATATAATTGTTTTTTCTTTGCTGGATATCATAAATAAACTGTTTTGTGTTTGAGTTCATTTGTTGTTCCTCCGTTTTGGATATACTTCTATTCTATCATATTTGAATAGAAAATATTGGATTCCCCTAAATTCACACCTGTCTCGTACATCTCCTCAAACAAACTTAGCTTGATGGCCATGGGGTACCGCCACATCGCTATCAAGCTAAGATTATACAACGTCAATTATAGTAGAGGTTGTTTCTTTTTTCTAAAGGCTACGTGTAGGGAACTTAAAGATTTGCATACGAAATAAACCCTAACGGGTTTCATTTTTTTGAATTAAGCCGCTTGATTATCAGACATGGCACAATTGTAAACGACACCTAATATATCAAAGACTGTATTCTTCTCATATCGATGAGATTTTCGCCCGTTTTTCTGTAGGAGGATAAACAGGAAAAGCAGGATCACTTGAGTTGGAAGCTTTTGATACAATCCGATATAGGCTTCGTGAATTTCATGGGTTTGCCCTGGTTGTAGCTGGAATGGATTTGGAAATTGTTACAGAACAAAGACCCGCCATTCTTACAAATCTGGAAAATCGAAAATGGCTGTTTATGAAACTTTCTATATTTATACTTAAAGTTGGTGCTACTTCTTTATTGCATTAGATAGTAATGTAATTTATAATACGTTTAAATGATTAAATTCTTAAACGGAAGGTAATGTTAGCGAAATGAACTGTAATGATAAAGTAATGCATATTTTAGAAAATTTAAGACCATGTTTTCAAGGGTTGGGAGATCCAACTCGTCAGCAAATTGTATCACTTTTAATTGATAAAGATAGCTTGAATGTGACGCAAATTGCGGAGAATATTCCCATGTCAAGACCTACTGTATCTCATCATTTGAAAATATTGAAACAATCAGGGTTACTTCAAGTTCAGAAAAAAGGCACTGAAATGTATTATTGTCTTGAATTTAATGAAACAATAAATCTTTTAAAAGAACTTGTTTCTTTAGTTGAAGATGAATGTAAGAACTAGGTACTCATTTATAGTTTAGGGACACCTTTTGTCCCTTTTTTTAGCGATAATATGTTAAAAGGTTTAAGTTTTTAATCATTTAAACTTATAATCTCATACTAATTAAAATGGAGGTTTCAGATGAATAAAAAAACAGTATTAATTGTTGGTGGGTATGGAGTTGTTGGTGGTCAAATTGCTCGAATTTTACATGATCGACATCCTGATTTGGAAATTAGATTAGGAGGAAGAACCTTAGGGAAAGCGTTACCTTTTGAATCAGAGAGAGTAAAAATAGTCAAGGTAGACAACACAACAGATGATCCCTTAAGAAATTTGGATGATAATTTCACATTAGTTGTTAATGCGGTTAATGATCCTCAAGATAGACTACTCCTATCTGCAGTTCGAAAAAAAATTCCATTGGTTGACATTACTCGTTGGACTGAACGTTTTAAGAGTTCTATTGATCGATTAAAAAATGTTGAGGTGCAATCCCCTATTGTATTAGCTTCAGGGTGGATGGGGGGGACAGCAGCCCTTTTTTCTAAAATTTATTCAAAAGATCTTCAAGAGGTTACGGTTGATATCAACGCACTATATTCTCTTCAAGACAAAGCAGGACCAAATTCAACAGCGTATATGGACCGGTTAACTATTCCGTTTGAAGTCAAAGCTCGAGAGGGAATGCGACAGGCTTATCCAATGACTAATCCAATCAAAGTCCGCTTTCCCAACGGTTATATAACCAAATGTTATCGTTTGGATACTCCCGATCACGTAACCCTGCCAGAATCAATTCATGCTGTTTCGACTAACTTTCGTATTGCTTTTGATAGTAAAATCTCTACATATGGACTGGTTTCTCTGGTGAATACAGGGATTTGGAAAATGATTAGCGGAGAAAAATTTACCAATTTACGGAAAAATATTCTCTATAAACCCGGAAGGGGAAGTGCACATAACATAGTTATTCACCTTAAAGGTTATGATGCTACTGGTGTATTGCATAGACGATGTGTGAACATATCAGATCCGTTAGGACAGACACATCTTACTGCTTTAGGAGCAGCTGTCCAAGCAGAGAATATTCTACAAACATCTGATATTGTGGTTCTGGATTCTAAAATTTACTTTCCAGAAAATCTATTAGATTTGGGTGTGAATGCATGTGCAATTTTAGACTTTTATAGAGAATATGGAGTTAATATTACGACAGAAAATATATAAAAGGTACCGTTCTATTCGTGTGACCCCTAGTACACATATGGCTATCAAGTTAAGAAATACAAATATATCCAAAAAGAGAGAATATGCATCTTCATGAGAAAATGTACATTCTCTCTTTTTGCGGTGTTATAAAATTCTTAAGTTGATGGACATGGGGTAGCACCACATCACCATCAAGCTAAGAAAAGCAAATATCTCAAAACAAAAAAATAAGCTTTTTTGTTACAAGTTAATACAAAATTTCGTTCTGGGGGTACTATAAAATATTAGCTTGATAGCAATGGGATAGCACCAACCAAACACAAATTTCGTACGCTACGACAGCGTAACGATTTTATGCTACCAGTAAAAAACTGATTAGTGAGAGCTCATAATGTGCGGGGGAGGGACAACCCCGCGAATTTAAGTTTCACTTTATAAAAAAAGTAAGGATCGACCGGTACCGCTCGTTATTGGACTATTACTTTTCCATCCATTCCTTTCAAGTAGTGGAACCGACATATTAGTTCATATGTACCGGGAGTTTCAGGTTTTACGGTAATTGTTATTTCTTTTCCTGACGGGACTTCGGCGTCAATTCCGAGTTTTTTCACCGTAAAGGTATGTTCTCTATTTCCTTTGTTTTTCAATAGCAACGTCGTCGTTTTCCCAGCCGGAACAGTGATGATACTCGGATTAAAGTAATCATCATTCAATTCAACCTCAATAGGCTGTCTCACAACGTCGGATTCGGCAAATACATGGAGCGAGCCTAAAGTAGTCATAACTACAATCATCGCAAGTGAAATGATTAATCCAGTTAATAGCTTTTTCACAGACATTCACAATCCCTCCTTTCCTAAGCACTAGTGTTTTCAAATTACTAAAATATTATCAATATAAATGGGGTTTAGGCGTGGCTTAAATAGTAATTCTTTCGGCAACTCCTACTAACCAAGTACTAACTGGAATAGGATTTGGGTAAATAAAAAAAGCCTCCACTACTGTGGAAGCTTCTCCAAATGATGTGCAATATCAATATACATATCGGAATAAACCGAATGGATTTCATTACTAGGCGCAGCGTTAGAAGAGAAGTGGACGATTACCATACTTGCTTTCGGATCAATGTAAAGAGTTTGTCCGTAACTGCCTAACACTTCGAAAGCACCTTGTTCATTGTGCGGAATCCACCATTGATTATGATAAGAAATGGAAGCACCATGACCAATTGCGAGCTCACCTTCTTGTACATTTTTCACACTTTCTGTAATAGAAGAAGGGACGATTTGTTTGCCGTCATATTGACCATTATTTAATAGTAATTGTCCGAACCTCGCCATATCTCTAGCAGTTGCATTTAAACCAGCGCTTGCTTGTTCTACTTTTGTTTCATCTGTAACGTAATACGCGTTTTCTTCCATACCAATTTGAGACCAAATTCGTTCGCTTACATTTTCAGCTAACGATTTCCCTGTAATCGTTCGGATAATCCAAGCGAGTGTTTCAGTTGATCCGTTATTGTAAGAAAAAGCTGAACCAGGTGGTGCAGTTTCTTCTGCTTCTAGTAACATATCATAAATTTTCATAGGCCCCTCGTAATTTTTACCTCGGGGTAAAATATTACTAGCTAAATATAGTTGTGCATCTTGATTTTCTAGTCCTAGCTGCATATATCCGTGAGTAGGGTATTCAGCGGAAACTTGCATGTCCATTAATTGCTGAAGTGTTGCTTTTCCAAACGGTGTATTTTTTAATTCTTTTATGTAAGTGTCAGCTGTTTTCTCTACATCAATAAGATTTTCTTCAGCGAGAGATTGTATGATTGCACCAGTAAACACCTTTGCTAATGATGCCATTCCATGAGGTTCACTCTCGTTATATCCATTGAAATATCGTTCATAAACAAGTTGACCATTATGTACAACGACAAAAGCATCTGTTTTGTTTTCGTCTAAAAGTTTTTTTAGAGGAGTCGTATTTCCAAATCTACGCTCCACAGCAAAATCGTCTAAGTTTTGTAACGCGGTAGGGAAGGGAGCAACTTGGTCAGGGATGTTTTTTACTTCATTTATTAAAGTGAATTCTTTCATATGTGTATACGACCAGCGTAAGTAAGGATCGTCCAACCAGTTTTCTTTTGTGACATTTGCTTTAGTGGGGGTCGTTTTATTATTTTTAAAAAAAGTAAACCCAAGCCCTGTAACTACGAATAGTAATACTAGTAACAGTAATAGCAGGGGAGATTTCTTTACATTCATATAGGTACCTCCTTTAGTTTCTATTATAAGTATACGCTCGTCTTAAAATAAATACAAAATAAGGAAAGTAAACGGGTAAGTTTACTTTCCTTATGAGCGTTAAGCAGATATTTGTCCGTCTGTACTTTGTTTCTTGAATTTTTGTTTTCGTCCGTGTAATCCATAATATAGAAGTAAAGTGAACGCAACGATAATAGCTGCGATAAAATACATATTATGATAACTTGATTTGGCAGCGACTATACCTAAAATGAAAGAACCGAAGCCAATGCCACTATCAAAGAACGAGTAGTAAGTAGCTGTCGCAGAACCACGTCGATGGTTTGGAGCGGCAGAAATTGCAATCGTTTGGAAACTTGGAATTAATGTTCCGTATCCTAAACCGATTAACATACCTGCGCCAAGGAACCAAAATGAAGTTTGCGCTTGGCTTAAAATGAACATCCCAATTGTGAAAATAATAATAGCGGGATAAATAAGTACATTTTCACCGAAACGATCAAATATTTTCCCTGTAAATGGACGAGAAATGACCACAACAAGTGCGTATAAAATAAAGAAGTAACTTGCAATTTCGCTTAAACCGAGTTCTTTCGCATAAATAGGAATAAAGGATAAAATGCCACTATAAGAAAAGGCTAAAACAAATCCTGTTAGAGCGATTGGAATAGAAGATGGTTCAATTAAGTCTTTCCATTTCATTTTTTCTTGTTTTTGTTTGTTTACTGGTGCTTCATGCGGAATATTGACTAGTAATCCTAATAAAAATGCGAGTAATGAAAATACTGAACAAACGATAAATAGTACAGTAAATGAAAAATGAGAAATAATTGTTAAACCTAAAAAAGGACCAATTACCATCGGTAGACTCATAAATACGCCGTAATAAGCAAGTGCTTCGCCGCGTCTATGAGCTGGTGCTACATCAGTTACAATTGTTCCAGTTGCTGTTGTTGCCATTCCGAATCCAATACCATGTAAGAAGCGAAGGGCAAGTAATAAAAATAAACTTTGCGTACCGAAATACATAACAGTAGCGGCTAAAAATAGTGAAAGTGAAATAAATAATATTTTCTTTCTTCCTAAATCATCGAGCCATTTTCCTGTGAATGGTCTACATAAAACAGATGAAATAAGAAAAACAGTTGCAACTAAACCAATTTCCTCAGGTTTTCCTTTTAGGCTGTCTATAACATAGACAGGCAGAGTAGTCATAAGCATGTAAAATGTTAAAAAGAGAAACAGACTACTAAAACAAGTTCCGAGGAAATCCTTCGTCCAAAGTTTTTCACTTTGCATCGTCATCCCTCCATATTAATGATCTAAATTTTTGATAATTTGTTGTAACAATTGAAAAGCTTCATGTAAGCCTTCTTCTTTAATACCTTCTAGCGTCTTTTCTTCAAAGGAATCAACTTCTTCTTGCCATAGTGGAATCATTTTTAGTGCAGTATCAGATAATGAAATCAACTTTTCACGGCGATCTTTTCCTTCAGTACGAATAATCCAGCCCATCGTTTCCATACGTGTTAACGTACGAGTCATCGTTGGTGATTCAACATTTAAATACTGACATAATTCTGTTTGGGTACAAGATCCAGTTTGATTAATGCGGAAAATAACAGCCCATTGCGCACTAAATAATCCTGTTGGAGATACACGTTCATTAAATTTCTTCGTAAACTTACGAGAAGTTTGACTGACAATGTGGAAAAAATGTTGTTTTTCGTCCATGTATTTTGATCCTTTCAAATTAGTTACCTAGCTAACTATATACCTTTTTATTTTACTTGTCTAGTAATAGACATGTTGTTTTATGTGGAAATTTCGTATAGATTTTGTATTGAGAACGTACATTCTACATGTTATTCTTTAATTAAGTAAAGAATTTTCTTTCTATTAAAAGAATGGGGGAACTTGTGATGATTAAGCCTGCAACAATGGAGTTTGTTTCACTATCGAACGGAGAAACGATTGCGTATCAGGAAGTTGGAAGGCAAAATACAGAAATTCTTGTACTCATTCACGGGAACATGACATCGTCACAACACTGGGATTTAGTTATTGAAAAGTTGCAAGATCAATACCATATTTACGCTCTTGATTTAAGAGGATTTGGCCAATCAACATATAATCAATCGATAGATTCTTTACAAGACTTTGCAAGAGATGTAAAACTATTTATCGATCAATTAAAACTAGAAAAATTTTCATTAATGGGCTGGTCAATGGGCGGTGGTGTTGCGATGCAATTTACAGCGAATCATCCAACATTTGTCGAAAAGTTGATTTTAGTAGAATCAGTGGGAATGAAGGGATATCCAATTTTTAAAAAAGATATTAACGGGCAACCGATCGTATCAAGTTTAGTAAAGACGAAAGAAGAAATCGCGCAAGATCCCGTACAAATTGCTCCAGTGCTAGATGCGATAAAAAATATGAATAAATTATATTACCGTACAGTATGGAATCTATTAATATATACACATAATCAACCTGAACCGGATCGTTATGAAAAGTATTTAGATGATATGTTAACGCAACGTAATTTCGTAGATGTGAATTATGCGCTCATTACATTTAATATTTCGGATGAACATAACGGGGTTGTAGAGGGGAATAAGCAAATTCATCATATTAAAGCTCCAACACTCGTCATACAAGGTGACAGAGATTACGTCGTACCGCAAGTAGTCGGTGAGGAATTAGCAAAACATTTGCCAAATGCAGAGTTGAAGATATTAGAAGATTGCGGACACTCACCGTTTATAGATTGTTTAGATGTGTTTATAAAACATGTAGAGGATTGGTTAGACAATAAATAATTCCCGAAATATAAAACTTGCATATACTATAGCATTTGTATGTATAAGGGGAGAGAGTCAATGCATAATCCATTTTTAATATATCATTCTCCATATAATGATCATCAATATATAAAAATGATTATAAATCCGATGTATATGGAAGTTTCATCAGCTGTAGTTCCTTTGCAAGTGCAGCAATCAATGGTCCATACACATCCGATTTTATTTGGGCCTTCATTTTATGAAAATCCATATTTTAAGCATTTTCATTACAATGTGAAAGCGCAAGTATGGGAAGGATAAGAAGCTAAAAGGTTCATTCTTTTAGTTTCTTTTTTATTATGAATATTCGTACACGCATTTGAAGAAACAGTTTATAATGAAAAGTGGAAAGCGTGAAAAGGAGAGGGAAAGGGATGTCGATGCGTTTTACTTTTTGGATTATGGTTGGAATTGTAGCAATCTCAGGTTTGTCACAAGGGATGCTTTTACCTGCCATTGCAATGATTTTTGAACAAGAAGGGGTTAGTTCAAGTATTAACGGTATTCATGCGACGGCATTATATATTGGGATATTAGTTATTTCACCGTTTCTTGAAAAAACGATGCAAAAGTTTGGAATGAAGCCAATTATCGTTATTGGTGGGTTTCTCGTTATTATTTCATTATTCTTTTTTACACAAACTTTTTCATTTTGGGTATGGTTCGTTCTTAGATTTCTAGTTGGAGTCGGAGATCATATGCTTCATGTCGGAACACAAACATGGATTACGACAACATCAGACCCGAGTAAAATAGGTAGACAAGTATCGATATACGGTGTATTCTTCGGAATTGGTTTTGCAGTTGGCCCGTATTTAGCAAGCACTGTTCAGTACGGTCTTGCAACACCATTTATCGTATCTACTATACTTTGCTTAATAGGATGGCTTTTACTACTACCAACGAAAAATGCATTTCCAGCACAAGATGAGGCAAAAACTGAAAGTGAATCATCCTTTTCTCGTTATAAACAAGTCGTTGGATTAGCTTGGATTGCGCTAATTGGTCCGCTCGCATACGGCGTACTTGAAGCGATGTTAAATAGTAACTTACCAGTATACGCGCTTCGTAAAGGATGGTCTGTATCGGAAGTTTCCTTCTTATTACCAGCATTCGCAGTTGGAGGTATTATTACACAAATCCCGCTCGGTATATTAAGTGATAAATACGGAAGAGACCGTATTTTAACGTGGACGTTCAGTGTAAGTACGGGCATTTTCCTACTTGCAGCAGTATTTGATCAATATTACTGGATCGTCTTTGCATGTATGCTTATAGCAGGTATGGTCATTGGCTCGTGCTTCTCACTAGGGCTTGGATTTATGACAGATTTATTACCGAGACACTTACTACCAGCGGGTAATATATTATCCGGAATCGCCTTTAGTATAGGAAGTATTATGGGACCTGTATTAGGAGGCGTATTTATAGAAAAAATACAGTATACAAGCTTTTTTATTGCGGTTATGATTATAATGGGAATTCTCGCAATGGTATATATGGTCTACATGAAGAATCAATTCGCATCAAGAAAAATAGAAAGTAGGTTAGGGCATGACAAAACAACCTAATAAAAAGAAATTTGAAGTACTCGAAAACGAAACAATTACAGACTGCTTAGCGCGTATGGAACAAGAAGGATATGCACCGTCTCGTCGCATGGAAGAACCAATCTTTCATGAAGTGAAGAAAAACGGCAAAACAGAAGTTGAACCATGCGGTAGAAAAATTGTTTTTGAGGGAAAATTGAAGTAATCTCATAACAAATAGCCATCCAATTCATTTGAGTTGGATGGCTTGTTTTTTTACTGAACAATGAAAGGCTTAGCTAGAGATCTTTGTTAGTGAAGGTAGTATAGAGAGAAACTAACTACATGAAAATGTAAATTTAAGGATGATTAATGTATTGAATTTTAGGATTGGGACATCAGTTATAGAGCTGGATACCTATACATTTGAAGGAAAGAACAATTATACAAAAGTAGGATGTTTAAAAATATATTAATTTGTATGATAAAAACAAAACATATTTTAAAAAACTTAGAAAGGAGGGAGAAATATATAATGATACAAAGCATATATGAAACTCATTTACATGTCAGAAATTTAGAAAAGGCAATAGATTTCTATCAAAATAAGTTAGGTTTAGCATTAGCAAAAAGACTATCGAAAAGACGAGTTGCGTTCTTTTGGGTAGGAGAAAATAAAAAACAAATGCTCGGATTATGGGAAGTACATATAAATGAAGAATTTGAGACGAAACACTTCGCTTTTCGTGTAGATTTAGAGTTTTTAAAGACTTCAAAATTATGGTTAGAGAAGCGTGGAATAGAGGTAGTAGGGAGTCAAGGAAAAGGAAATCGAGAACCAATTGTCCAAAGGTGGATGCCAGCTGCAAGCGTATATTTTCTAGATTGTGATGGAAATAAATTAGAGTTTATTTCTATGTTATATGATGATCCAGATGAACTAGAATATGCAACGTATTTAAGTGAATGGAATGCGGAGCACTAAGAAAAATAAAGTGGAACTTTAATCAGTAGTAGTTTTACAGCTTTGTATTATGTTAAATAGATAGAAACAAAATAAAATCCCTCAAGAAAAGGCACGTTCTTGAAGGATTTTTTTATGCTTTATATATTTTATATTGCTTGTAACGTATTAATGATGTTCACTTTTAGATATTTCAGCGCGTTGAATATAACCATCAGAGAAGCTGAAATAAAGAGAATAGCTTCCTCGATTATATATAAAGCCTTCACTAGTCATATCCTCTCCAATTCCATCTGGCTCACCAAACCACTCTTTTAATTCATCGATAGTGATATCCATTTTTACCCATATATATCTAGCGTCCGAAGGGTACATATCAATATTATAATCTCCATATACCGCTGTAGTAGGTGCATCACATTCTGTACATGGTGCTTGCTTCCAAACATCAGGCACTCCAAATTCTTTTTTTACCTCAGATATATCTTTACCCAGTACATCTAATTTAAATGGACCAAACGTCCCATCCTGTAAAGCTGTTGCTAACATTTGTTTCAGTTCTTCTTTTGTATTGATGTTGAAATTATAAGATCTGTTCTTTGCTATTGCATTATAGAAAAATTGTGCATACTGCTCACGTTTCACAAGCATGTTGCCATTAAAATTACCAGACTCGTCACCTTGGGATATCCGGTTACTACGTAGCGTATTTACAGATTCATAGGCCCAATGACCTTTTGGTACATCTTTAAAGTTCTCTTGTCCTTTTGAGTTTAATTGAAATGCCTTTTGCAATACTACTGCCATCTCATACCGATTTAATGCGTCATCTGGACGAAATGCACCTGTTCCATCACCTGTCATAATTCCAGCTTGCGCAATGGCTTTGATATCCTTTTCAAACATATGATTTGTAATATCACTAAACATATTTCCCTGTTTATCATCTGCTATTAAACCTAAATGTCGATTGACTAAAGAAGCAACCTGTCCTCTAGTAATGTTGTCCCCAAAACCAAATTTTCCATTTCCATATCCCTTATAAATCCCTGCTGCTGCTAAGTAATCAATAGCAGTTTTTGACCAGTGGTCCTTTGGTACATCTGTAAATACAGTGTTCGCATTGCCAGCTACTTTATAGTTATTCGTAGTTGTTTGTGCGTTTGCTGTGCCTACCATCATTGTAGTTGCTAGTGCTGTGGTGATTACGAATCCCAAAATTTTTTTAGCTTTGCTTGTTTTCTTGCCCATTTGAGAAAGCCTCCCCAGTTTAATTTAACTTTATTAAATATACGTATTACACATATACATCTAATACAGCTAATACAGCTAATACAGCTAAATGTACACATCGTAATTATAACATGTAAATGATGATCATTTGTAATTAATTCACTTAATGTGGATAAAATTCCAATAATCTATATAAAACTATAATTTTTAGATAATAAATATTCATTGCTATTTAATTGAAGAAAAATGCGAAACCTTTTTATAAAATATGGAAATGTTAAAACCCCTTTGATAGAATAGCAATATGCAAAAATAATTATTTATAAATTCTCAATGTAATGAATATTCATGTTTAAATATACGAATTTAACTACATAGTTATTGTAATAAAGGGGGAGAAAGATGTTAGAGGAATTGTACACTGTTTTTTTAAATGCATCGGGTTTTACAGAAAGCGCGAGGAAACGAGATCAGTATGATAAATTACATGATTATTTAAAAAATCAAGAAAGAGAGTTAAAACGATTCATTCAAGATGCTGAATCAGCGAGGAGAGATTATGAGAGTAAAAGTAATGGCTTAGAAGCTAATAAAATTCCAGCAGTTGAATTTGAACAAAAACGTCATGAAAAGGATGAAGAATTAAATACAGTACTATCCTATTTTAAGAGTGCATTAAGCGATGTTGGATCTGCGATAGGTACAGCTTATGCAAAGTATTTGGAATATAAAGCGAAAGCAGAAGCGGAGAAAGCGTCCGCATACAATGCAGCGACCAAGGCTTTTGAAGAAAAGAAAAAGGAAATTGAAAATCTTATCCATTAAACATATAAAGAATGGGGGAACCCACATGAGTGGTAAAGAGGTTGAAATTATAGGAAGTAACACTGCAAGTGCCATTTCTTACGCGCAAAATATTGAAAATGGTATGAAGGATTCTTTAAACCAAGCGAAAAACTTAAAAGCATACGTTACATGTGCGAACTGGAATGGAAAAACGAGAGATGCCTTTTTAAGTTATCTAGATTTAATCATTCAATATAACTCAGAAATGGTAGAGGCATTTGAAGGACATACGAAAGCTTTGAAAGAGTTAGATAAAAGTATTCAGACGTACGGAGATAGACCGGAAGTAAGGGCGATAAAACAGTTGTGAAGGAGAAATGAGGGATAAAAGAATGGGAAAAGAAATGAATTTTGCACCTGCTGAATTATATGTTCTCGCAGGTGCAGCTGGGGTTACGGATATATTTGGATTGCCAAACCGTGACGTAATTATTTTACTTGATGAAGAATGTGTCACAAAAGCAACTACGAGTTTAAAAGAAAAAGGCTTACTTACAAGCGAAAATGGAATTACCCCTGCAGCTTTTCAAATTATTGAGCTATTAAAGGAATATGAAAATTGTCATGAATACACGAGAATTAATAATGTATTAATTGGTTTTTTGAAACATGATAAAGATCGAGTGGCTGTATTAACAGAAGTAGAGCCAAATAAAAAATACGAGATCGACTACATACCAAAGCCAGACGTATATTTTTCATTATTAACACGCATCCCTTTCTTGTTGAGAGAACCGAGGGAAATAGAAGATACATTTTTCTCAAAGAGAATGACAGAAACAGAACAACAAACATTTGAGGAAAAAGATTTATCAAATAAAGACGTTATAGCGATGGAAACGTATACGAGGCCTCGGAGTAATAGAGGAGGAAAATGGGAATGTTTCTTATATTTCACTGAAGGAGAAGATTTCGTTCAAATAGATGTAGATCGTAATCGATATGACTGGGTGAGCCTCTATGCGGTTAATAAGAAATTGTATGACGTGTTAAAAATGCCGTATAAAAAATTAATTGACCCGAGACAATTCTCGTTAGGAGGTATTGAATAATGCAAGTATCAATGGGAGATGGCGGTTCTAGTGGTGGAGAAGAAGTATTAGTTAATTTTCAAGAACTACTTGATATAGTAATGAAGTTAGAAAACATATATACAATCCATGTAGACGTCATTGGAACGAATATTGAGAGTTTATTAAGCAGTGATTTTTATCAAAAAGGTGAAGCGATGAGAGTAATTGAAAAATATCCTGATATATTACACAAAACACTTGAATTGGCTGAACACTATTCGAGGTCGGCGACAGTTGTAGGGAACGTATGTGTAGAAATGCTTGAAAAGGACGAACAATTACGTGAAATATTAAGTAAGTTGTAGAAATCACCATACGGCTGGGGGATGAAAACGAAATGGATGTGAAATATAGACCTGAACCATGGCAAGACATGGGAGATGGTATGAATCGAATTACAAAAGATGCACTCATAAAATTACGGGACGCAAATGAATCATTAAAAAAAATTGATGGAAGAATACGAGATTTAGACTCAGATGGTAGTATACATTTTAACCCAAAAGATCAATCGCAAAAAATCGGGGAATTACTTGATAGCTATTCGACATTACAAAAATATTGCGGAGAAGCAGGGCGATTGGTGTCTGAACATATAGATAAACCTTTTTTAGTAGAAATGGATAAATTCGCTCAAAAAATGAGAGATACATCTATTCTTAGTTTCGAAACAAATAACCGAATTGGCTCTACAACAACGACAGTATTACCAGATGCGCACGCGGGATACGGAAGTGTACCGCAAACAATAAAAACAAAAAAAGATAAAATAACTGTAGAAGATATTTTTAAAGATTCACCTGCATTTGATAACGTACTGAGAGGGGAATACAAAGAACTAAAAAAACAAAATCCAGATGCAAAACTAAATTATGAAGAATACAAGAAAGTAGTCCCATCCACACGAGGATTTGAATACAAATCGATAGAAGATGAACAGAAAAAACTAGAAATGATACGAGACATAGGAATAGGCGTAGGAATCATCATCACAACAATCCTTTGTCCACCACTTGGGACCGCTGCCGCAGTAGTATACGGCGCTGTACAAATAAAAAGCGGTATCGACGGAGAAGACTGGGGAACACACCGGAAATTGAGCCAAGAAGAACGCACAGCAAACATCATTTTTGGCGGATTAGACGCAATTCCAGTTGTTGGAGCAGTAGGAAAAGGAGTAAAAGCATTCAAAGGCACGAATGAATTAGCTGATTTAGCGAAATTATTAAAATTCAAAGAAGGAATCCCTGGTTTCAATCCAAATTTGGGTAAAAATGTGGTACAATCATTGCGTGATAATAAAGCTACTATGCTTGACCGTTTGAAACTAGCGAGCCTTAAAATAGAGAAATCTGGAAATGGAAAGATGTATCAATTTGGCGAAAAAATAGCCAAAAGCATAGATGATAGGACAGCCAAATCGGCAAGTTTTGAAGTTGACGGAAATGGCTTACTAATATCTAAACAAGGTGGTACAGATTTCCAAAGCTGGGTGAATAAGCATCATACAGAAAGTAATAAGATTATAGATGATAAGATTAAGGGTGTAGAGGCTTCTCTTGCTAGTAAGGGTACGGGTGAAGCTACAGTAAAAAGACAAACTCCAAATCAAAGAAAATCGGAGGTTATTCAAAATAATTTTGTTAAAATTACATCTCGTACTAATATTTATAACCCAAAAGATATTCCTAGTGTAAGAGATGGTGAGTTTATTAAGTGGTTTGACAATATAACTTTAGATGAATTAGAGATAGCGTGGGCTAATCCTGAAGTTAAAAAAGTAATTTCTTCAAGATTGAGATCGCCTGGGAAATTACATGAATGGTTAATGATTGCAAGAGCACCTACTTTTAAAAGATGGGGGATAAGTGCTAAACAAATCCAAGAATTGAGAACACCAACAAAAGATGTTGAGTTTATTAATCCACCAGGGAAACATCATCGTGCGCCGGGTTCTAAGCGAGCGCATAATGAAATATTAGAGATAATAGACACATCACTTGACTATGATACATTTGTAAGAAGGTTACAGATGTGGTCTCATTATAGATACAAGGGTGGAGTAGAAGGATTACCAGGTACTCTAAAAAAATGAGGAGTGATAATATGGAATATAGTGGAATGGCTTCAGTGTGGTTTGGAGTTTCTAAATCGTTTGAAAATCTTGAGGAGTATGTTGATATAGAATATACGGAAGATGGAGATTCAATAGACTCAAAGTTTGGAACAAATTTTGAATTTGGTTATTATGATGAAGATAACATTGAAATTTGTTTTTATGAAAATCCTAAAAATAATGTAGACGATATTTTAAATGATTTTTCTTATAGCGAACTAATTATCCCAAAAATAAAAGAGTTAATAAATGGCGATAAATTAGCATACAGTATTAATTCTGTTATTGTACTCTATGATTTTCAATACAATGAAGCGAAAAGTGGAGATGAATCCGAAAATATAGAAATTAAATTTATTGGTACTGTACCATACAAATAGCTCGTACAAGTTCGTTAGTTTAAACGTACTATTTGTCATGAAATACAAAAGATTTCATATTCTCAGTATCAAAATTGTACATACAAACTTAAAGTGACTAGTGACTTAAAAACTTAGAAAACATGTGAACTTAAAGCACTTGATTGTCAACTAAAGGAAACAAGTGCTTTTTATTTTAAGGTAGACAAGAAAAGAGAATGAAAACGAATTTGTTTTTGATGTGGATAGAAAAAATATATGGTGTTTGAAAGTAAGTACTCCACGATGGTTGTACCATCATGGAGTACTGTGTGCAATGAGAGAATAGAAAACGAAGTACGAGCTTAGGCGATATGACATTTTACTAGGCGATGAATATAATCACATGGAATGTATATTAAACTAAGAACTCGTACAAGCTCGTCAATTTTAACTTAGTAGTTGTCATGGCATGTAAAAGGTGTCGTACTGTTAATACAAAACTTACAGATCTTATAAATCTTACAAATTTATGCTACTTAAAAACATATGAACTGAAAGCACTTGATTGTCGACTAAAGGCAACAAGTGTTTTTTAATAGATAGGTATGCTTTGAGTGTATAAAAAATATTTTTATGAATTAGGGCTAACAGAAATTACTAGTATTATATAATTGAAAATACATTAGTAAAAGGTTTAAATAATAGCTTTCTCCTTCATTAGAGGTGAAGAAGTATTACTTGATGGAAGCGTACGTAGATACGGTGGAACGAACTTCAGTGAAAGCGTAAAAGAAGCTCATGATGCCTCAAAGGCGAGTATTCAGAGTAGGATCTCGAATTTGGAGAGTGGTGGGGTTAAGGGTACGGGTGAAGCTACTAGACTTATTCCAGGTACCCCTGGAAAGGTTACAGGAGGTAGTTCTACAAAATTAGGGCAAAATTTATTGGAATCCATGGGGCTTCCACGTTCTGCATCACGGAAAGGATATCAGGCGCAACATATAATACCTAAAAATTTAAGAAATCATCCGGTATTAAAGAAAATTGGAATGGATATGGATCATGCTGATAACGGGATATTTTTACCGATACCAGCAAAAGATCCAAGTGCTTTGTCTAGGCATAGAGGATTTCATAGTGTATATAATAATGTGGTTAAAGATCAGTTAGATAAATTAAATATCAATCAAAGTATTAAGGAGTTGGAACAACAAGTATTTGAATTGCAACAAAAATTAAAAAAAGGTACAGAAAGTGGCTTGCCATTATACAAATCAAAGGTATTAGAAATTGGTATTGAGAAGTTTTACAAAACAAAATTAAATGAAGAAATAAAGATTTGGCAAAGAGGTGGCGGTGCTACTGAAGAACTTTGGGAAAGGTGGATAAATAAATGAAGTACGGAAAAAACACTCAATTAGTCGAAGAGGTTATTAATTTTATTACAAATTTACAACTTTTTCATAATGAAAACCTTCTAAATCGTGATGTTGTTATGGTTAATGAGTATGAAAGAGCACAAGAATTGGCATGGTCTCAAGATTTGGATGAGGTTGAAAACGTTTGGGAAGATATTAAATCCTCAGAAGGTGGGGAAATAATAGGACAATTATATGAGCATGATTTAAACTCTATGGAGCGTCCTATAAGGGAGATTATTCAATCATCTGAGAACTATCCAGGTGATTTTGTATTACAATATATTGATATTTTTGAAGAAATAATTGGAGATTTACATATGTGTGCACTAAATCGTTTAGTAAATGGAAAAGTTGATAATTTTTATGAAAGAATCTTTGAGGTTTATAAGCTTGGGGGATGGCCTTGTGGATGGGAAGGTGAATATCCACAAGGGAGAATAATTGTATATTCACCAGATAAAAAATAAAGTATATTTGTAGTGGAAAGAAAAACAATAAGTGGTTTAAAAGTAGAGACCCATGATGGTTGTACCATCATGGAGTATTACGTACAATGATAGAACAGAAAACGAGGTGCGAGCTTAGGTGAGATGACATTTTACCGAAAGATGAATATAAACGCATGGAAGAGACATAAAATTAACGAACTCGTACAAGCTCGTTAGTTTTAAATTAATATTTGTCACGATATATATAAGGTGTCATACTATTATTATAAAACTTATAAATTAAAGCTACTTAAAAACAGATGAACTTAAAGCGCTTGATTGTCAATTATGGCAACAAGTGCTTTTTTGCATTTTAGAGTAGAAATAAGTTGGTAAACGTATAATTTTATAAATGTATTAAGTGTTAAATTTTATAAACTGTAGTGGCTTTGTACAGTGTACGACACTACTAGAGAAAAAACTATTGTAAAAATAAAGGGTTGTATTATGTTTTGAAGTCATCGTAAAGTACGTTTTAACGGATTTACGTTACGAACACGTTATCCGCAAAAAAACGGATAAACGTTACAGGGACTCAAATTACTGTAACGGGAGGGGATTTATGATGGGAAAGAAAGTAGTTGGTTACATACGAGTTTCAACGGAAGGACAAGTACGTGATGGGTATAGTTTAGCGTATCAAATAGAAGAGATTGAACGTTACTGTAACGAAAATAATTTAGAACTACTTCGTGTGTATGAAGATAGAGGATTAAGCGGAGCGACTGTTGATGAAGAGGGATTAACAGTTGAACGTGATGGACTACAAGAGCTATTGTCGGATATGGCGTTTAAACAAGTAAGCTATGTTGTTGTGTTGAATACATCACGATTGTGGCGCTCTGATATGGCGAAAGTATTAATACAACGAGAACTAAAGAAACATGAAGTGGATGTGAAGGCAATTGAACAATCAAGCTATAGTATTTACACACATGATCCAAATGACTTTTTGGTGAATGGCATGTTAGAACTATTAGACCAATATCAACGACTTGAAATTGCGTTGAAGTTAAGTAGAGGTAGAAAGAAGAAGGCTGAACGAGGTGGATATGCAGGTGGTGGCGTACTTTTTGGCTACAAGGCCAAAAAAGGACAAAAGGTGTTAGAAGTAGATGCTGGGAAAGCAGTAGTTGTACGTAGACTATTTGAGTTAAGACACATTTTTAAACATTGGTCACTTACCCAATTGGCAGAACAATTGAATGTAGAAGGATACTGCACAGCGAAAGGTAAACAATTTACGAAAGTACAAGTGAAACGCATGTTAGATAGAGAGAATTTTTATCGTGGCATGTATAAATACGGGAAAATACAAACAAAAGGACAACATGCAGCAATTATATAACAGTCTTACTTAAAAAAATCGCTCATTTTACTATATGTACTTATGAAATTATGAAAATGGATAGGCTTGCGTACCTATGCGCATCGGAAGATGAACGCTCGAACTAAGGTTGCCGACATTTTTATATATGACTAAATCATTGAATAGAGGGATGAGTTATGCATAATAGACAGAACTATTTGTATGTAGGAGTAGATTTACATAAGGAGCATCATACGGCTGTTATTATTAATTGTTGGCAAGAAAAATTAGGAGAAATACAATTTGATAATAAACCATCTGCATTTTCGAAGTTTTTATTAGAAGTAGAGACATATGTGAGTGATGGTTTATCAGTTGTATTTGGTTTAGAGGATGTTGGTGGTTACGGAAGAGCGTTAGGGAAATATTTAGTAGATCATGAACAAGTAGTGAAAGAAGTAAATCCAGCTTTATCATTTTTAGAGCGAAAAAGCCATGTGACGACACAAAAAAGTGATAGTTGGGATGCGGAATGTGTAGCACGCATATTGGTAAACAAATTTAATCAATTGCCAGATGCAAAGCCAAACGATTTATTTTGGTCGATACAACAATTGGTTTCAAGAAGGAATGCATTAGTAAAAGCACAAAGTGCATTAAAGAACCAATTACATATTCAATTAAACCACCATTATCCAAGTTATAAAAAGTTTTTCTCAGAGTTAGATGGAAAAACAGCATTAGCGTTTTGGCAGCAATATCCGTCACCCTCTTGTTTAGAGGGAGCGAATATAAAGCAATTAACAGCTTTTTTATTAGATGTTAGCAACAATACATGTTCAGTAAAGAAAGCAAGCGAAATATTAAAACTTGTAAAAGAAGATGGACATACAATGAAGGAATATCAAGAAACACGAGACTTTTTAGTAAGAAGTATTGTACGGGATATTGAGTTTAAAAAGACAGAAATGAAATACATCGAGAGAGAATTAAAACAGCTAGTAAAACTACTAGCTTATCAATTAGAAACGATGCCGGGAATAGAACTTGTGACGGCATCAGCATTAATTGCAGAAATTGGGGATGTAAGGCGATTTCCAAATGCCAACAAATTAGCACGATTTGCGGGGATTGCGCCTGTTTACTTTGGTTCTGGTGGGAAAGGTAAGACACACAAAAGCAAACAAGGAAACAGGGCGCTACACGCTTTATTTTATAATTTAGCAGTACAGCAAGTGCAAGTAGCAAAAGGCAGTAAGATGCCACGAAATCCAGTGTTTCATGCGTACTATCAAAAGAAGCTTAAAGAAGGAAAAACAAAAGGACAAGCATTGGTATGTATTATGAGAAGGCTTGTAAACATTGTATATGGCATGATGAAATATAAAACGGCATATGAATTGCCGATAGTAGAAGAAAAAGAAGTAGTTTAATAAGGTTTACATGGTTTGCTTTTTTATTGTGAGGGTTTAAGATTACAACATAGGGTACGGGTAACGCTGTTCATAGATCTGAAATTGACGAAGTAATTAAAAATAATTACGATAAAGACGGAAATTTGATTAATAGATCAATTGTGCCTAAGGGATATGATAGTGTTGAAGATTTCTTAAAACAAGTAGATGATACTACTATCAAAGAATTTGGGTATGATAGTGTTGAAGAGTTTAAATCAGTAGTAGGATATGTTGATGACTTTTTAAACGCTTCACCTAAAAATAATATAATTAATAAAGGATTGGCAGGAGGAACACATGTGCAGGGTGTAGACTATGATGTGTTAGGTTTTCCTATTTTTAAAGGAGATAACTTAAAATTTACGTTAAAATTAAAGGAAGAATATTATGTTATGAAAGATACAGATCAGTTTAAAGAGTGTACAAGGATATTAAAAAAGGCAATTGAAGAAGGTAAAGTATCAAGGGAACTTTTTACTCCACAACAGCTTAATCAGATTGAAAAGGGGAGAGCAAGAATAAAGGGGCTTACTTGGCACCATCATCAGGTTCCTGGAAAGATGCAATTAGTATTAACAGATATTCATGGGGTTAACCATCTTGGTGGAAATAAATTATGGGGAGAGGGTATTAGATGAGAAAAGATTTAGAGTGGGAATATGCTGATGCAGAAGTATCAGAAACTAAGATTAAAGAAATTGGATTACAATTAGGCTTCCAGTTACCTCAAGATTATATTGATTGTGTAAAAATAAATGGAGGTGCGAGTGTATTACCAGAAGAATTTAATGTAGGCAATGTAGAGCGTTGCTTTGGTAGTTTATTTAGTTTTGATGAGGAAAGTAGTGAGTACATTATTAAAAAGTATGAAATATATAAACCTACGCTTCCGCAAAAGATTTTCCCTATTGCAATTGATCCAGCTGGAAATTTAATATGTTTAGATTATAAAAATAATACAGAAAACCCAATTGTAGTTTTTTGGGAGCATGAGAATGCTGGCGAAAAAGAAATGTTAATGCGTCAAGAAGGTTTAACAGAAGCACAAGTAGAAGAACTGGCAAGAGAAAATGTATTTTATATTGCAGATACATTTACTGATTTTTTAAGTAAATTACACGATTAAAAAATATAATGATGAATGAAAAATAAAGTTTATGTGAAATGGATAGAAAAAATAATAGGGTGTTTGAAAATATATACTCCATGATGGTTGTACCATCATAGAGTAATATGTGCAATGAGAGAATAGAAAACGAAGTACGAGCTTAGGCGATATGACATTTTACTGTGCGACGAATACAAAGACATGGAATGGACATAAAACTAACGAACTCGTACAAGCTCGTAATTTTTAATGTAGTATTTGTCACGATATATAAAAGGTGTCATACTGTTGCCATAAAACTTACAAATTTAATGCTACTTAAAAACAGATGAACTTAAAGCACTTGATTGTCAATTAAAGGCAACAAGTGCTTTTTTGCGTTTTAGCGTAGAAATTTAACAGAGCAATATAATTTTATAAGTGCATTAAGTGTTAAATTTTTATTGTTGTTTTATAGACTGTAGTGGCTATGTACAGTATACGACGATAGTAGAGGAAAAAATAAAGGGTTGTGTTACTTTTTGAAGTCATCGTAAAGTACGTTTTAACGGATGGACGTTATGTACACGTTATCCGCAAAAAACGGGTAAACGTTACAGGGATTGTAATTGCTGTAACGGGAAGGGACTCAATATGGAAGAGAAAGTAGTTGGTTATGTACGAGTTTCAACAGAAGGACAAGTACGTGAAGGGTACAGCTTGGCGTATCAAGTAGAAGAAATTGAACGGTACTGTAACGAGAATGAATTACAACTGCTTCACATATACGAAGATAAAGGAATTAGCGGAGCGACAGTAGATGAAGATGGATTAACAGTTGAACGTGAAGGTCTACAAGAGCTATTGTCGGATATTGCATATCATCAAGTGAGCAAAGTTATTGTACTAAATACATCTCGGTTATGGCGCTCTGATATGGCAAAAGTGTTAATACAACGAGAACTAAAGAAACATGTGGTTGATGTGAAAGCAATTGAACAACCAAACTACAGTATATATGCACATGACCCAAATGACTTTTTAGTAAATGGCATGTTAGAGCTACTAGACCAATATCAACGTCTCGAGATTGCATTAAAGCTAAGTAGGGGCAGAAAGAAGAAAGCGGAACAAGGTGGATATGCAGGTGGTGGTGTACTGTTTGGCTACAAGGCAACAAAAGGACAAAAAGTGTTAGAAGTGGATGCTGAGAAAGCAGTAGTTGTACGTAGACTATTTGAATTGCGACACTTTTTTAGGCATTGGTCACTGACTCAATTGGCAGAACGGCTTAATTTAGAGGGCTATCGTACAGGGAAAAAGAAGCTGTTTACGAAAGTGCAAGTGAAACGTATGTTAGACCGTGAGAGCTTTTATCGAGGGGTGTACACATACGGACAAATACAAACAAATGGGAAACATCCAGCAATTATATAACAGTCGTACTTAAAAAAATCGCTCATTTTACTATAAGTACTTATGAAATTATGAAAATGGATAGGCTTGCGTACCTATGCGCATCGGAAGATGAACGCTCGAACTAAGGTTGCCGACATTTTTATATATGACTAAATCATTGAATAGAGGGATGAGTTATGCATAATAGACAGAACTATTTGTATGTAGGAGTAGATTTACATAAGGAGCATCATACGGCTGTTATTATTAATTGTTGGCAAGAGAAATTAGGAGAAATACAATTTGATAATAAACCATCTGCATTTTCGAAGTTTTTATTAGAAGTAGAGACATATGTGTGTGATGGGATAACTGTTGTATTTGGTTTAGAGGATGTTGGTGGTTACGGAAGAGCGTTAGCGAAATATTTAGTAGATCATGAACGAATAGTGAAAGAAGTAAATCCGGCTTTATCATTTTTAGAACGAAAAAGCCAAGTGATGATACAAAAAAATGATAGTTGGGATGCGGAATGTGTGGCACGCATACTGGCAAACAAATTTAATCAATTGCCAGATGCAAAGCCAAACGATTTATTTTGGTCGATACAACAACTGGTTTCAAGAAGGAATGCATTAGTAAAAGCACAAAGTGCGTTAAAGAACCAACTACATATTCAATTAAACCATCATTATCCAAGCTATAAAAAGTTTTTCTCAGAAGTAGATGGGATAACAGCATTAGCGTTTTGGCAGCAATATCCGTCACCCTATTGTTTAGAGGGCGTTAGTGTAAAGCAATTAACGGCTTTTTTATTAGATGTTAGTCACAATACATGTTCAGTGAAAAAAGCAAGTGACATATTAAAGTTTGTGAAAGAAGATGGATAAACAATGAAAGAGTATCAAGAAATGCGAAACTTTTTAGTAAGAAGTATTGTACGGGAGATTGAGTTTAAAAAGAAAGAAATGAAATACATCGAAAGAGAATTAAAACAGCTAGTAAATCTACTAGATTATCAATTAGAGACGATGCCGGGAATAGAACTTGTGACGGCATCAGCATTAATAGCTGAGATAGGAGATATAAGACGATTTCCCAATGCCAACAAATTAGCACGATTTGCGGGGATTTCGCCTGTTTACTTTGGTTCTGGTGGGAAAGGTAAGACACATAAAAGTAAACAAGGAAACAGGGCGCTACACGCTTTATTTTATAATTTAGCAGTACAGCAAGTGCAAGTAGCCAAAGGAAGTAAGATGCCACGAAATCCAGTGTTTCACGCTTATTATCAAAAGAAACTAAAAGAAGGAAAAACAAAAGGACAAGCATTGGTTTGTATTATGAGAAGACTTGTAAACATTGTATATGGCATGATGAAATATAAAACAGCTTATGAATTGCCGGTAGTGGAAGAAAAAGAAGTAGTTTAATAAGGTTTACATGGTTTGTTTTTTTATTGTAAGGGTTTAAGATTACAACATAGGGTACGGGTAAAAATCCAGAAATAGTGAAATTTACAGAGGAACAATTATCTACTAAACCCTTATATTCTAGAGATCCTGAAAAATGGCAGAAAAAAGGTGGGAAAATCGAAATTAGTGAGGAAGGAATATGGACTTATATTGATTGGGAGATTCCTCCAAATCGAGTTTCTTATCCTGGAGGTTTTCCCGACTTTAAATCTGCTGGGTTGGTAAGACAAGAAGTTCCGATAGGTGAATTTAATAGATATGACATTGATTTTGCTAAGGCTGATGAATTAGCTCCAAATGGACCAAAATTAGATGAAAACACATGGCACCATCATCAAGATTTAACAACAATGCAAGAAGTTAGTAAAGAGATGCACAGAAGATTTCGACATATGGGTGGAATGTCATTAGCTAAGAAGTTAAAAGATTAAATAGGAGTGAAATAAATGAATTTAAATGCTTTTGGTAAAGCAACTGAAGAATCAATTGAAGAATTAGAAGAGTTTTTAGGATTTTTACTTCCGGAAGATTATAAAAATTTTTTAAGTGAATATAACGGAGGGACTTCGAAAGTTAGGTATAGTAAATTTTTTGTTAAAGAATTAAATCAGGAAATCCCTTTAGATGTTTTGTATGGTATAGGTGTAAAAAAAACTTTTGATTTAAGTGAATGCTATGAAGAGTTTGAAGAAGATATGTTACCGACCAGTTTAATCATAGGAGATGATCCGAGTTCAGGGTTAATTGTACTTATTACAGATACTGAAAACCATGGTGTATATTATTGGGATCACTCTTTTTATTTTCCACAGTCTAGTGAAGAAGAAAATACGTATAAAATAGCTGATAGCTTTAAGGATTTTATTAATGGATTGAAGAATCCTTAATTACCAACTTTTATATGTTGTAATTAATAATTTAAGATATTAAGCAAATATACGAAATGGATTACAGTAACTTTATAAATGCTAAAACTATACTTTATACATGAGAATGCTAAAAAATGTGGTGCTTGGTTAAAGATAACAATCATATAGGTAGATGAATAGAAAAGAAAGTGTATTTGCAGTGGAAAAAAAAGAGTAGGCTATTAAAAAGTGCATACTTCAAAACACATGGAATGCATATTAAACTAACGAACTGATAGAAACTCGTAAGTTTTAACGTAGTAGTTGTCATGACATATAAAAGGTGTCGTACTGTTATTATAAAACTGACAAATTTAATGTTACTTAAAAACAGATAAACTTAAAGCCACTTGATTGTCAACTAAAAGCAACAAGTGCTTTTTTACGTTTTAGCGTAGAAATTTAATAGAAAACTATAATTTTATTATGTAAACTTTTTCTGTTTTTTTACATAGTGTATACAACTAACGGGGAGATAAATGTTCACTATTACCTTCATACCTGTTATAAAAAATTCTACAATAGAAGACAGAACGTATATTTGGTATAATCAAAACATACTATATGAAATGATGTACATGAGTTTGAAATTCATGTAATAAGGTAAGTACTACATAACAATAACTAATATTTAAAGTTCTCGTACCTATAGGATTCAGTTCATGTTATACAAATCAGTTGTTAGAAAGGAAAAGATGTAATGAATCAAATTTCATTTGAAGATTTATTTGAAGAAGAAAAAGAGAAAGTGGAGGTAGCTGAGATCCCAGCACCTTTATCGCCCTTGCAAAAAGATATTTTGGGATTATTTAATTCTGAAGAAATAAGTGCACTTGAGCTATGCGAACAATTAATACGATCTGGTAAAATATCAGATGAAAGATTTACAACGAATAAGCCTAAAGCCTTTGGACAAGTATGCTTAATATTAGAAGGGTTTGTTACAGAAGGAAAGCTTACTTTTATCAAAAATGATGAGAAAAGAGATAGGGTATATAAATTGATAGAAGAAGTATGAGATGTATAGAGGGAAATGAATGATTGGTTCCCTTTAACTTTCAGTCCCGTTAGTCTAGTAATGTCCACAAAAAAGGTGTCAATCTTTCCTAGATTGACACCTTCATACTTTTAACACCTTACATATTTACGTTTGAAACCAAGTCTTCCTCTATCAAGTTCTTTCTGAATACTTTCGGAAGCATTTAGAAGACTGCTTTTTTTCTTATCACGTTTTACTTCAACTATACCAACTTCTTTTGCAGTTTCAACTGCCTTGTCGTGTAGTGGCACATATGAAATTGCGACAGTGTTTAGAAAATTATTCATAGCGGATTTTGTTCGTTCTGGTGAATCATGAATCGTATTTTTCACAATTTCAAGCATATCGGAAATCTTGCTTTCGGAAAACTCATTGTCTTTGCGATTTCCTAAAAGCCAGCAGTAGCAACTCCAGCCTGCAGACATTGTAAGCTCATCCCCACTTGCAATCCATCTATCAGCAACATCTTGTGCAATATTTGACTCTGATAAAGTTACTGCCACTACATAATCGGATAGCATATAAAAATATGCCCCGTCCATCCAGCGATCAAAATCAGACTCACTCATAGCTTTTGGATCTGCAATAATACCTGCAAAGTACATAGCATCGTAGTTACCTGTGGCATAAAGTTTCTCAGCCAACTCTTGATTTAATTTTATTTTCTTAGCGATTGGTTTCATAGCACCTGTAGCTACGCCAAAAACCGGCTCGTGCGCACCGTTAGATATGTATATTTTTTTCGTTCTTTCCTTACCGAGGGATTCAAGCTCTTACATAACTGTTTTAAAATCCATAGCTGTGCACTTCCTTCCTTTATATAAAGACCATTTTAATTGTAATTATCTAGTTTATATTTTTATCGAGTCTTCCATACTTCTCAAATTTAATACTAATCGTATGTGAGTAGGATGTCTACTTTCTATAATTCCTTGGCAATTCATTTTGTGATTTCGATATTCCACCTAGTTATAATCATGAGAATATTACATTAAGGTAAACGGAAAGAGACAAAATAGATGTATAACTTTCCGCATAGGTTTTTAAAGTTGGAGAATGTAAATAATATTTTATCTTTGGTACTTTCTCTTTAGTGTTATGTTATTATTTGGTAAGGGAATAAATGGAATTTAAAGTTAAACATGTGAGGTTGGTTATAAATGATAAAGAAATTTACTAGAGTAGTATTAACGGTGGTTATGCCAATCGGTCTTATTGCGGGGTGTGGAACTGCTGAAAAAACTGAAGCAAAAGAGCCGAAAGCGGTACAAGCGGAGAAAAAGGATTATACGGATTACTCATACGGTAGCAAAGGTATATTAGTAAGCGGAAAAGCGAAAGAACGTCTACAATACGAGGTTGGATATATGGAAGATAACAAGTTAATTGGAATCGATGAAACTATTGAGGACTGTATTATTTTAGATAATAAAGATGAAGCAAGCCACATTTGGAAACAAATAGAGCGCGGATCTATTATTGAAGTGCAATATGGTAAGGACCGCAAAGACATCGTAGGGGTACAATTAGTAGGAGATCGTAAGCCATACGAAATTAGTGATAAGTTTGATCGAAATACGATAAATGAGATTGTCGGACAAGTTAAAGGTAATTTGTAATAGATGTATTTCGCTAGTATATGATCTATTATCATGAAATGGCGAATCACATACATAAAAGTTTGGAATCAACGGCATTTTTTATATGAAAATGCCGTTGATTTATTTTAAAAAGTAAAGGGTATTCTATAGTCTTGTAGAAAAACACATATTAAAAAATATACTTATGAATTAGTCTTCTTTTAGTTGTGATGATCGCCGTAAGGTCATTGCCCAAAATAAAAGAGCACAAGCACTAACGGATGCACCTAATATACAAACTCCGTTCCATCCGTAGCTTGCATAAATGTTTGTGGAAAGAATTGCACCTGTTGCACTGCCGATAGAATAAAAAATCATGTAACTGGCAGTGAGGCGACTTCTCGCTTCTGGACGCACTGTGAAAAGTATACTTTGATTGGTGACATGTACAGCTTGCACAGCTAAATCTAAAAGGATAACACCGATAACTAGTAGGAATAGAGAATGGTTCATTAATTTAATTAGGAGCCATGAAAGTAATAATAAGGATAAGGCTATGCCAGTAGTTCTCTCTCCGAATCCGCGATCAGCAAGTTGTCCGGCTTTAGTGGCAGCTAATGCACCAGCAACTCCAGCAAGACCAAATGCTCCGATAGCTGTATGTGATAGATTATATGGTGCAACACTTAGAGGTAAAACTAATGAAGTCCATAAAATACTGAATGAAGTAAAAATAAGCAATGCTAATATTCCGCGAATACGTAAGATCCTTTCTTCTACAAATAATAAGAGAACAGAACGTAATAATTTACGATAGGTCATAGCTGTTTTTTTATGTTCAAGACTAGGTAAATTACGATATAACAAACCAATTACGAAGAGCATAAGTACAGCAGAGGTAAGATAAACGGAACGCCATCCCGCTAGATCTGTTAATGTTCCGGCAAATGTACGTGCAAGTAGAATTCCTATTACGACACCACTCGTGACGAAACCTACTATTCGCCCACGGTCTTTTGGGTTAGCTAAAATGGATGCGTATGCGACGAGTGTCTGCGTAACAGTCGCAAGAATTCCGACTAAGGCCATACCTATAAAAAGTACGGTACTTGAAGGAGCGACTCCGACCACAATTAAAGCGAAAACGGATAAAAGCATTTGAACAATGATAAGTCTTTTTTGGTTTAACAAATCACCAAGTGGAACTAATAAAAGTAATCCGAGTGCATAACAAACTTGAGTAATCGTAATAACGACACCAATAGTTGAATGGTTGATCTTAAACGCATTTGATAAAGAATCAAGTAGAGGATGAGCGAAGTATATATTCGCCACAGCCATCCCGCAAGCTATTGAAAATAATAGAGTTATATAGCGGGGCATGATTGTATTGATAGGTGATTGGAACTGATCATTATTCTGTGTAAGAGCAGCTGTCATTTTTTCTTTAGTATCCATAATATCATCTCCTTTTATTATTAAAATAATGTACCGAACGGTATGTTATTTCGTAAGTCAAATATAATCAGGGATAAGTTGCTATGTCAAGTGAATTGTAAATTAAATTCAGTTTCTTTTGACATATCATTTATAATTTAATACGATATATAATATACTGATTAGTACATAAAAACGTGATTTATAATTTAGAAAACAGGTGAAAAAAGAGGAGGGGTTAAATGGCTCGACTACGTGAATTTGATAAAGAAAAAGCTTTGGATGCTGCTATGCAACTTTTTTGGGAGAAAGGATACGCTGCTACTTCATTAAGTGATCTAACTGCTAAAATGGGAATACAAAGACCGAGTTTATATGCGGCATTTGGTGATAAAGAAGGGCTATTTGAAGCTGCATTACGGAGATACACGAATATACACGCAGCTAGCATTCGAACAAAACTTCAAAAAGAACAATCTGTAAAAGAGGCCATTCGTATATTTTTTGAAAATATGGTGGAAGAGGGATATAAAAAAGAATCAAATAAAGGCTGTTTTTGTATTAACACAATGGTGGAACTTGCTCCTCATAATGAAAAATTTGAAGTGCTGACTAGAGAACATCAAATGTATCTTTCAGTTATATTTCAAGAATTAATTACTAAAGGAATTCAGTCTGGAGAACTGCAAAGTGATGTGAATGCTAAAGCATTGGCACAAACGCTAGTCACTTCATTAATTGGATTAACGGTGTTAATGAAATCTCGCCCAAAACGTTCAGTTGTAGATAATTCGGTATGTATCATATTATCGTTACTAAAATAAATGTAACAGAATTGTATTTCAATCAACTATGTCGATTATAGACACTTTTATTTATAAGCTTTTAACTTTAAGCACTGAATTGTCTACGAAGGCAACAAGTGCTTTTTATTTTCGTGTAAATATGAGCAGGTGAATCATAATGGTTGTCTGCAATATATGAAGATTGTTGGAGACATTTGTAATTAGGCATCGGATAAGAGAGGAATGAAAACACTATATAAGCCCCTTCAAAGCCCCTTATAAGCACCTACCAAGTAATAAATCACTAAGAAAAAACAAAAACAAAAACAACTACAAGAACAAAACAAGCTCGAAAAAATAAAACCGTCGTTGTAGTAGTTAAAAAAATTTGGAACTCGAATGCCAAAACCGTTACCTCATTCCTATATTTATATTGAAGGATTGGAATTTTCCTTTTTACTAGTAAAGAGCGGGAGGAAAACTGATGGCGGTGTACCGTAATGTGCAGGTGAACTTTTGGCAAGATGAATTCATATTAGATTTAACGCCAGAGGAGCGTTATTTTTACATATATTTGTTAACTGGTACGAAAACGAAGCAATGTGGTATTTACATATTACCGAAGCGTTTGGCAGAGCTTGAAACTGGTTACAGTATGGAGACTGTTGAGAAGTTATTGAACCGGTTTGTGGAATACGGGAAGATTTTATATGATGCGGAAACGAAAGAGTTATTCATTATAAATTGGTTACACTATAATCCTATTTTTAATACGAACATAGAGAAATGTGTATTACGTGAGCTGAAAATGGTGAAAAGTAAAGAGTTCCTACATAAGTTTTTACGTAAATGTCTTGAAGAAGAATGCAAGATTCCATTATTACTTCAGTATTTTGGTATGCCAGAGGAAGAGGTTGATAGTAATTCACAACAAGTAATTATTCAAGAGAAGGAAGAGGTAGAAAGAGTAGAGGATGCCACTCCGCATAGTGAAGTTTATAAATTTTACGAACAAAACATTAGTAGTCTATCTCCATATATCGCGAAGGAATTAAAGGAATGGATGCAAAGAGTTTCAGGAGATAAAGTACTAGAGGCACTTAAAATTGCGTTTGAAAATAATAAGGGGACACTTGCTTATGTAAAGGGGATTTTGAGGAATTGGTGTAAGAAAGGACGAGTAAGCTTTAATAAAGGAAAGGAAATAGTGCGTAAGAGAGAAGTATTCAGTTTGTATGATCCATAGCATGAGCAAGTAATGATTTCTTCTTTTCTAAAAGGTTCTTTCACAATAGAAGCGAATAGATTGAGAGAGGAGGGATTGTATGGAAGTCGTCATAAAAAAGAAACGAAATAGGGGAAAAAGAATTTTTATTTGGTCTAGTAGTATCGTTCTTTTTTTGTTTATTTGCGCTATGATTTTTTTGAACATATATACGCTGAGATCTATGCCAAAGATAGATGGAACGATAAAGCTAGAGGATATACAACATGCTGTTACGGTGAAGCGGGATGGTAAAGGTGTACCGCATATTAAAGCAGAAAATGCGCATGATTTATATTTCTCGCAAGGGTATGTACAAGCGCAAGATCGTTTGTTCCAAATGGATTTAAGTAGAAGGCAAGCTTCTGGAATGTTAAGTGAAGTTGTTGGAGAAGCAGCTGTTGATCGAGATAAGTTGTTTCGAACGCTCGGTTTACGGCGAGCAGCAAAAGCGTCTGTTAGTCAATATGACGGAGAAGCGAAATATGCCCTGCAGTCATTTGCTGATGGAGTGAACGCTTTTATACGTGAGGCAAAAGAGGAAAAGAGATTGCCGGTTGAGTTTACTTTATTAGGCTATGAGCCTGCTGAATGGTCAATCGTGGATTCTTTGACGATTGGAAAGTATATGGCGTTTGATTTAGGAGGACATTGGCACGGACAGGCGTTTCGATATTGGGCGCTGAAAAATCTTTCGAAAGAGCAAGCAAATGAGCTATTTCCTACATATCCGAAAGATGCACCTAGATTGCTAGCTGAACTGAAAAATACAAATGTGGATGTAGCACAAAGTTTTGCAAAAACGGTCATTCCACCAGAGTTTAATGGTAGTAATAACTGGGTGATAAGCGGTGAGAAGAGTGCGTCTGGTAAGCCGATTTTAGCGGATGATCCTCATTTATCTCTTGCGACACCTTCCATATGGTATCAATCGAAACTTGAAATGAAAGACTTACATGTGAGTGGCGTTATTTTCGCGGGAGTGCCAGGTGTTATATTAGGCCACAATGACAAAATAGCATGGGGCGTTACGAATACAGGTCCTGATGTGCAAGATTTATATATTGAAAAGAGAAATCCTACTAATGAAAATGAATTTCTGTATAACGATAAATGGGAAAAAGCTACAGTTGTTGATGAATCTATTAAAGTAAAAGGCGGGAAAACAATTCCGTATAACGTGACGGTTACGAGGCATGGTCCAGTCATTTCAGAGTTTGCAGATAAAGGGAAAGAGAAAACGAAAACAGTATTCGCTTTGAAATGGACTGCTTTAGAGCCATCAGCTGAATTAAAGGCTGTATTAAATATGAATAAAGCGAAAGACTGGAATGAGTTTGAAACTGCTCTTCAAGATTTTCATACACCAACTCAAAACTTTGTGTTTGCATCAAATGACGGAACCATTGCTTACAAAGCGAATGGAAATATACCAATACGTAAAAAAGGTGATGGTAGTTTGCCAGTGCCAGGATGGACAGATGAATATGAATGGGAAGGGTATATTCCGTTTGATCAGCTACCGAAAGTAATAAATCCAAAACAAGGGTTTATTTCAACTGCAAATAATAAAATTGTTGATGATAATTATCCGTACCATATTAGTAATACGTGGGCGCAACCGTACAGGCAAATGCGTATTCAAGAGTTTTTGCAAGAGAAGGAAAAGTATACGGTGAAAGATTTAGAAGAGTTACAGATGGATCAAAAAAATTTATATGGGAAAGAATTTGCTCCTATATTTTTAAAAGAGTTAAATAAAGCATCTTTAAATGAAGTAGAGAAAGAAGGCGTAAAACAATTAACAAAGTGGAATTTTTACGATAGTAAAGATGAAGCGGCACCATTAATATTCCATTTGTTAATGAAAGAGATTTCGAATACTTTATTTTCAAAAGAAATACCGAAAGATGTGATGGAGTTATTTGAAGGGAAGTCACAAGTTGTTGATGAATTGATTCGAAAAGAAGTAGCAGGAGAAAATAGCGCTTGGTTTACGAAGTACGGAGGGTTCACGAAAGTTGTGCATACATCGTACGAGAATGTAATGAAAAAATTACAGAAGGAATATGGGCCCGATGTTGCGGAGTGGAAGTGGGGCGATTACCATCAACTTGCTTTTACACATCCAATTTCGAGATCATCTAGTATGTTAGCATTACTTGCATTTAATCGTGAGAAACCAGTTCCAATTGGCGGAAGCCAAGTTACCGTTCAAGCTGCGAGTTATGGAGATAACGGTATTGTAAATCACGGAGCTTCTTGGCGATTCGTGATTGATACTAAAGATATGTCAAACGGTTATCATATCGTAGGGCCAGGACAATCAGGAAACTTTAGAAGCGATTGGTATCATGATCAAATAGATGATTGGGTAAATGGTGAGTATCATACGACTACACTGAATACGGATGGAATAGAGGGGAAAGTGTTAAATTTACAGCCGCGATAATGTTAGAAGAGACTCTTACTTTAAGTAGGGGTCTCTTTTTTTATTTACCTTACTATTTTTAGGGGGATTATATGGATACCACTTTTATTAATGGAAATGTATTTAATTTTTTCTGGAATATATGTGAAATATTGTATAAAATAATCAAGAAAGCCAAAAATTATGGGGGAAAGTTATGAAAAAAAATAAGAGTTTAATAAGTTTTTTAGGAGTGTGTATCATGTTGTTTTCTTTTTGTTTCCAGGGAAATATACAGGCGGATGTAAATACTGTTCAATCTGGAAAAATAAAATCAGGAAACGTAACGGTATGGGAAGTAGGCAATGTAGCGAAAGTGTTAGCAGATGTAGAGCGCTTGAATTTAAATACGGTGAATGTACCTATTCAAGTAGATATTCCGGATGTGAATTCGGCTAATATGGTAATTAATCAGGCGCAAAAGAAACAAGCTATTATTTTAATTCAAGAATTATTAAAGCGTAATATACAAGTTATTTTGGAGCCGTTTCCGTTTATTCAGCAAGGAAATATTGGAGAAACAGAGTGGAACCCTAGTAATATTAACGATTTCTTCTGGAATTGGAAAACGGTTGTTTTACAAGATATTTTTAATTCCATTACAAGTAAGTACAATATTTATGGGCTGAAAATCGCTTCTAATTTCGTGAATATGGAATATGCAGAAGGATATTGGAATGATACGATTAATTTTGTTCGCCAGCAGTATAAAGGAAATGTTTTGTATCAAATGAATTGGTGGTTAACTGCAAGTTGGGATCCTTCTTTTGAGGCGAAATTTAAAGAGAAAATAAATCGCCCGTATTTAAAAAAGGTGGACATCGTAAGTATTGATAGTTGGTTTGAAGTTTCAGGAAAAAGAAATCCATCATACGAAGAAGTAAAACAAAGCTTATTTGCGACGACAGTATACAATCGGGGCCAAAATGTTGTTCAGCAACTTGAGACATTACATAAAACAACTGGAAAGCCAGTTTATTTTGGTGGATTTAATGTGCCAGCACGTGAACTTGGACTACAAAGCCCGTGGAACCCAGATATTACGAATGTGTTTTCAAAAGATGTACAACTTAACGGGTGGCGTGCTTACCGAGATGTATTAGAAGCGAAGCCATATTTTAAAGGTTTTTCAATTTGGTTTATCGGATCTAATGATAGTAATCATTCATATCAAATACATAGTAAAGAAGCAGAGACAGTTATTAATGGCTGGTATCGAAAATAAATTTTATAAAATAGGTAAGTTTTAGAATCCATTACATATATTTTAGTGAAAGGCCTTTCACCATCTTATCACCTAGGGGGCAATCATAATGAAATTTTTGTCATACCTTACAGTAATTTTGGTGATTCTTGGCGGTTTGAATTGGTTGTTTGTGGCGTTAGATTATAATGTAGTTGAGAAATGGTTTGGTTCTATGCCGGCGCTTGTGGATACTATTTATTGGCTCTTTGGTCTTTCAGCTATTTATCAAATTTTCGATCGGTTCTTTACGAGTAAGTAGCTATTATACTTAATTACTAGAGTGTTAAGTACGATTATGTACTTAACACTTTTTTGTGTGTTTATAAAAAGCAGGGTGCACATGCAAGCGATTCCATTGCGTCTTGCACCGTAATAACGGAAAACAAATTGACCGTGTATTGTATATAGGTTATAATTCAGAAAGTTTAAAAAATAATAAAAATGAGAAATAGGGAGGTTATCTGGGTGATGGAGAGAGTGTATAATTTTTCAGCAGGACCATCTATACTCCCTTTGCCAGTTTTAGAGAAAGTGCAAAAGGAGCTTGTAAATTATAACGGGACAGGCATGTCTGTTATGGAAATGAGCCATAGATCTTCTTATTTCCAAAGTATTATTGATGAAGCAAGTAGCTTACTTCGTGAATTAATGAACATTCCTGATGAGTATGAAGTTTTATTTTTACAGGGCGGTGCGTCATTACAATTTTCTATGATACCGTTAAATTTAATGAGTACGTATAAAAAAGCTGGGTACGTACTGACAGGTTCATGGTCTAAAAAGGCGCTGCAAGAAGCCGGAAAAGTAGGAGAAGTACAAGTGATTGCTTCTTCTGAAAAAGAGAAGTTTACTACGATTCCTAAAATGGATGATTTACCAAATGATGAAGAACTAGATTATGTACATATTACAACGAACAATACAATTGAGGGGACAAAATATGTGGATATTCCACATTTAGAAAGAGTGCCGCTCGTTGCGGATATGTCCTCAAATATTTTATCAGAACAATATGATGTTACGAAGTTTGGTCTCATATATGCGGGTGCGCAAAAGAATTTAGGGCCAGCGGGTTTAACGATTGTAATTATAAAAAGAGATTTAATTGGCAGTGCAAATAGTGCTTGTCCTACGATGTTAAACTATGAAACTTACAGTAAAAATAACTCCCTATATAATACACCGCCATCCTTTAGTATTTATGTAGCAAAACTTGTACTAGAGTGGTTGAAAGAACAAGGCGGGGTATCTGCGATTGAAGAACAAAATAGAATGAAATCTTCACTTCTTTACAATTTTTTAGATGAATCTAAATTGTTTACTTCACCAGTTGATCCCACGTATCGGTCACTTATGAATATTCCGTTTACAACACCGTCAGAAGAGCTTAACAATCAGTTTTTACAAAAATCGAAAGAGCGCGGTTTCGTTACGCTAAAGGGACATCGTTCAGTCGGCGGTATGCGCGCTAGTGTTTACAATGCGATGCCAACCCAAGGTGTACAAGAATTAGTAGACTATATGAAGGAATTTGAGCTTGAAAATAGATAGGGAGATGGGGATATGTTTCGTGTTCAGACGTTAAATCAAATTGCAGAAAAAGGTTTGCAAATTTTTGATGGGAATCGCTATGAGATTGGAGACAAAGTAGGTCATCCAGATGGTATTTTACTTCGCAGCTATTCTTTACATCAAGAAGAGTTTTCAGAAGATTTAAAGGCAATTGCAAGAGCTGGTGCCGGTGTAAATAATATTCCTGTTGAGCGTTGTACGGAAAAAGGGATTGTAGTATTTAATACGCCAGGGGCTAATGCGAATGCAGTGAAGGAACTTATTATCGCAAGCCTTATTATGTCTTCCCGTAATATTATAAACGGAGTGAGCTGGACGAAAGAGTTGGATGGAGAAGAAGTACCACAGCTTGTTGAAGCAGGGAAGAAGCAATTCGTTGGATCAGAAATTGCAGGGAAACGTTTAGGGGTTATCGGTCTTGGCGCAATCGGTGCTTTAGTTGCAAATGATGCGTTATCTTTAGGTATGGACGTTGTTGGATATGATCCGTATATATCAGTTGAAACGGCATGGCGTCTTTCTACACAAGTACAAAGAGCGTTTAGCCTAGATGAAATTTTTGCAACGTGTGATTATATTACACTTCATATTCCTCTTACGAACCAAACGAAGGGGATTATTGGTGAACACGCTATAGAGACGATGAAAAAAGGAATGCGTCTATTCAATTTCTCTAGGGGAGAACTTGTAGATGAAACAGCTCTTCAAAAAGCGTTAGAAGAAGATATTATTACACATTACGTAACGGATTTCCCGAATGAAAATGTGATAAAGATGAAAAATGTAACAGCAACGCCTCACCTTGGTGCATCTACGTCTGAATCAGAAGAAAATTGTGCGGTCATGGCAGCACGTCAATTACGTGAATATTTAGAGACAGGAAATATTCGTAATTCAGTAAACTATCCAAACGTCGAACTACCGTATATAGGAAAGAAACGTATTACAATAATGCATCAAAACGTTCCGAACATGGTAGGACAAATTACAGGATGCTTAGCAGAACATCATATTAATATTGCGGATATGATTAATCGTAGTAAACATTCTTGGGCGTACACAATGATTGATATTGATAACGGAATTGATGATATAATGAAAGAGAATATTGTGGAAAATATAAGCAAAATCACAGGTGTTGTAGCTGTTCGAATGATTGTGTAAAGGAGAGAGAAACTTGGCAAAAATCCGACCGTTTCGTGCTATTCGTCCAGTAGAAGGTAAAGCAGCACAAGTAGCAGCTTTACCGTATGACGTATTAAATAGTGAAGAGGCAAGAGAAGTTGTAAAAGGGAATCCATATTCTTTCTTACACGTTGATAAAGCAGAAATTGATTTAGACCCGGCACTTTCACCGTACGATGATCGCGTATATGAAAAAGCGGGTGAAAATTTAAAGCAATTTATACAAGAAGAAGTGTTCGTTCAAGATGAGGAGCCAGCGCTTTACATTTATGAACTGACGATGCAAGGAAGAACGCAGTCAGGCCTTGTCGTTTGTACATCGATTGACGAGTATGAAGATGATACAATTAAAAAACATGAAAGAACGCGTCATGAAAAAGAACTTGATCGTATTCGCCACGTAGATGTGTGTGACGCAAATACGGGGCCAATTTTTTTAACGTATCGTACAAAAGAAGAAGTGAAACGTTTCATTGCAAGCTGGAAAGAAGAACATGCGCCAATCTTTACATTTACAGCAGAAGATGGCGTTAGGCATGTTGCGTGGAAAATTGCAGATGAAGAAGTAATTGCCACTTTAGTAAATGCATTTGAAGATATTCCTAACTTGTACATTGCAGATGGACATCACCGCTCTGCATCAGCTGCAAAAGTAGGGCTAATGCGAAGAGAGCAATATCCGAATTACACAGGAGAAGAGGAATTCAATTTCTTCCTATCTGTTTTATTCCCTCATGATGAATTATCAATTTGGGACTATAACCGGGTTGTGAAAGATTTAAATGGTTTATCAGTCGAGCAGTTTTTAAAGCAAATTACGCAGTACTTTTATGTAGAAGAAGCAAATGGTTCTCCGTATAAACCAAATGAACCAAAATCATTTGGCATGTATGTAAACGAAAAGTGGTATAAGCTCACTGTGAAAGAGGAAACGTTTGATGCGAATGATCTCGTTAAAGGTTTAGATGTATCTATTCTGCAAGATCATTTATTAAGCCAAGTACTTGAAATACATGATCCACGATCTGATTCACGCATTGATTTTGTCGGAGGAATCCGCGGATTAGAAGAATTAGAACGCCTTGTAAAGAGCGGTGAGTATAAAGCAGCGTTTTCATTATATCCGACATCAATGGAAGCTTTATTATCAATCGCAGACGCAGGGGAAGTTATGCCGCCAAAATCAACGTGGTTTGAACCGAAACTGCGCAGTGGGTTGTTTGTTCATTCGCTAAAGTAAATATAGACTTCTACAGTTTGGAAAAACCGAAATGATTATAGTTTCGGTTTTTCTTATTTTGGCTCAGTTAACGTTTCATGTTGATTTTCATGTTAAGATTGAAATATGTAACGACAGGTCGCTACAAAAAACGGAGGAAATACGATGAAAATGCAACTGCAAGAAAGTTTTTATGTTGAGTTGAAAAATGCAATTCGTTGTCATTATAACGAACTTATAACTAGGTGCGGTGTTGACACAATATATGGGTACTCCATATTAACAGACGATTGTGTCAATAGCATTGGACCAGTGGCTAATAAAGAAAGACTAATCAAAGTTAATAAGTCGGACCCTTTATACGATTATTATAGATACGGAGCTGTTGAGTGGAGCGAATGGGACGATTTTGGAATGTTTGATGAAGTGAACAAAATTATCAAGAAATATCATGATATCGTCGAAGATGACTTTAACATACGAGTAAATACACTGTTGAAAGAAACGTTAAATGTGTTAATGGAACTTGAATCAGAAGGCTTGTTTGGAGACAGAGATGATAATCGATTTATTGTCATTTGTGTAACTGATTCATCGAACGAAATCATGATTGAATCAGCTCGATTGCTTAATACATTAAAGACATACGAAGAATATGCTTCAGAATTTGCATAAGAATGAATATAAGTAAAACTGCGCTCTATAAGAGGCGATTTTCATTTTATCAAAAGTCACAAATTAATAGTAACAATTCGTTGTGACGTAACTATTGAACAATTTGAACCCGATGAAAAACATCGCACAAAAATTATTGCAATGTTTATATGTAGAAATCAACTTAAAAAAGAAGTTATGAAGGGGAGTTTTTCGGGGATTATTCTTTAGTTAGTAGGAAAAGTAATGAATAGGTGGGGGGCACATGCCTCTCGGGCTTAGATTTTTAATTCCACCATAACGAAAATTTTATGCATTGCTGAATACTGATAATAAGACGTTATGTAATATACTCTGTTCTTTTCTTAACTAATAGAAGAATAGTTGAATAAGCTCGTCAACAAAAAGGACATTCCTAGTATTACAAGAAATGTCCTTTCCACTATATTATAGGGTATTTTGCTAAAATTCAAACTCTAAAATCAGTTTACTAGTTTGACCTGTAAACTGATAATTATAGGACCCTCTCAGATTTTCTAAGTTACCGGTAGCTTTAATAATTGTTCCTGGGGAATCTAGATTTCCTTTATCAAATATTCCTTGCTCTACAGCTGTAAATGTCCCTTGTTGCCCCTTATAAATTCCTTCAAAGTGTAAAAATCCAGAAATTTTAGCAGTAGCCAAGTGACCATCAGTTATATTTGAGTCTAAATAATATAATAAGTACTCAACAAAAGCTTTTCCTTTTAATTCACCATCAATATCATATTCAACATGGGCAATATTAATAGGAAAATCTTTTCTAGTATCATCAATTAGTTTTTCATCCCATTTACTTACTGTAAATGTTACTTCCATACACGTAATCCCCCTTTATCATTAGATAAGTAATCTCCATATCATTTAAAAAGTACCGATTCACAGTCATATCTCATAAGAGTGTTTTTATTTATTTGAGTCCTGCCATATCGCTATCAAGCTAATAAAATACTCCCTAAAATGAAAAATACGCTATTCTTTCTGTAGGATCAGGGAAACATAATAATAAAACTTATGGCTATACTTATTTCAAGTTTCACTTTATTCCACGCCACTCTCTAAAATAGAGAAAGCCCCATTTTCACAATCAATTTCTGCCAAAGCGCCGTAAGGTAAAATAAACTTTGGCTCGGTATGGCCGAAATTTAAATTATAAAGAATCGGCAAATCTTCTAAATTGTGTTCCTTCATAACTTGCAGTATTTCTTGTTTATATTCTTCATAATACTTTTCGTCTTTTGGTTTACCAAAAATAATGCCTTTTGCTTTTTGCAGAATGCCTTGCGCTGCGTAATTTCGTAACCAATACTTTATATAACTTGGTTCTGGATGATCTTCAGAGGTTTCAAAGAAAAGGATACTATTCGCCCAATGTTTTTTCTCAGGCCAAAGTTCCGTTCCTTTTGCAAATTCCAGTACTTCTATACAACCACCAATTAAACGCCCTTGTACAGTGATAGAGCCTTGAAGTAGCTCATATCCGTTGTTTTGCTGCATCGTACGCCGTTGATCCTTATTCGCCTCTATCCATTCTAAACGCTCACTCGTCCATTCATGAGCTGGTTGAATCTCGCCAATATTCTCATTTGAAAAGAGAGTTCGATTCACCATTTCAATTGTATATGGATCCATCTCCACATTTTCGGCAAAATCAGTTAAGATTGCTGGACCGTAAAAAGAGGGAATTCCTGCTTTATGACAAAACAAATGTGAAACGGTATCGTCAGAGTAGCCCATAAAGATTTTCGGATTTTCGCGTATAATATTAAAATCTATATAAGGAAGTAAACGGATGCTATCTTCACCGCCAATATTCGTAATAATTCCTTTAATACGAGTATCTTTAAATGCTGTCATTAAATCTTCCGCACGAGCTTGTGGGTTGTTGTAAAGGTATTCGCTACCTTTTAAACTATTTGGCATTGGGACAACCTTAAGACCGAAGACGTCTTCTAATCTTTTTACTCCTTGCTCATATCGCCATCTTAGCTTAGAATCACCAGCACCTCCCCATGAAGAACTTACTGTCGCCACAATATCTCCTGGCTGTAATCTTTTTGGTTTCATTAACATATTAATTCCGCTCCTACATAATGTAATTAACTACGACTATACAAACCGTAGCATTGAAAAAATATGATGCATCACATTAATTTCTTCGTTATCAATCCGTTTACCTGCTGGTATTCAAGAATTTAGCACTCGTGTTGAATATAGGAATAATCGATTTATATTTAAAAATTACAGTATGCAACATTGCATAAGAAAGATGGTTGCTATTTTCTATAACCTGTAACTATAATAGTTACAGGTTGGTCGTATCCAATCAAAAAATATAATCATCATGAATGGAGAGGTTACATATGGGTATGAAAAAAATAATTTTAGCAGGTGCTTTAGGGATCGCAGCATTATCAGGAACGAATTTACCAGGATTAGAACTATCAAAAGCGAGTGCCGCTTCTATTGAATCGAATTTCTCGACGTTAGAAGGGCGAGTAGTAGAAGTAGATAACGGTGTAATTGTCGTAAAATCTAAGCAATATGAGGAGCCTGTAAGTGTATATATAGATTCCCTTTCAAATGTGAAAGTAGGGGATGAGGTTAAAGCTACTGGATCTATGATGCGTAATTTTACTGAATATATGAGTGCAAATACAGTTGAAAATACGTCAAATAAATTAGGTATGCACATGAAAGAAGATGGTTCTCCTGATTATGTAATTGGGGAAGTATCAAAAGTAGGAACGATGGAAGATGAAGGAGATAGTTCTACTAAATATGTTGTAGTGCAGTATCCATCAGTAAATGGGAAGAAAGCTATTATTGAAGTGTACTTAACTAAAGGACAAGTATTTAATACGGGTGAGAAAGTAAAAATTGATATGAAGTATGTAGGCTGGGGCGGAATTTCTATTAACTACAACACAACGGATCATATTGAAAAGGTTTATGAGGTAAAGAGCAACGTTGAAAATAATGATGATGTTTGGATTTGGTCTTAATTAGACGCTTGTAAATAACAAATGTATCATGCAGTACCCATCGAATCATCATATGTATGATAATTCGATGGGTACTTTTTTGTTTTATGTTTTTTTGAGAATAAGGGATTTTCGATTAGAATATGATGTTTAAATCGGAGCGAGTTTAAAAAATACAATAATGAAAGAGGTGTTTAAGGATGGAGCGAGATGAGGTTTATTTACGAGCTAAAAAGAGGATGGAGAATTTAAAAGCTTTTTACATTCATTTAACGGTCTATATACTAGTGAACTTAATGCTTTTTTTTATAAATATAAGCTCTGATTCAAGCAAATTATGGTTTTTATATCCACTTGGAGGTTGGGGAATCGGTATCGTTATACACGGTTTGACAACTTTTCCATTTGGGATATTCGGAAAAGAGTGGGAAGAACGAAAGATTAAAGAATATATGGAGAAAGATAAGTAAATTTATTTCTGTAATGTATGAATATAAAAATTTATATAAATCTCTGTGCTCACACGCTTGAGGCGAAGTCTATTCTATAGCTTCGCCTATTTGTTTTTTATTCGAAGTTTGTGCGAGTAAGTGTTCATATTCACTTTTTAGCGTGAATTGCATGTGAAATCAAAACTTTATTTGTAGCACATAATAAATACAGTTGTTTTACTTTTTTAATTACTTGTGGATGTAGGATGAAGTTGATTTATTACCCTATATTAAAATAAAAATAAACCACTGTTCGATTTGAATATTCCACGATATAATGGTGAGAGTTTATGACAGAATAAATATTTACATAAGAAGTGAGGTACTGTATGAAAAAAAGAACGACAGACATTATTTTTATTATTATTGGTGCATTTCTTTTTGCGTTAGGTGTGAATTTGTTTGTTATTCCGAACGAGTTTGGAGAAGGCGGAGTAACTGGTATCACGATTATTACGTACTATTTATTTGAATGGTCACCAGGCTTAGTTAACTTAATTTTAAATGCGATTTTGTTAATAGCCGGTTATAAATTTTTAAATAAGATTACAACAATTTATACGATTATCGCTGTAGTTACGAACTCGCTATTTCTTCATTTGACAGAAGGCTGGACGATTACTTCGGATGAAATGCTTGTAAATGCCATTTTCGGAGGAATATTTATTGGGTGCGGGATTGGTCTTATTATTCGCGTTGGCGGAACAACAGCAGGTACTACCATCTTAGCAAGGATGACGCATAAATATTTAGGATGGAGCATTAGCTATGGTTTACTGTTCTTCGATTTAATTGTTGCGTTTTCATCTTATTTCATCATTGGTGCAGAAAAACTGATGATAACAATTATTATGCTATATGTAGCAACGAAAGTGATGGAGTTTGTAATTGAAGGTTTAAATCCGAAGAAAGCCATTACGATTATTTCTGATAACCCGAATGAAATTGCCGGGAAGGTAACTACCTTAATGGGCAGAGGGGTTACCGTGTATTCAGGTCATGGCTATTACACGAAAACGCCGAAGGAAATTCTTTATATTGTTATTAATAAGCAAGAAGTAGTGAAGCTAAAACGGATTGTTCAAACTACGGATCCGGCTGCGTTCATCGCTATACATGATGTTCGTGATGTGTTCGGAGAAGGATTTGTTGATATTTCTAAAGCTTAGTAAGAGTAGAAATTGTTTTTATTAAAATAATCTTAATACTAAAACGAAAGAATCTATTTTGAATAATTTTTTTCAAAATAGATTCTTTTTATTTATCTTAAAATGTTGGCTTGTAGCGTATTATGTATCAACTCTTATTCAAAAAAACTAATAGCAGTTTGTTTTTCTTTTTCTTGCAAAAAGTACAATTGTTTCTTAATGTAAGAATGTAGAAGGATGAACAAGAGAGGGTTTAATGAAGATGATACATATTTTATTAGCTGATGATGATAAACATATTAGAGAGTTATTGCATTACCATTTACAAAAAGAGGGCTTTAAAGTTTTTGAAGCGGAAGATGGAAAGGTAGCGCAAGGCGTTTTAGAGAAAGAAAATATTCATCTTGCGATAGTAGACATTATGATGCCGTTTGTTGATGGCTATACGTTATGCGAAGAAATCCGGAAGTATCATGATATACCTGTTATTTTATTAACTGCAAAAGATCAGCTAGTCGATAAAGAAAAAGGATTCATTTCTGGTACGGACGATTATATTGTAAAACCATTTGAACCAGCTGAAGTAATTTTCCGTATGAAAGCTCTATTGCGCCGTTATCAAATGCTTAGTGCTGATATTATTACATTACATGGGACGATAATTGACCGAAAAGGGTTTGAAGTGAAGTGTAACGGTCAGACGATTTTGCTTCCATTAAAGGAATTTGAATTATTATCACAACTTGCTAGTTATCCTGGAAGAACCTTTTCAAGAGAAGAATTAATTGAATTAGTATGGGGAATGGATTTTGAAGGAGATGAACGAACAGTTGACGTTCATGTGAAGCGACTGAGAGATCGTTTTTCAAAACGAACAGATGATTTTCAAATTACGACAGTACGCGGACTCGGTTATAAGTTGGAGTTGAAATAAGATGAAATCATTGTATTCTAGATTTGTTTTTATGACAGTCGGTATTATGCTTCTTAGTAGTATTATCGGTTTTTTATTAACGAACGTATATTATCAAGTGAAGTTAAAACCGTACAATAGTGAAAAGATTTTAATGTATGCTAAAGAAGTAAAATCATTATACGAAAAGCAAAGTGAAGAAAATAAAGAGGCATACTTACAGTCTATTGCGAAGTTAGGGTATGAAATTTATATTGTAGATGACGAAAATCATGGAAAGCGTATTGGGAATGCGTTTCGTAAGATAACAATTAGTGATGATACCGTTCATAAAGTATTGCAAGGTGAAACGTTTAATGGCGTTTCCACATATCCAACGCGCCTCTTTATTACAGGATTTTTCGATAATGAATTAATTAATAGTGTCGGTGTACCGCTAAAACACGATGATAAACAGTACGCTTTATTCATTCGCCCTGACATTCAGCAACAGTTTGGCGAGATGAGAATTTTCTTAGCGGTATTACTTGGGTTTATCGTTTTATTAAGTATTATTTTTATAGCGATTGCAGCAGGTTATATCGTTCGTCCTATTCGAACATTTACGAAAGCGACTCAAAAGATTGCAAGTGGTGAATATGATATCGAATTAGATGAAAATCGAAAAGATGAAATTGGTACACTAGCGACTAATTTTCAAAAGATGACAAAGAGCATTAAAGAATTAGACCAAATGAGACAAGAGTTCGTTTCTAACGTTTCTCATGAATTCCAATCTCCACTTTCTTCGATACAAGGTTTTTCGAAAACATTACAATCGGAGAATATGAGTGAAGAGGAAAGAAAACGTTACTTGAAAATTATTGAGGGTGAAAGTAAGCGGATGTCTAGTTTATGTAAACAGTTACTTACGCTTGCTTCATTAGATAAAGAAGAGAAAGTTCTACAAATGAAAGAGTTTCACTTACAAAAGCAAATTAAAGACGTCATTTTTATGCTCGAATGGAAATGGCGGGAAAAAGATATCGCTGTTGAGTTTGATGTGCCAAACATCGTCATAAAAGGTGATGAAAACTTACTTCATCAAGTATGGAGTAATATTTTTACGAATAGCATTAAGTTTTCAAACGATGGCGGAACCGTTGAATTTGTTGTAGAAGAATTAGAATCTAGCGTTATAATCTCTATATCAGATAACGGAATTGGTATGGAAAAAGAAGAAATGGATCGTATATTTGATCGTTTTTACAAAGTAGATACAGCAAGAGCGAGAAACGTAGAAGGTAGCGGTTTAGGGTTATCAATTGTGCAGAAAATTGTTGAACTGCATCAAGGAACCGTTTCGGTATATAGTACGAAAGGGGAAGGGACGACTGTTCGGGTTGAGCTTCCGAAATAGATGGAAAGGAAGAGGCTGTTTTTAGAACAGCCTCTTCTTATTTTTGTCAATTGGTCAATATATTATCACTTACGTGTAAAGTGATAAAAAGTTGTTTAAAAAAATGCGAGTCATTCTATTTCACAATTGGGTCAGTTTGTGGAATAAGATTAGCAGGAAGTTTATTTAAAAATGTAGAATCTCTACAGAGTTATAAGGATTTTATTGAAACTTTAACTATTTAGGGAGGCGATTACTTTGAAAAGAATTGACTTGTTTTTAAACGGACTAGATTCCACATTCGATAAAGAGAGTTGGTATGCACCGTTTAAACATGCTATAGAAGGACTTACAGCCGAACAGGCTATCTGGAAACCATATGGAGAGGTAACTAAAACCATTTGGGAGAACGTTAATCATCTCATTTATTACAAAGAGAGACTTGCTGCAAACTTGGAAGACCGTGAATGGATACATAATCTCGACGGTGATGAAACCTTTTATCTTACCAATCAATCTAATGATGATAAGGAATGGAAGAAAGTCGTTGAACGTTGTGAAAATGCCCAACGTAATTTAAGACAGGCATTGAGTGCAATTTCCGAAAAAGAGCTTGAGCAAAATTCACTTGAGGGGAAATTACTGGACATTATGCTTCATGATGCTTATCATACAGGTCAAATTATTCAATTAAGGAAAATGCAGGGGTCTTGGCCATCAAATCGATAATTGAACGTTTTAGTTGGTGCTATTGTTATATTTTTAGTGAAGTATTTTTCATTCAAAATTAAATAATTATAATTATAACCCCGTCCCAAATTTAGAACGGGGTTAAATTTGTTCCTGCTATAAAGCCGTACCTTTCCCGCGCTCTACTTTAAACCGAACTTCAAAAGTATCCGCTGTAATTTCATCAGCTTTCGGCAAAGCCCTTAATTTCGGATGAAGTAGCCATACGAGAGAAATAAATAAAATACCGATGCTAGCGAGCGCGAAAATGAGTTGGCTACTAAATACATTTGCGGTGTATCCACCAATTAAAGAACCGAACGGCATAGCAATTTTCCCCATACTTCCTATGACTGTATTGATGCGTCCGATATATTGATTTGGAATTACAATTTGACTAATTGTCGCGAATAATATGTTGGTCGCACCAATTGGAATCCAAGCTAGGCCGAATAAGATAATAGAGAGCCATTGAAACGGTACAATCGTAGAGAGAAACCAAAAGATAGCGCCAGTCGCAAAGCCAATAATAGAGACACGGCCAACGTTACGTTTGCCAACCCATGAACTGAATAATGCACCGATGAGACTACCTGCTGATATAGCAGCTAAGAAGAAGCCATATGATTTCACGCCTCCTAAAGAATCAGCGAAAGAAGGGAGTATTGCCATTGTCATACCAATTGAAAAATTAGCGACTACTGAACCGATTAAGAATACGCCCATTAATGAACGAAAGACGATGGAAAAACCTTCTTTTAAATCAGAGAAATATTGTTTAGTTGAAAGTGATGTATTGGTTTCTGCTTGCTGTGGCATTTTCAATGAAAAGAACAAAAGGGCAGTAATCGCGAATGTAAAAGAGTCGATTACGTATAAAGTGATTGCGCCAAGTAGTGCTACTAATATGCCAGAAAGAGTCGTACAAATTAAGTCAATGCCTTGATAAGCAAATGAAAAGAGAGAGTTTCCTTTTAATAATTGTGTTTTATGCAGTAGAAGTGGTAAAGCTTTCGATTGTGCGGGATAGGCAAATTGTTCGATAAAGGCTACGATGGGCATGATGATGAGTAGTAGTTGGACTGTTAGTAGGTCGAAGTAGTGTGTAATGGGAATGATTAAAATAAGAATGCATTGCAAAATTTGTGTAATGACGAGGGTGTTTTTGATTGACCATCTATCAACGAATGGACCGGTAAGAAATTGAAGTGTAGAAGGTAATAACGTAAGAAAACCAGCCAATCCAGAATAAAAAGGATTACCACTCAGCTTGTATACGAGCCACATCGCGGCTACATAATACAAGCTATCTCCTATGTTTGTAAAAATTCTCCCTAAAAACATTAAGAGGAAACTCCGGTTTTTCAATATGTCCATTTAATCTACTCCTTTATAATAAATTTATTCGGTAAAATAAATTTGACCGTTTATCCCGCATTAACGGGCAGTAAGACTCCCATCTCAAAATTCAGCGGAAGCAAAGAAGTTAGGTGGGGGGATCAACTGCCCGTAAAAGCCCGATTGGTTCAACTAATAATCAGTGGGGGATGAACAAAACCCCCCCACTGATTAAAGTTTCACTTTATGTAAAAAAAATCGTATTATGATTTTTCTTCTTTTTTAACAAAGCGCTGCATTGCTCGCTCGTCGATTTGAAGTGCAGTAGTAGAAATGTAATAAGATTTACTATTTGGATCTTTATCCGCGTCTTTTGTGATTTCGTTTAATTCAGCCATTAATTCATGAAACTTTTTCACCCACACTTGAAATTGTTCTGGCGTAGCATCAAATTCCCAGCAGGATGAAACGTAATTCCAATCAGCTGGGTCTTCGCTTACTTTTCGTAATGTAAAAGCTTCTTCTGGTGCAGCGAGAATATGGCTTTTCGTTCTTTCCGTCATTTGTAAAAAGATTTGGCGACCTGATTCGCTTAATATTTCTAAATGAGGTAATAGGTCCGCGGCAGGGGTGAAGCCTCTAGCGACAGATTGATAAAACTTTTGAACGATGCCATTCTTTTCTTCTGTATAAACAATCTCTATAAAACCATTCTTCTCTAATTCTTTTAAATGATAATGAATTTTAGCCCTTGGAATGCCGAATTTCTCAGATAGTAATTGTCCTGTATAAGGACGTTCGCATAGACGCATCATCATTTCGACACGTAGTGGATCGCTTATTGCTTTTAGTTGGCTATAAGTAGTTAGTGTTAACATGGGCTTCAAATGATCAACTCCTCAAATTAAATTACTCGGTCAAGATTATTTGACTGAATTGTATCAAGGATTTTAATTGTTTTCAATACTTTCTGAAAATTTAATTTTCATTCTGTAATCTTCTGTTCATATTCCGTTCATATTTCTTTTTTATGATAAGTGCATAGAAAGAAAGAGGAAGGAGCGAGCGAAATGTTTTTAGCTCTGCGTGAATTAAAACAATCAAAATTAAGATATGGATTAATCGGACTTATTATGGTGTTATTATCATTTTTAGTCCTTGTCATTTCAGGATTAGCAAATGGATTATCATACGATAATGCTTCATCGATTCAAAATATGGAGGCAAATAAGTTCGTTTTAGCAGATGATGCGGAAAATAAATTACTTCGTTCACAAATTAAGAAAGACGATGTAGATAACGTAGTAAGTCAAGTAGGCGAGAAAGAGGCAGTGCCGTTTCGTGTGAAAGTTTCAACGTATGAAAAGAAAGATAGTTCGAAAAAAGTTGATGTCGCTATTTTCTCAAGTGAACGTGATTCATTTTTAGAACCGAAAATTGTAAAAGGTGAGAAATTAGGTACAGCAAATAACGAAATGGTTGCTGATGAATCAATTAAAGAAAAAGGAATCGATATTGGGGATACAATTATTGATCCTGTTTCAAAGAAAGAATTTAAAATCGTTGGATTTACGAAAGATCAAATGTTTAGCCATACACCAGTCGTTTATGTAAATGAAGACGTATGGGGCGCTATTTCACAACCAAACCAAAAAGATTATAGTGCAATTGCGCTTAATACAGATAAAGAAATTAAAAATGCACATGTTATCGACAAAAAAGAAGTGCTACAAAGTATTCCAGGATTTAAAGAAGAGCAAGGAACATTAACGATGATCATTGCGTTCTTACTTGTTATCGCTGCGTTACTAATCGGTGTATTCTTCTACGTAATTACACTGCAAAAAACACAGCAATTAGGTGTACTAAAAGCAATCGGTACGAAAAATTCTTATTTAGCAAATAGCTTAGTCGTGCAGGCGTTATTCTTATCAGTCGTTGCGATGGTAATCAGTATTGTTCTTGTACAAGGATTAGAACAAATTTTACCAGCGGGTATGCCGTTCTTATTAACAACACCAATGATTGCACAATATGCAGCAATCTTTATCGTCATTAGTATTTTAGGAACACTTATTTCGTTATACCAAGTATTAAAAGTTGATGCATTAGAAGCAATTGGAGGCGGGATGTAATGACTTCATTATTGAAATTAGACAAAGTAAGTAAAGTGTACGGAGAAGGGAATACGGAAGTAACAGCCCTTCATCCGATGTCGCTTGATGTGAAAGCTGGAGAATTTATCGGAATCGTCGGTCCTTCTGGATCAGGGAAAAGTACGTTATTATCAATCGCAGGTGCTTTATTATCACCGTCAAAAGGGGATATTTACATTCGTGAGCAAAATATTACGAAGTTATCAGAAAAGGAAATGACAGACATTCGTTTAAAAAAAATCGGCTTCATTTTCCAGTTCGCAAATCTTGTTCCATATTTAAATGTTAAAGAACAATTGCTTTATATTGCAAAGTTAAAAAAAGACAGCAAACAAGAATCGGAAAAGCGTGCGGATCACTTGCTAGCAGCATTTGGATTATCTGAAAGAAAAACTCATTATCCAAATCAACTATCGGGCGGGGAAAAACAAAGGGTAGCAATCACTCGTGCTTTCATGAACAACCCAGATTTAATATTAGCGGATGAACCAACTGCAAGCTTAGACTCAAAACGTGCACGTGAAGTTGTGGAAATGATGAAACGTGAAGTGAAAGAGAGTCAAAAAGCAGCAATTATGATTACGCATGATGAAAGAATGCTTGATGTATGTGATCGTATATTGACACTTAGAGATGGACAGTTAATATAAAGAAAAAAGGCCAACCGTACATATATGTGCAGTTGGCCTTTGTATGATTATTTTAAAATAGATATAATGGCTTTATTTTGAGAATAACGTTTTAATTTTATTTCGTGTTACTAATAAAAGTCCACCTAAGACAGATAACATTCCTAAAGGCACGTTACTTGATTGCTCACTACCAGCGTTAGGAAGTTCTCTAGCACTGTTTTTCGCTGGAACAGTAGTATTGTTATTGTCTGTTTGCGTTTGTTTCGATTGTGATACTTCATTAATTTTGTTATCTACATTTTGCTTTGTTGTATGTAACTCAGCTAATTTGTCATCAATTTTTTTCTCAGTATGTTTAAAATCGTTTATTTTAATATCTAAGTCTTGTTTTTTCTTTGTTAAATCATCTGAAACAGTTTGTTTCGCTTGTTTCATTTCGTTTATTTTATTTAGTAAATCTTGTCTAGCTTCTTGTAATTCAGCTAGTTTGTTTTTTACATCTTGTTTAGCTAGTTCTAAGTTAGCGGAAAGACTATCTAAATTGCCTTTAATTTTCTTAAGCTCCTCTAACGTGTTCCCAGTATTCGGCTTATTTTCTTTTAGCTCAGCAAGTTTGTCCTCAGCAGTTTGTTTCGCTTTCTTTAACTCAGCTAATTTGTCATCTACCTGTTTTTTTACTTCCTTAAGTTCATTAACCTTCTGATCGATGTTCTCTTTATGTTGCTTAATTTCATTCACTTTTTCATCGACAGTTTGTTTATGTTCTTTAATCTCATTAACCTTTTCATCAACAGTTTGCTTATGCTCTTTAATTTCAGCAACTTTTTCATCTACTTGCTTTTTATGCTCTTTAATTTCAGCGATTTTATCTTCGGCGATTTGTTTGTCTTGCTGAAGTTTTGCATCTAACTCTTGTTTATGTTGTTTAATCTCGCCAATTTTTTCATCAGCAACTTGTTTACGTTCATGTAGTTCATTTACCTTTGTATCAACATTTTCCTTAACTTGGTTAAGTTCATTTAATGTTTGATCCACATTTTCTTTGTGCTGCTGCAATTTCGCATCTAACTCTTGTTTATGTTGCTTAATTTCAGCTAATCGATCTCCAGTACTTTGCTGGGGAGTAGCTTCATTTACTTCTGCATGAGTAGGGGTAGATCCCGCAATCATTGCTAAAGCTAGTGTAGAAGCAGCGATTGTTTGTTTTGTTTTCATATTTTTGTACCTCTTTCCTATGAGTGAACTCTATTGTGTAAAATTGAGCATATAGAAGTAGATTATTTTATCATTATATACCATGTTCGGCGCTTAGAGGAAGTATTTGCATAATAATCTATGATTATGTGATTCTTATAGTCTCTTATTTTGGGATAGGGGACAAATCTTCAGCAAGATGAACAATTTCTTCTATAGTAGATTTTACATCTTTACTATCGCGAATAACAAACAAATAATCAGCCTCATTTTCTACAGGATCTACCACATCTTCATGCAGTGATTCGGCCTGTTGGCGATTGAGTACCTCTTTGAAACTAGAATAGTTACCTCTAAATATATTTGTACTTCGCTTGCTACGAGTCACTCTTTCATAAAGAACATCATCTGGGATGTCAAAATGAACTAATATGCGTACATATTCCTCTTCCTTAAACAGCTCATTCAGCAAATACATTCGTCCGTTTCGGGTTCTATTTGAGTTGCAAATAATAAGGTGTAAAATCGTATGTTCTTTTGCATAATCAACAATGAATTTCGAAAGAACGTGCTTAAATGTATTAGGGCCTTCAGTTGGCTGTAATTTTTCATAATGCGTGTTAATAAATTCGGCTTGGTTATCTGGATCCATAATGAAAGAGTTGGGGAACTCTTTTTCTAGCGCTCTTGCAAATGTAGTTTTTCCGCTGTGCGTTTTTCCTACTGTAATAATGACTAGTCGTTTCATATTGGCCTCCATATGTATTGTTATAATCTGGAATATTCGATGTGGATCGAAATCTTCCTGCCAAGGAATACATAAATTGTTGGAGCGGTAATGGGTTGAAAACTTGACAAAAAAACTTATTTATGCTATAATTTACCAATATAAAAATAAAGTGTATAATAGGGTTCTCCTGGCCAGGGGAACCCTATTTTTGTTGTGAAAATGAAGGAGTGTATGTGCATGAAACAAGGTGAAGCAAGTGTAACGTCGTTAGTATCAGCTTTCGGAAGGGCGTATCATAGTGAATTTGATAGTTCTAAAATCTTTGATGATTATGTAGCTAGAGATCTTATTTCACAAAAAGAACGTAATGATATTGAAACGAACATGGTTCAAGGAATACATTTTTTCAATAAAGACATTGCACAGCAGTTTCAAGACAATCCGAAAGGAATTTTAAAATGGATTACACAAGTTCAATTATCACCAACACCTTTGGCACGCGCGGCATATTGTGAAAGAGTGCTATTACATGAAATTGCATTAGGTGCAAAGCAATACGTCATACTCGGTGCGGGCTTAGACACATTTAGTTTTAGACATAGAGAGTTAGAGAATAAAATAGAAATATTTGAAGTGGATCATCCTTCTACGCAGCGTTTTAAGGTGGAAAGAGTGAAAGAAGCAGGGCTTGAAATTCCAAGTAATCTTCATTTTGTTTCGATAGATTTTACAAAAGAATTTCCTTATGAAAAGTTACGTAATGAAGGATTTGAAAATACAAAAACTTTCTTTAGCCTTTTAGGTGTTACGTATTATTTAACGAAAGAGGAACTTTCCAGTTTAATAGAATATTTATTCGAGATAGTTCCAGCAGGAAGTTCTATCGTTTTCGATTATCCCGATGAAAACTTATTTACGGAAAAAGGATTATCCAATCGAGTTGAAAATATGATAAAGATGGCTGAGATAGGCGGAGAGCCGATGAAATCGTGTTTTTCTTATACCGAAATGGAAGCACTGTTAGAGAAGGTGGGCTTACTCATTTATGAGCACTTATCACCAGAGGATATTAATAAATTATATTTTGAGGGACGAAACGATTATTTAGAAGCTTTTGAGACGGTGCATTATGTACATGCGGTGAAGAAGTAGAGAATTAGTAGGCATGGGGAGGGATCTCTGTGTCTTTTTTTTGTAAAAAAGGAAATGAGGTGTAGTGATGGGAAGTAATAAGCATGTTGCTATTGGAAGTAGAGGGATTGTGAAGAATAATTTAAATGTTTATATAGGGGGAAGTGCACATCGTTACCCAGCTAATAAAAATGGGTTACCCAAAAACGATAAAAATGATTAGAGACCCTGATTTTTATACAGTCAAAAAATCAGGGCTATTTTTAAAGGATTAAGGATTATTGAGTAAGTAATAGTTAATTGATTGTGCCAGTATTTTTATTCTTCACTAATAAAGGGAGCAATTATTTTTTTTTCATAAGAAGATAACACGATATTCGTTGATGGTGTACCATATTGCATTGTATCATCAATAAATTGTTCTAAACTTTCTACAGAATACGTTGCTAATTTGACAATATAGCTAATTTCCCCTGCTACTCTGTAACACTCAAGTACATCTGGATGATTATAGCAAAAGTTAGCTAATGATTTACAATCCTTTGATTTAAACAATATAAGTGCAGAAATTGGACGGTTTATTTTTTTTAGAGAAACATGTGCATGGTAACCTTCAATAATTTTTTGCTCCTCTAACTTCCGTACTCGCTCAGTTACTGACGGAGCAGATAAGTGAACGGCTTCTGCTAGATCCTTCATTGAAATTTTTGCATTTGACTGTAATAATCCCACGATTTTTTTATCAATTTGATCCATAAATTATCCAACCTTTTTTTATAAAATAGGATAACCTAAATTCCTTATATAATAAAGCCAAACAATCGAATATCCTTATTAAACTCATTTATCAGCCTTATATATTTGTATAAAATAAGGATAACAGGAGGCGATTTACGATATGAAAAAGGTTTTATTATTATTAGCTGATGGATTTGAAGCAGTAGAAGCTAGTGTATTTACAGATGTACTAGGTTGGAATAAATGGGAGGGAGATGGATCAACTGAGGTCGTAACAGTTGGCCTTCGGAATAAATTAACCTGTACTTGGAATTTTACTGTCATACCCGAAAAAACGGTTGATGATATTCAATTAGATGAGTTTGATGCATTAGCTATTCCAGGAGGTTTTGAAGAAGCTGGTTTTTATCGGGATGCATATAGTAGAGAATTCTTACATGTTATTCAACATTTTTATGCCAAGCAGAAGCCTATTGCCAGTATATGTGTCGCATCATTAGCGCTTGGAAAAAGCGGGATTCTTACAGATAAAAAAGCCACCACATACAGTCATCCAACGAGTAAACGAAAAGAGCAGTTAAAGAATTTCGGTGCAATAGTACAAAATGATTTAATCGTTCAAGATGGAAACATTATTACATCTTCAAATCCAGGTACAGCTTTTGATGTTGCATTTTTATTACTTGAAAAACTAACATCTAAAAAGAACGTTAAACATGTAAAGGATCTTATGGGGTTTTAGGCATTGCTCTTCAACAAAGGGATACTTGGAGTATTTTAAAATATCTTAACGAACATGGCCCAAAAGAGTGGTCATCTAATTGGGTGATTGCTCCAGATAAAAGAGAATGGAAATAATATGTAATAACAGATGGTAATGAATCGATCAAAGGTAAGTGCCCTTTTCATGCATAATTTAATAAAAAGAATAATAATTGATTAAAATAGGAGAATTTTTATGATTGTAACACTCTTTACATATATATTGTTAGGTTTATCTTTATCAATACCTGCAGGTGCTATGACTGTCCAAATGACTAAACAAGGAATGAGAAATGGTTTCGTACATGGTTGGTTTGTAGGTATAGGAGGAATGACTGTAGATTTATCTTTAATAGTTCTGATTTATCTAGGGTTCTCTAGTGTATTAACCAATCCGTGGGTAGAAGCAGTTATGTGGTTACTAGGTTTTGGGTTTTTAATGTTTATTGGAATAGAAAGTATTAAAGAAGCAAAGTCAGAAGTTAACATAGAGGGAGAAAATCCTAATAAATCTTTATTAACAGCTTATTTATCTGGTTTTATGATTGCTATATCACCGGCTAATATTGTCTTTTGGATAGGGGTCTTTGGGCCGGTTCTAGTTTCTTCATTAGGTAATGCAAGTACATCAACATTTATATTAATAGCTGTAGGTATTTTATTAGGTATCTTTATGCATGATATGGTCTTATTAAGCTTTGTTCATTTTACTAGACGGTTTCTAAATCCAACCTTTATTAAATGGGTATCTATATTTACCGCAATAGTACTATTCGGATTTAGTGGTTATTTTGGTTACGAGTTTATAAAACAAGTAATTACTTTTATTTAAAAAGCATAACTTTTATAAACTTAAACATGGCGGTTGTAATGTAAATGAAAAAGATACGCATTTTAAACCCAAACGCAACGTAATTGTAAATATGTTATATTACGTAGGTATCCCCTTAGGAATTCTTTGATTTCTAGGGGAGGGTTAAATTCCTTACATATAGGCTTTAGAAAAAGAAACAACCTCTACTATAATTGACGGTGTATGAACTTAGCTTGATAGCGATGGGGTAATTACACATATCTATTTACTGGAAAATATTAACTGAATTCAAGAGTGAAAAGCGCTATTCTTACTAAAAGAATAGCGCTTTTTTATTATTTTAGTATGATTTCATCTGAATGTATTGGAAATTTCTCCTGCAAAAGTAGTAGAATTTTTATTTGAATTTACTACTTCAGTTGGATTTATCATATTTCAATTTCGATAGAATAGTAAATAGGTATATTGGATATGGAGATAAATTACAATGATTATACATACTTCAGATTTAGAATTACAGTAACTACTTAACTAATAAAGAAAGGAATAAGCAGAATGATACAGAACATATATGAAACACATTTACATGTAAGAGATTTAGAAAAGGCGATAGATTTCTATCAAAATAAGTTAGGGTTAGCGTTAGCAAGAAAACTATCGAAAAGAAAAGTGGCTTTCTTTTGGGTAGGAGAAAGTAAAAAGCAAATGCTTGGACTATGGGAAGTACATAATATTGAAGATTTTGAGATAAAACACTTTGCTTTTGGTGTAGATTTAGAATTTCTAAAGACTTCTAAATTGTGGTTAGAGAATCGTGGAATAGAAGTGGTGGGGAGCCAAGGGAAAGGAAATCAAGAGCCAATTGTCCAAAGGTGGATGCCAGCTGCAAGTGTATACTTTCTGGATTGTGATGGGAATAAATTAGAGTTTATTTCTATGTTACATGATAATCCGGATGAATTAGAATATGCATCTTATTTAAGTGAATGGGATGCGGAGCACCAAGAAAAATAAATGAGATTGTATCTATAAAGGGGGGAAAACGTTATTTTTTTGTGAAAAATATACAGAAAAGATGGACGTTTTACTTTACCAGAGTTATTCGGATTAAATGAAGAGAACTTAAAAAGATAGAGTATTGTGTTGCGGTTATATAATTTAGATTAAAACACAACGTACCTAACTAAGAGATTTATAGTATAAATTTACATTTATTTAATGTTAGTGAATAGAGAGCAAGATTGGCGCGATTCGGTAATTGTGGAGTGCGAAAAAAAGACAAAATCTCTTAAAAAACACTTAAATTTTTACTCCATCAATCTTTACAATCCCTCTTTATAATATGAATTGGACAAGCAACTAAGAGAACGCAAAACATGTCAGTTTATACATTCTATTATTAGGGGGAGAAATTGTATGAAAAAGGCAGTTGCTTCATTGGCTGTTATGGCAGCTTTATTACCGACACTTTCGATGCATGCGGAAGGGAAAGAGCAAGTTCGAAAATCAGCTACAACTTTTAACGTTATTAGTGACATTCAAGGAGATTTAGGGGACTTTGATCACGTATTAAAAGATATGAACAAAGTGACACCACTTTCCAGAGCGCTTATTATGAATGGGGATATAACGCAAACTGGGCAGCAGTCACAATATGATGATGTGAAGCGTGTGTTAAACAAGAATAAGCATCCGGAAAATGTATGGTCAACTGTTGGGAATCATGAATTTTACGCTGGTAAATGGACAGCTGATGGGAAACTCTCTCAAAATACATGGCCAAATGGTGTAACGGAAGAAACATTGTTTAATCGATATTTAAAATTTAGCGGACAAGATAAGGTATATCATAAAAAAGAATTAGACGGTTATCCGCTTTTATTTTTAGGAACTGAAAAATATATGAAATACCACGATTCGAAAATGTGGGATGAAGTATATATGAGTGATGAGCAATTAGGATGGCTAAAACAAAATTTAGAAGAGTATAGTCAAAAAGATAAAAATAAGCCAATTTTCATTTTCTCTCATCACGTTTTACCTGATTCTGTATCCGGATCAAGACAATCACCATATTTAAAAGACTATTTAAACGTGGATAAATTGTACGATATATTAAAAGACTACCCGCAAGTTGTTTTCTTTACGAGTCATACGCATTGGGATTTAAACTTGCCAGACTGGGCTGGTAAAAAGAAAATTACAGGCGGAGATGAAAAAGGATTTACGGTTGTAAATACGGGCGGAATTGAAACAGGCTGGATGTCAGCTGGACCAAATGGCGGAGAGAAGACTGCTCCGGATGGATCTTCTTTCAAACAAGGATTGCAAGTGAAAGCATACGGTAACGATGTTGTCGTAACGGCTTACGATTATAAACGGGATAAGGGCATAAAGAACTTATTAATTAGTGACGCAAAAATTGCACAAATGGCACCAGATGTAACAGCAGATGATAATAAAAATGTAATCGTTGGTGCTACTGAATATATGGAGTACTCTGTAGAAGGAACGAATGAGTGGCATACGTATTATACAGCAAACCCGCCAAAATTTGATGGGGACAAGATTGTATATGTACGCCATAAAGGAGAAATGAATTTAGAAGCAGGATTAACGCAACTTCTTCGTTTTTCGGCAAATAAGTGATTGGAGAGAGCCCACATTTAAATGTGTGGGTTCTTTTTTGATTGATGAGAAACGGGCCTCTATTTGTATATTTTTGTCGTTGAATCGATATATTAAGAAAACCGTTCATATAATTTCATTTACCGTACTGGAGTTAAAAATCATTGATATAAATTGCATTTACCGAATTCTAATACATTTTTAATCCAGAAAGGTGACTTCATCATTTTTCCATGTAATAATAGTATGGTTACATTTACTGTGAAAGAGTATAAAAGGAGCGTTATTGATGAATTTAGCTAAATTCCCGAGAAAAAAATATACAGAATCATATACACCAATTGAAAAGTTAAACAATTTTTCTGAAGTACTTGGTGGGCCGACTATTTATTTTAAACGAGATGATTTACTTGGTTTAACAGCTGGCGGTAATAAGACGAGAAAGTTAGAGTTTCTAGTTGCGGATGCACAGGAAAAGGGTGCAGATACGTTAATTACAGCTGGTGGTATTCAGTCAAACCATTGCCGTCTAACACTTGCAGCTGCGGTAAAAGAAAAAATGAAATGTATTCTTGTGTTAGAGGAAGGGCTTGAGCCAGAAGAAAAGCCAGACTTTAATGGAAACTATTTCTTATATCATTTATTAGGTGCTGAAAACGTAATTGTTGTACCAAACGGAACAGACCTTATGGAAGAGATGCATAAAGTAGCGAAAGAAGTCAGTAAAAAAGGAAATACACCATATGTCATTCCAGTTGGTGGATCGAACCCTACTGGCGCAATGGGATATATTGCTTGTGCGCAAGAAATTATGGCTCAGTCATTTGAGCAAGGAATTGATTTCAGTTCAGTTGTTTGTGTAAGTGGTAGCGCTGGTATGCATGCTGGTTTAATTACTGGTTTTTCCGGAACACAAAGTAAAATTCCTGTAATCGGAATTAACGTAAGTAGAGGAAAAGCGGAGCAAGAAGAGAAAGTAGCAAAACTTGTAGATGAAACTTCAGCTCACGTTGGTATCCCAAACTCTATTTCACGCGAGGCAGTTACATGCTTTGATGAATATGTAGGACCAGGATACGCGTTACCGACGCCAGAAATGGTAGAAGCAGTTCAATTACTTGCGAAAACAGAAGGTATTTTACTTGATCCAGTTTATACAGGTAAAGCAGTAGCAGGATTAATTGATTTAATTAGAAAAGGCAAATTTAATAAAGAGGACAACATTTTATTCGTACATTCAGGTGGCTCACCAGCTTTATATGCGAATACGTCTCTGTTTGCGTAAGTGTAAAAAGCATTGGGTATCCAATGCTTTTTGTTTTGAATTAATGTTGAAATTTGATACAATTTCGTGAATATGCGATGATTTTTCAACATTCAACGGTAAACAACGATATATAAAGGAGATTGATGTATGACAGAGTTTTGGGAAGCAAGTTTTATAGAAAATCAAATGATGTGGGGATTTGAAGCTGCAGATTCCGCAATTTTGACGAAGGATTTTTTCCTTGAAAAGAAAGTGAAGGATATATTGATTCCTGGTATTGGATATGGAAGAAATGCAAAGGTTTTTATTGATAACGGAATACATGTAACAGGTATTGAAATTTCAAAAACAGCGATCGAATTGGCGAGGGAAAATGAAATTAATGCTAATTTATTCCATGGTTCAGTTACGGATATGCCTTTTGATAACAAACTGTATGATGGCATATTTTCTTATGCACTTATTCATTTGTTGAATAAGGATGAGAGAGAGAAGTTTATTAAAGATTGTTATAGTCAGTTAAAACCAAACGGATATATGATTTTTATTACTATTTCTAAAGATGCCCCAATGTTTGGGAAGGGGAAACAACTGGGTAAAGACTACTTTGAAATAATGGAAGGGGTAAAAATGTATTTTTATGATGTTGACTCGGTAAAACAAGACTTTGGAAAATATGGACTGATAGAAACTACGGAAATTGTGGAGCCGCATAAAAATATGGAAAGTAAGCCTCCATTTAAATTTATAATGATCAAATGTCAAAAAACACTATAATTACAATTGTGTAAAAATAGTGAAAGGTTACTTAATAAGCTTGATGTGTAAGCTACTCACTAATTATTCTTTAAAGGCGAAGTAAGGGAAGTCAAATGGCATCCCTTACTTCGCTTAATTTAGTTTAAAACATGTTTTAAACTTCCAACGAATTATTTGTTATATAATGGAATTGTTGAAGCGTGAGAGGGGTGATTATATGAGTACAACATTAAGAGGGGTCATATACACAATACTCAGTATTTCTATAATATTAATAATTTTTTTAGGTTACGGATTATATTTGTATTTTAAGTGAAATGGTAACCGAACCAAAGGGAAAATAAAATAATTGCTGTATTAAATAGAGTAAAACACAAACTGCTAATATAATTGCTATAACAGCGGAAGTTAATATGAAGTACGCGAAAGGAACTACGTAATCTACTCCAACTCTTTCTAAAATAGGGAGAAAGAGATTAATATTTTGTTTGCTTCACTTTTTTTCGGCACTCTACAGCTAGATGGTATTACTGACACGTACAAGTTATCAACAATCTTTATGTTGAAAGAATCTTAGCGTACGAAATTCGCGTTTTGTTGGTGCGACCACATCTCTATTAAGCTAACAGATGCAATCACCTTCAACTATCCCTTATCAGATACAAGGTAACAGATGTTTTTATAATTTGAAAGACACTTGGAGGGAGTATTGGAAGCATACAATAAATACATTGAGGGGGCATGTTTGAGAAGATTAAATCAATGGAAAAGGAAATGATTTTTAAGTCTGGGCTATGGACCTATCCTCCCGTTCTAATTAACTAAAAGAAGAACTTCCCCATACCGATTAGACTACTAAGCATTCCTATTCCATTCATGGTGCCTTTTCCTACTGTAAGTAAGTTTCCAAGCATTCCTGCCTGACCGTTACCTCCATTATTCCCCCATCCCATGGGACTTACCTGTCCTCCCCACCCTGGAGGGTTTCCAAAAACACCCCAGTTATTGGTATTAAAATTAAAAGGCTTGGCTGGCGGCGATAGTAAAGCGGCAAGATGACCTTGTGCGAACATCCCTGTATGATTGAATGGTTGGGCCCAGGGGAAGGGATGTTTTTGAAAATTAAAACCTGCATGGCCTGGTAATGGAATCCAATTAGCAGGATGTCCTTGGGGCATCATCCCTGCATAATGGATTGGCTGACCCCAAGGGAAGGGAGGGGGTTGGGGATTGAAACCCGTATAATTGGTTGGTGAATCCCAACCAAATGGATAGACTCGACAACTCCAATTCTCAGGAATCTTCAGACCATTCATTTCCTCAGCTTTAGTTATTTGGGGCTGTGAATATAATGATGACATTGAAATTTGGTTATTATATTGCCCACCGTTTCCCTTTGAATTCAAATACCAATATTGGTGCATAAGCTTATTCCCCTCACTTTAAAAATGTAATGTTAGACTTAGCCTATGTAATATTCCTTTTTATGGATGGTTACATAACTAGATTTACAAGCCCGTATTTAAAAGAATGGGTGTCTGGTCTTGTCAGCGAAAGCAAAGAAGTTTGAGGGGGGGACTGCCTGTAAAAGTCCCACTGAGTAAAGTTTCACTTTATTTTAGAAGGGTATTTTCAGTTGCTCCTTTTGTTTATTTCAGCCTAATTTAATTTCGGTTAAAAAACGTGTTTAAATATTCATTCAAAATCTTATTTAAATGTTTATAAAGGTTTAATCAATAAAAAAGATTTTAAAATGTTATGTTGAGCAAATAGAATTGCTAAAAAGAGAATATCCATTCGAAGAGTTTGGCAAAATACTGCAAGGATAATGTATTCGTTTGCAGATATGCAAACGATTTAAACTAATCAATGGAATTTATAATGAAGGGGCAAATAAATATATGAGTGAAACATTACATAAAAGAAAACCACCATATTTAATGCTTGTAATACTTTTTATTGGGGCATTTGTTTCATTTCTAAACAACTCGCTTTTAAATGTAGCCTTGCCATCAATAATGAAGGATTTAGACATTAAAGATTATTCAACGATCCAGTGGCTTTCTACAGGGTATATGCTTGTAAGTGGTATATTAATTCCGGCATCAGCATTTTTAATAACCCGCTTCTCCAATAGGAGCTTATTTATTACATCTATGGTGATTTTTATTCTTGGTACGGCCTTAGCGGCTTTAGCACCGAACTTTGGTTTATTACTTACTGGCCGGATGGTTCAAGCAGCAGGTTCTTCAGTCATGGGGCCTTTGTTAATGAATATTATGCTAGTAAGCTTCCCAAGAGAAAAACGGGGAACAGCAATGGGGATTTTTGGATTGGTTATGATTACAGCTCCAGCAATTGGACCGACACTATCAGGTTATATTGTAGAGTATTATGACTGGCGTTTGCTTTTTGAAATGATTTTACCGTTAGCAATCATTAGTTTACTGTTAGGGATTTGGAAATCTGAGAATGTCATGAAACAAAACAAAAATGCAAAACTTGATTATCTCTCATTACTATTATCTTCTGTCGGTTTTGGCGGTTTGTTATATGGATTCAGTTCTGCAAGCTCCGATGGTTGGACGAATAAAGTTGTCTTAACAACCTTAATCATAGGCGCTATTGCCCTAATTACTTTCATTATCCGTCAATTAAAAATGAATGAGCCGTTATTGGATTTACGTGTTTACAAGTACCCAATGTTTGCACTTGCGTCTGTAATTGCAATTGTCAACGCGGTGGCCATGTTTTCGGGTATGATTTTAACACCAGCTTATGTACAAAACGTCCGTGGTATTTCGCCGCTGAACTCTGGGCTGATGATGCTTCCAGGTGCGGTAATAATGGGGGTTATGTCACCAATTACAGGTAAACTATTTGATAAATATGGCCCTCGGATTCTTGGCATAGTAGGACTTTCCATTACAGCTGTTTCAACTTATATGTTGGCAAACCTGCAAATTGACTCTAGTCACACACATATTATTCTTATTTACACACTGCGGATGTTTGGGATGGCAATGGTGATGATGCCACTTATGACAAATGGTCTTAATCAATTGCCAACTCGCTTAAATCCGCACGGTACGGCTGTTAATAATACAGCTCAACAAGTGTCCGGTTCGATTGGTACTGCTATTCTTGTTACGATTATGAATTCTGTAACAACAACAAAAGCTGAAAGTCTAATGTCGGATGTAGATCCAACGACCTTCACAGAAGCTACGAAGGCAGTATTAACTCAGAAGGCTTTATTATCGGGAATTCAATATTCATTCTATGTAGCGCTTGGCATGAATGTTGTTGCACTGCTATTAGTTTTTTTCGTTAAACGTGTAGATACAAGCGCGGAAGCTGTCGAGAGGTTAAATCGATAGAGAAAAATAAAACTCTAGATAATGATTCCTACAAGTTTTTTTGCTGATTAGTTAGACAAGGAAGCTTTTATCTGGTAGTTATCAAATCAAAGAAACTTCCAGTGAAATTTGCATTGAAAAATATTGAAAATAGGAGTGAGTGAAAAACGTAGGGGATTCCTCTACGTTTTTTTATGTGAACATTAATAAGGTGTTCAACACTAGCCATGATAATGATCTTTTCACCTTATTACGGGTAGTGGCAGCTTCGCTGGTACTACCCGTAATATTGAATTTGAAAATAAAAAGTGAAACAAACTATCTCATAACTTGAATCGGAGCAAACACTCTAACCACGGGTTGCTTTTATTATATACCAAACCTTAACATATGCCCTTTAGATATTTGGAAATTATGTGAATTTTAAAAAAGAGAACAAATAACTGTTTTAAGTCCCTAAAAATTCCAATTGAACATTTTGAACAAAATATTTTAAATCAATATATATTTCATAATAAATTATAAAAAATGTAGATATAGGTAAATAGAGAAGAATGTCCTTTATTGGTAAATCAAAGAGGGAATTTTTATAATCCAAAAACGTTATCAAATCAAGTAACAGACATGATAAAAAAGACAAATCTAGATTTTCTACAGTATCGTGAAAATCCTGTAACGGCACATACATTCCGTCATGCATTTGCAATCATGGCAGTTGAACAAGGAAATGCGGATCTATATCATTTAATGCAAACGCTGGGCCACGAAAATATCCAAACAACAAAAATCTATTTAGAGAAGCATATGAAACGGGAGAATAATGTGGGTACTTCATGCGGATGCGATGCGGATATGTTGATGTGAATTTGAAACACTCCAAACCTTATTTAATTATGTATTTTTTATATAATTAAATAAGGTTTTATTCATGCGGAAATATAAATGGATAATTATTGGTAAAGAAATAAAATTATAATTTCACCTGTTATTGGGTAGATAAGTATAGAGACAGCTAGTGAATTAGGAGACATTTGGATTAGAGGGATTCTCACATGTAAATAGTTCTGTAGGTGGAGAAATTACGAGATATTTATTTTGAATTAGAAAGGAATAATTATCAGATGAAAAGACTTGAAACTGTCTTCTGTATAGTGATAATAAAGACGTGTAATTCCAATATAGACAACAATAGCGTTATTACATATTGAATGTAGTAACGCTATTTAAAGTTTATTAAAACAGAATTTATCTTTCTAAAATTATCTATCAAAAATGATATTCAATAAAATTCGTAGTTTTATCCTTTACGGCATCTTGTAACTACAGCTTACTTAGCTCTAAAGAAACAACAAACATTTTTCTTATTCAATAACTCCAATTTCTAGAGCCTTCTGGACAGCTTCTTCCTTGTTACGCACCCCTAACTTTGTGTAAGCCGAGGAAGCATAGTTCCTGACTGTACCACTCGACAAATATAACCTTGAAGCTATTGTAGTGTATCGGAGTCCTTTTGCTACTAGCTGCAATATTTCTATCTCTCTGGTTGTTAGCTCATAAGCAGTAGCTTTTGATTTTGGTGTCTCGATTTGCTCATCAAACTTCTCAAATATTTTGTGAGACATTCCCTGATCAATTAGTGTCCCACCTCTGTGAATAAGTCGGATCGTATTAGCTAGCTCCAATGTTTCAATAGATTTAAGTAAAAAACCATCCGCACCGTTACGAAGCGAGTCCAGCGCCTGTTCCGTATCCTGAAACGTTGTAAAAATCAATACGCGGATATGTGGCCATTGTTGCTTTATCTTTTTGGTTGCTTCGACTCCATCCATGTGCTGCATATCTAAATCCATAAGTACAACGTGGGGTTGAAGGCGCCCACACAAATCGATGGCTTGATTGCCATCCTCAGCCAAACCGACTACATTTAAATCTTCATATCTATCGAGTAGTGTCCTCAAACTTTCCCGAACAAATGGCTGGTCGTCTACAATTAACAAACGAATAAGTCCATCTCTTATTTCAGTTTGTCGCGGTATGGTACATGTAACAAGCATTCCTTCCTCTGGCTTTGTATATACAGACAATTGACCTTGTAAATTCATTGCCCGCTCTTTCATAGCATTCATACCGAAGCCTTCCTGCCATTCTACATTTCCCTTTCCATTATCTTGAACTTCCAGCCTCGTATATTGTTGTTCAAACTGCAATGAAACTATAATTTCAGTCCCCTGACCATGACGTACTGCATTCGTAAGGGACTCTTGTAAGCAACGAATAAACGCTATCTTCGCTTGCCGAGACAGTTGGTATTCTTCTCCGAATGCTCGAAAGCTTACATTCACCCGAGCGTGCTCCTGAAATTCGGCTCCAAGATTTTGTAGAGATTGAATCAAGGAAGGCGATTGACACGGAGACTCCATTTGATGTAGATAACCTCTCACGTCCTCGATGCTTTTACGTCCCATTTCAAGCAGAGAATCTAGCCTCTGAATACCCATTTCGGTAGCAAGCTCGGTGCGCATCGTTTCCATCCCCATAATAATAGAAGTATAAGCGTGACCAACTGTATCATGAAGCTCGCTCGACAGCCTGTTTCGTTCCTCTGCCAGTGTAATGCGTTCGATTTGAGACATATATTGCTCAAGTACCGCGTTTTGTTTACGAATCGCTTCATTTTGTTTATGATTGACGATTAATAAATGAAAAGCAAACCCCATTACATAAGAGAGTCCGTAGTAGGTGACCATAATCCAATAGTTATTACTTGGCGCAACTGCATAAAAAATTCCAGTTGTTATAAAAACTGTTGTTGGAGCTGTCCAATAATAGGACGAATGCTTACTATTCGCAGCGATAAGAAATACCGATATAAGAAATGTGTTGTAAGCTTCCGGAAATAAAGAGGTTAAATATATAGACAGTCCACCATATAGCAGTATTTCTGTGAACAAGTAATATTTATAATTGAACAGTAAGGCTACCCATGGAATAGAGAAGGCAACAACCTCCCAAAGAATAATAATCCAAAGTGGCAATGTTAAACCATCCTGAAAATTTAATGTAGCTAGGATGATAGACACACTAGCAATTAGACGGACCCCTAACATAATCCAATCATACCAAAACCAATACTTAACCATATCTAACAAGTTATTTACCCCCTAAGTAGCCTACCTTTTTACTTCTTATATTATAAATTAATCCTTTATGCATTGTTATACTTTTTAATTTTACACTGCGATCCTCTCACAGACTGCAAACTTCTATCGATTTAGTTGCCGAATCATACTACGTGTATAACCACCAAATTTCTTTGTCAAACCATCTACTATTCGAATACTTATGGCGATAGACACTATACCCATAGACATGACAAAGAGTGACTTGGAAAAAGTATCTATCTGTATGAAAATAATATTCATATCGATGTATCGATACAGTAGTGGTGCCAACAGGAACATAAGTGGCATTATATAAAAAATGATTACACTAATGAGACTGAAAATGCCAATCACAAATTTCTGCATTAACCAAAATACAGCAGACCAGGTGCGACGATCCGTAAGTCCTAATTTCACCTGAGCCCAGTTTGATGTATCCGTTGTTATACTTCTATCGTAAGAGTCAATCGAAATATCGGTATAAATTTTCGTCTGTATACGCTCGAATTGGATAAAAGGTGTGGTAGTCTGTAGTACTCGTATAACTAATGGAATCCCAACTACCGTAAATGAAAGGGTGAAACTGAATAGCAAAGCTATTAGGTAAAAACAAAAATAAAACAATCCTGTAACGAAAGTTAGCAATAAAAAATAACCATTCTGGATGAATCTTGATTTCATAAAGTTCATCGCTCCTCTCTGTGTAATAACCGCATCATACTGCTTTTTTTGTCAAATTCACCAGTGTAAAAATGTCATATGACATTTTTAAATGATGCTAAAAAGGGGAGAGTAACCTACTTCTGGTTAAAAAAGATGCTTATATTAATCTCCATAAAACAATCCCGTTCTTGCAGATGCAAGAACGGGATTGTTTTGTACTTTTATTTAATATGAGATGGACTTGTTTTTCGAATGTGAAAAATAATATCAAATTGCTCACGCAATGAAGTATCAAAGTATAACGAACCGTTCGGGAGGAGTTGTCCCCCAATACTCAGTAATGGCCTTTTTTCTCTAACCCATTTATCTGCTTGCCCTTTAAGGTGACGGTTATCTAACAAAAACATTTGATACGGGACTTTTCCAAGGGTATAATTGAAACTATTTACATCTTGTGGAATAGTATCCGTTGCAATCTTACCTCCGGTGGAAGGATTATATTCGCTGTATAATGTGAATGTCCCCTCCATAGTTGTACTACCAATTGTGACATAATTATTCTCTAAACGTTCCTTCAAAAACTGCCCCGCAGCATAAGGATATAATTTCTCATCGATAATTCCTTTAGCTATATGAATATTGTGTCCCCATACCATAGTTTTACCACCCAATGTCTCTTGTGCCCACATTGCTTGATCGGCCATGTATTGCTCATGTAGCTTTATCATACTTGGATAGTCATTAGGAAGCAGCATTGTGGTGAATTTCTCTATTGCATTCGCTGTTGCTTTTACCCAGATATACTCGGATGAAACTATTTCTGTGTTTGCCTGCCCATTATCATCTTTAAGTAATTGGGCTACTTTCTCAGCGTTTGCCTTGAACTTTTTTTTCATTTCAGGAGCAAGCGTCATGTATTCCTGTACACTTCCAGTGAAAGATGACAGTTCTTTATAATTTTCTTCTACTTCTGCCAGCAAATCTGGTCGATGCAGCTTTACGTAATCAATTACTTTATTAAAGACACTTTGGTCCAGCGTCTTTAAGTCTAGTCCAATAAATTGGATCTTTTTTTTATTGGAAGGATTAGCATTATAATCCTTCATCCATTCAATCATGGCAATAATTTCATCAGTAGGATATAACAAGTTTAAAAATTCCCTAGGGTTTCCTTTTCCTGTTTGGATATATTCATTTAGTTTTAAGCCGTTTCCCCAATCTTCTTCCATTCCAAAATTCGTAAAACCCATCTCAGTAACCAAATATTTCACAAGGCGAAATTTCATGGTGAAAATTTCAGAGCTTCCATGAGTATTCTCTCCTAATCCTACATATTGTGCACTCCCAATCATTTTCTTAAGTGGTTTTAAATCCTCAAATGATTTTGACGGTTCTATCGTTTTTAATGGGTAAGCCTGTGATTGTATTGATTTAACTATATTTTTTTGGATTGATTGACCTGAATTTTCGACTGCTACTGTTTGAGCGTTTCCTACTTCTCCACATCCTGTGACTAATAAAGCTGTACTAACCATTGCAATTATTCTTTTCTTATTCATTTTTTTCCACCTCAATTGAATTGTTTTTAAAAGCGAGATTGATTCATGTACTTGCACGAATCAATTGCCTTAATTCAATTGTTATCTATCCCATATCATATTTTCTAGTTACATATTGTCATAAGGTTAATTGACACAGGTCATTGGCTAATCATTACACTTTTGTACTATCGGCTATGACAACTTATAAATAATAATTACATTGATGAGTCGCAAGTAAGACTAGATTATAAATTTGAGAGGGGTTTTAAAGATGGATTAATCTATATGCCAAAATATTTTCATTCTAAGTTGAATTTGTTGAAATGACAGGAAGTCGGTTCGATAAACAAATTAATAAAAGGGGAAGGGCGGATTACAATGATATTACATGCAGAATCATGCCGCAATAAAGATAAAGTCCAACGTGCAAAAAGAGGACTTCGACTCTTTTTAACTATCTTGTTCATTACTTCTATTATTCTAAATTTAGTAGTAATGATTACTAAAAGTATACCGCTTATTGTGGTATATATGTTTACCCCAGCATTTTCTTCTATTTTGACTCGCATAATACTGAAAGAAGGGTTTAAAGATGTATCTTTTAGTCTCGGTAACTTAAAGATATGGAAGGGAATTGGTCTTGCTCTGCTAATACCTATGATTATTTGTGGAATTACTTATTCTATCGCCTGGTTGAGCGGAATTGCGAAGTTTCAGCATCCCGAAGGTGGTATGTTAGAACCAATCTACAATATACTTGGACTTCAGTATCTATCGGCACCATTCAGTTTCATTTATCTAGTAATATTGAGCGGCATTTTAGGAAGTTTGCTTAACTTAATCCCAGTTTTAGGAGAAGAAATGGGCTGGCGAGGTTATATGCTCACAAGGCTAGTCGATGCAGAGTTTTCAAGGCCCATCCTTATTAGTGGATTGATTTGGGCAACGTGGCATGTTCCAATTGTTATTGCTGGTCTATATGTAGAGGGACCATCTGTCTTTCTTTCAGTACTTGGCATCTATTTTTGTATTGTACCATTCAGTTATATTACAGCTTATTTACGACTTATCACAGGTAGCATTTGGCCTTCGGTTATCATCCATACTACTTGGAATGCCATTATTCAAGGACCTTTCGCACGTGCAAGTACAGGATATCAAACTGAGATTTGGATTGGAGAATCTGGATTGATAACCGCCCTTATTATCTTGATTACGGCAATAATTGTGTCTCGGATAATAAGATTTACTAAATATTGATTTTTTACATAAATTTTAAAAAAATGATTGTGAATCAGAAAAACGGACTCTCAGATTGCTTTTTAAGGGTTTTTAGTGGTCATGTGAATGTCATACGTATCGATAAGGATTAAATTCCACACGATTAAAAACAGGGTGTTTAAACAATATTTTGTTTTTATTCGTAATTTTAAATCTGAAATACTGAAGCCAATGTAATACAATTTCATTGGCTTCAGTATTTTGATTCTTAACTAAAAATAGAGTGGGAAATTAAGGGTGTCATATATATTAATTAAAAGTAGCATACAAAGAATGCTTAAGTGACATTTCTTTTGTTATAGAATAAACAAATCCTGATATTGCAGTAACTATTATTTTGAGGTCAATTTACAGTGAAATAAGTGTCTAATGTCTACTATTACTTTGGATTTATGTTACTGCACCTCTTAATTAGAGGTGTTGTTTTTGTTAATTAATAGCCATTGTACTTAGAAAATAAATAATATGTTTATGTGATGGAGTAATAAAGCTAGGTAGCATAAAGACTGATACTACAAAGATTAACAACATATAAAAAAATTATTTATATGTTGTGTCACCGCTGCTATTCCTAATAATTTTGGAATCTATTTATTTCTTCCGCTTTTGCGGAAACTAAAACTAATGTTGCGACCAGTAATATAGTGCCAATTAGATAAAAATAGTTGGACCTATATCGTCAGTATTTTTAATATTCCATTCGCTTTTTGTGTTTTCTATTTTTATTTTTGTACTGATGATAAGACCTTTCCCTCAATTAGATCTTTAAATAACGTAGACCTATTTGGTGCTTGAATTTCTTCCAACGTGAATTTTCCGAAGCATAGTGGTTCAGAAATAGCTTTATCATTTTCATCTGCTGTTAAATTTTCGACTTCTTTATTATCTTTGTCAAAAATTTGGAATACAGCAGTTTATCAGTTTTATATTCGAATTTGCAGCATCCACTTTTTTAATCTCAGTTTGTCCAAGTGATTGAATTTTTGGCTGTTAGTTCTTACGGTGATACAGTATCTCCTTGGACTTTCACTGTATTTTTAATCTTTTTTCCAGCTTGTCCCTCGCATGGAGTACCATTGTATGCCACTCTGTATGTGTCACATCCCAAAATTCTTCGTTTTCTTTTCCTACATTAAATTTACTTTTGTCTGTATCGAATGTATCTGTCACTGTTTAGCCTACTATTTGTAATGTACCTGGGGCATATTCTAGTTCGTCTGGCAATGTATCCGCAAAGGCTAGATTTTTCGCAGGATTAGCAAGAAGCTATTACTTACTAGAGTTGTATACTCCAATCATCCCTTGTTTCTGTATTTTGTAGGTTCTTCACTGTTTTCTCAAGTTCTATGATTAGATCTTGGAGAATTAAGAAACGACCCCCGCTCATTTCATTGTCGTTTAAAAACTTATAAGAAAAGAATCTATTTCTTTCACACTTTTCCTAACTTCTCCGATATGTAGATGCTAATTACAAATAAATAATATATGATTTTCATAAAAAAAATATAGTAATATTTTGTCGTGAATTGTACTATTTTGATATTTTATAGTAATATTTTGTCGTGAGTTATACCTGACGGAAAAAAATTTAGGAATTTATACAGTAACGATGTAAAAATTTATCATTTAATCTAATTAAGAGGAGAAGGTAATGAATAATTCTATCGATATACAACACTTGTGTGATCTCGCACATAAAGTCTTTAATGTACCTGTTCACATTTTATCCACAGACAAAAAAATCTTATATCATTCTACTTCTGATGATATTTGTAGTCCTTTTTATTCTTCTAAAGAAGAACATCTTAGTGACATTTATCAAGAAAATGATCCCAATAACTTGCCACTTTTCAGATGTAACAGTTATCTTGAAAATTTCGTCCTAATTCATATAGCAAATCATGATTACATAAAAGGGACTATTATAATCGGTCCCACTATACATCCAAAGGGCTCAGATGATATAACCTTTAAACTTCGGAAAGAATTTAACTTAAATAATAATATTCAAGAAAGACTAGCCTATTATCAGTGCCTACCTGAGATTAAAAAAACTACTTTAATTGATATGGGAGTTTTATTACATTACATGATTTTCAATGAAAAGTTAGATGTAGATATTGTTTTAGAAAAAAATAAAGTGCTAGAGGAAGTTCCCTATAAAATTGTGAAACCTGATCTATATATTTTAAAACGCCAACAAAATAAACCTAAAACTCACAACATGGCATTAGTACATAATTATTTTTCAGCAATCAAAGAAGGAGATAAAAAGAAGTTATTGCAATATATGTATGCAGTTTCGCAGGAAGATACTGAATTAATTTTAACAGCGGATCCACTCAGAAACCAAAAAAACCATGGGATTATTGCGATTACTTTAGCTACTCGATATGCGATAGAAGGTAATCTCCCACCAGACATTGCTTTTGCTCTTAGTATTTTGTATATCCAAACCATGGAACAACTAGATAACGTGGACTCTGTAAGGCGATTGTCGGGAGATGCTTTACGTACTTTTGCAGATCGGGTGAAAGAATTCAATGCGCAAAAATTTTCAAATGCGGTTACTACATGTATGAACCATATTAGTAAAAATGTTTACGATGGAATATCTCTCAATGAACTCGCTAATCATTTGGATATTACGCCTACTTATTTATCTAAATTATTTAAAAAAGAAGTGGGAATTCCTTTAAGTGAATTTATTCAAAGGGAACGAGTGGAAGAAGCAAAAAAATTATTAACACTCACTACATATCCATTATCAGATATTTGTGCTTGGCTTAATTTTAACGACCAAAGTTATTTTACAAGGGTTTTCAAAAAATCAACTAACATGACCCCTAGACAGTATCGTGAAAAATATACCGTAATATAAGCTTAGTATCAGTTTCTTGTGCAAAAACTTTAATATATGCCCAAGTAACTCTAAAACTTGAGCATACTGTTTCTTTTACTCTAGAAAGGGTATGTGATTGATCTAGAAAAGGAATATGTATTCAAATAGATCTTGAAGAGTCCATGAAACATATAGCCAAGCTAAAGGACAATGGAAAGATTTATACCATGTTGTTAATTTTAAAGAGTACACTAACCATCATTTTTCTAAGGAAACAAAAAACAGAAGGCTGCAAAGGTTCTTTTCGAGAAAGCTTTGCGGCTTTTTAAAATTTTAAAACCTATAGTAATAACGATGGATAAGTTTATAGATTAATATCTTCATGTTAAGTATTTATTAATGGTGATATTAGGGGCTATTACATAAAATTTAACAAAATAACATATATCACTTGATATATCTATATTATATGCAATTATACAT
>NZ_QNUA01000027.1:0-51943 GCF_008042285.1 Bacillus sp. AR13-1
CGGTTCTAAACGTCATATGTTTTCTGTACGACACATTGATAAGGATGTTGTACACAGATATGCCGAATTAGTTCCTGGTGATTTGAAAGTGACATCTAATTATAGAAAAGATAAAGATTATATCCAATGGGAATGCAATATCAGTATAAGTCACCCGTTTTTCGTAAAGATGCTTGAATTAGGCTGGAAGCCATTGTTTGAACAGGATAGAATTTATCCTAATGGAGATTTTTTTGAGGATGCTTTTGTGAAGTCGTATATACGGCTTCATCATGATATAGGGAGTACAAGAGTAAAAGGTAACGGAGATGTTTTTGTTAAACCTCGTTTGCGTATTCATGGATCAGCCGATGTTTTAGAAAAAATCGGGGATTTACTTTGCAAACGAATAGGTGTGAAGAAGAAAAAAATCCAAACTGATCACAAAATTAAAAGAGCCAAAACAATTCATTATCAATCTAAAGTTGAAGTGCCTAAGATATTAGAATTCGTAGAAGCTACGAATTCCTTAGAAAAATACCAATCTTTTAAATTAGGCTATCAAAAGATAAACCAGATATAAATTTTGGTTGCTACGATAGATAAAAAGTGGAGTATGTATCTGTTAAAATTTCACGTACCCTATTTATGAGTTTAATATCAAATACATAAATAAGGATTTCTTGTTGCTTTCTGGCGAAGACAAGGATTCTCTCCCTCCTGTCACGAATGTTATATCGCGAGGGAGATGAGGAAATGGGCGGAAACAATCAATTGATTTATTCAAGCAAAGACGTCGCCGCTATATTAAAGATTCAAGAGTCAACATTACGTAAATATTGCATCATGTTAGAAGAAGTTGGATATAAATTTCATAAAAATGAGCTTGGGCATCGTGGTTTTCTTAACGAAGATGTTGTAGCACTAAAAACATTAGCTGATATAAAGTCACACCCCAACATGACGCTAAAACAGGCTTGTAACGCAGTAATGACATGGCTACATAATAAAAATATAGCGGACACTGATATAACTGAATTACGACACGAAGACCACAACGAGGAACGTCATATCAAGGAATATAACGAGTTAAAAGAAATGATACAGCAGCAGAATGAAATGCTAAAGCAAATGGCAAAAAAAATGGATGAGCAGCAACGTTATATCGATGAACGATTAGAAAGACGAGATCAGCAGCTCATGAGTGCGATAAGAGAAATACAGGAAGAAAAAAAGGTTCTGTTAGAAATAGCAGCAACACAAAAAAAGAAGTGGTGGCAGTTTTGGCTAAAGTAGCCCTGCTACGACTTCTTTTTTGTGCTTTTGGATTCTAGTAGTGTTTAAGTGGTGCTTGTTTCGCTAGTTTTATAGTTTAGTGGTGTTTAAGTGGTGTTTGTCGAATGGTTTCTATTGAAATTCTAGTAAACTGTGATAGAATAGAATTATAAGTAGTGGTTAAACACCACTTATTGTTAGGAGGAAGATAAAATATGAATATCTCAAGATTTAATGGTGATTTCGGTAATAGTACAAATAACTTCATGGTGAATGGCTATTACTTTGAATTACCAACAAACGTTGCACCTATTAGCAAACAAGAAGCAGAAACACATTTCGTGGATTCTATTACTGATCCAAAAGACCTTTTAAAGAAAATGCTTATTTCTACAACTATTGATGGTGAAGAACAGTATTTCTTGGTAGGAGAATCAGCAGTATCACAAACGCTTTCTAACGTGCATGTAAAACGTATGCATGACAAAATTAAAAGTCCTATCCCTTATGTTTCATTTTTAAGCGCAGTGGCTTACTACCACGCTCTTAAAGGAAATAGTGAGAGCAATGAGATTGAAATTGATTACATGAGCATGATGCTTCCAATCTGGTTGTTAAAACGTGAATCAAAATTCAGTATTGCTCAAAATAAAATGGCAGATCGTTTCTTAAAAGAACATGATGTTAAAGTACATACACCAGGAATGGAACGAACACTTAAAATCCATGTGAAACAGGCAAAATGTAAAGTTGAATCCGAGATTGCCCGTCATGCCATTAAATATAGAATGGTTAAAAAAGACGAAGCTTCAAAAACAATCGCAATTGAAAAACGTAAATCTGCAGTTGTTTTTGAAAACTCAAAAGTTGTATTAGTGGATATTGGTGGCGGTTCGTCAGACGCAGTAGAACTTGGAGTAGGATTAACAACACCAACAAGTCGTAATTCTTTCAAAGTAATTGATATTAACCCGTTTTTAGGACACATTGAAGAATTCCGTGTTGAGAAATTACTAGAACAATTTAAGAGTTTACGTTCTTTCGAAAACTTTATTGTGAAGAATTATAGTAAAAAGACATATAAGCTAAAGAATGAAAACACTGGTGAAGAAACAGATTTAACAGAACAAATTACATCAATGTTGAATGGATATGCTAAATCATTAGTAACGCAGGTATTAAACGAATTCATTCCAACTTCTAGTGACGATGTATTAAAATTTGTATACTTTGGCGGAGAAGCTCCAATTTTAGAGCCATATATTAAAGAGAACTTATTAAAGCATATGAACGCAGAAGCTGCGAAAAATAATCATTTCTTCCTAAACGACATTATTGAACAAGAAGATAATGAAGTGTTCGCTCCAACTGCTCGTACAATTAATTTAAATGCTTTGGAGTTACGTAGTATTGATGAAACAAAAAAAGTAGAAGCATAAGGTGTGTTTTATAAATGGAAAAACGCAAAAAGATGCAATTGATTTGCAAAAATATGCCCGATGATGTGTATGAAATTCTAGATGAAAAATCATCTAAGCGAAATCTAACTGAATATGTTGTTGATTTAGTACAAAGTCAAAACAGAGATCAACAGCTTATTCGTATGCTAATGGACAAGTTAAACAATATAGAATCTACTCTACATGAAATTAAGAATGGTTCTGTTGTTGTTAAACCAGTAGCAGATAAACAAGAAGAAACAAAAGTTGATGAACCAGTTTTATCAGAAGGAACAATTGTAGAAGCCGAGGTAATTGAAGGCGGAATTGATGAATCTGATAAAGAAGAAATGGATTTCTAATTAAATAAAAAGAGAACGCTCTTCCCAGCTTGGCGGCACGAAAGAGCGTTCTCTACACTTTGAAAATCTGAAAGGATGATTTAACAATGTCAAATACCCTATTCAAATTAACTACTAGTGAGCCTATTCTACCACAAACACGTAGCAAAAAGGAACTGTTCGGAACAATCCGCTCTTTCTTTGAGAAGAAGTACCAGGAATTAAATGAGTGGTTTGGTATAGAAGAATGTAAATCAGACCGTATTTGGTACTATGGAACACTATCTCTAATGTTTTTTCTTCCTGCTGCTACTTATGTTATTGCTAAATTAATATGGTTTTAAATAGATATATGCTATAATCATTTTCGGGTATATTGCGTGTCATCATCTTGATAGTGATGGCACTTTTTTTCTGCTTCCAAAAGAACATACGTTCGTTTATAATGGAGTTAAAAAACAAAAGTGAGGTATTACATCATGGAATATAACGGCTTTCCTACAGTACGTGGAAGAGGTATGGTGAAATGGAATCCGTTTGCTTCGATGCCGGAGCAATACGAGGGGATACATAGAATGTTTGAGGAACAATATAAAGTCCCTAAACCTTATTTAACACAAGATACTAAGGAGCGAATAGAAAGAGCATTAATGCAATCTCATCACGAAGGAAAAGAAATATTGATTTCCTACCATCGAGATGGATTTATACATGATGAATACATTACTGTTATAGACATTGATGAACAAAGCAAAACGGTATTTTACACGGATGCTTTTGGCTTACACACACGATTAAAATTTGAAGAATTTGTTGATGTAAAATAAAAAAATTAAATGGGTGATTGCTATGTTTTTTAGGTGAGTTTACATAGCGAAAAATTGTTAGAGTAAGAATGTCGTTCCGTCCTAACAAAATTAAAAGGATCAAGACCCCTTGAAATATAAGGTGTTTTTAATAAAAAACAAGAGAAGTTTGAATCCCAACTTCAGCGTACAGATTTAACTATCTATAATTCATATAATTCATTTCTTTATTATTGTTAGGACGGCATAACAAAAAATCTATAAAAAAAGTAACCCTTCGATCTAGGGTTACTTTCTCATTTGCTCTTTGCTTTTTAAAATATCTGATTTGAAGTACAACCGATCTCGTGACATCTCTTTAATTGGTTTTACTTTTTCTTTCTGCACCATTACATTTAGATTTTGACGTGAACACCCTAAAATTTCTAATGCTTCTGAAGTGTTTACAATTTCATCTTGAATAAAACGAATTAAATCGTCTTTGGTTTTAAATTCATACATTCTTTTTCTCCTGCTTCTGTTTGATATAGGTAGTTATTAAATTAAACACCATCATTACAAAGGCAATTATACATAGTGCGATGTAAATGTAATCTAATGTTTGTAAATCAGTGTAATCAATTTGATACAAAATGTACCCTAGAATCACAATAATTGGTATGTTACTAAAAATGACTTTTTTCATAAAATATAGTGTCATGTGATATAATCTTAGGTACAAGAGAGGTTTCCCTCTCTTGCGGTGTCTTACTCAGAGTCGTTTTCTTGGCGGGAGCGACTCTTTTCTTTTTCTTCCTTGATTTTGTAGTAAATATCAATTGTGTTTTTAACACCGGAAGAAAGTTGAGAGTAAATTGTTATGAACGCTGTTATCGTTCCTAAGATTATCATCCAATCCACTTTGTTCACCTCCTTTTCTTTATACTCTTATTATAGCATTTTAATTGACTCACGTCAAATGAATATAGGCTAAATTATAGAAAAAAGTCCATTTTTTTACGTGAAATAAACAAAAAAAGGGTATGCCCACATTTGGACATACCCTTTTTTCACTTCACATACACATAGGCTTCATTTGTTGTTACATAGTATGTTGTTCCTTTACTATTGTGTACTTTATATTGCGCTGAACCATTAACGGTTACTTTAGAATCAATAGTAAATCCAAGCCCCTCATCTACAGTTCCTGCTACATCTTTATCAGACCAAGAAGCAGAATCATAGAAGCGAAGGTTGTCCACTTTAGAAATAACGCGTTTTCCTACAACTGAACTTGCAGCAGAAGTTTGTTCCCCTTCATATCGAATGTAAGAAGGATTGTTATAAATCCATTGGTTACCGCCAAGATTTAGCCAATCACCTTGTTTTCCCCATACTTGATATGCTTCATTTTTACCCAATTGACGGGTAATCCCATAATTTGTTGATGGTCCACTTCTTAGGTTTACGTTATAACCATCAATATAAGCAACCCCTGTTGCCCCTGTAACGTTTTGAGCAGGTTCTTGTGGTTTTGGTTTAACTGTAACTGTTTCGCCTTCATATGCCTTTTGTACGTCCAATCTGAATTGTGATTCTGATACGCCATGACTGCGAAGATAATCAAGCGGATCTTCGTGGTCGGTTCCACCTAATTTATAAGTAATATCTTTATGTGTCCATAATCCTTTGCTTGGATGAATCCCTCTATCTTTTAAAATCTTAGCTAATAGTTTTACATAACGTTCATACGATGATTTAAATTTAGCTGGATTACTAGTTTCAGAAAGCTCTACGTGAACAAATCGTTTGTTAGCAGCTGGTCCAGCACCATAAGCGATATATTTTGTATCGGCAATTTGAATTGTTTCATCCCAATCTACTGCATAATGAACGAAAGCAGAACGCCATGTACGAGATTCATATTTTTGAATATTAATTGCTGGTGCTTCTGGTGTTGCAGTACTATGTGCTACAACGCCTTCATAAGCGCCCACACCGTAGCGATATGCTTGTTTCGGTAAGTCTTGGATAATTAGTACTCTATCGGCAAAAGAAGCCGTAGCGAACGAAAATAAGAGTAATAGAGTCATAAATAATGAGCTAAATAGTTTAATTGGTTTTTTCATTGTGTATTTTCCCCTTTTTAGCCATACAAAAGAGAGCACCGTCTTATGACAATGCTCTCTCCTTATGTAAGGCGTATATTTTTATTTGGTATTATGTTTTTCTTTTCGTGCATCACTTCTTTGTATTTTCGCTTGAATTTCGGATGCTACACTTTCTAATAACCATGCAGGAATCCATTTATCCCAGCCAATTCTCGCGCAGTTTGCAGCAAAACTATTAAAGATATGATAGATTAACCCACCGGTTACCATGAAGAAAAAGAAATCCGGTAGTTTAAGAGCCATATCAAAGAAATGTGCAAGAGCTGGTAATGATAAAAGCACCACGGTTCTCGTGATGCCTTCAATTCCATATTGAGATGAATAGGTGCCATCTAGCTTAGAAGCTCTACTACCAGTAATCCAATCTAGCATGATAATCCATCCGAAAATCACTATCCAAATTAGATTCGTCTTTCCATACATAAAATTAACTAGTGTTCCTAATCCACCACTTATTACTGCACCTGCTTTAAATTGAGTACTTGTAATTACATCAGATATATTCAATGCCTTGATAAGTTCTTGAATTCGTTCCAAGTTCTCACCTCCTTTCAAATTTTAGCCAAAATAAAAAAGCCTGCTGCAGCACGCTCAATTTCGATAAAGTTATATGTTCATTTTCTTCCACGCGTATTCTAGTGGTTCAGTACGTGGTGGTTTCATTACTGCTTTTTCAGTAGTTTTGCTTTCGTTTCGGGAGAAATTAAACATAACTCCTTTTCGTGTGGTGGTTTGTCTCACCCCTGTAAGATACATGTTACTGATTTCTAATTTTGAACCTTTACGTGTTTGTATTTTACGCGTTGCGGTTTGATATGGGGTTTCCAGTTGAAATATTATGCCCTTTATTGTCATAAAATCACCAGCCTTATTCTACTCGTAATGCAATTTGGTAATCAGCGAATGAACTCCATACACTTGAGTAGTAGGTGTTAAATACCTTATACTTCTGTACTTCTTCACCTTGAGAAATTTCAACGATATCGCCAGTCACATAATTTGAACCTCTATATATGTAGAAACCATCAAATTTTGCTCTTAATCCTTCTACGGAATCTCCCATGAAAAGTGATGTAAATATCATATTTCCTTCTAGAGAGGGCGCCTTTAAAAATACTTTTTCCCAAAAGAAATTACCAACAGTAAGATTTTTTAACCCATCATACATTAATTTGCTTCTAGCAGCTACCAGTGCCGTAGGAGAACCCCAAACCGAGCCAACACTCACCAAGACACTAAAAGGAGCAGATATAGGTGTGAATTGTTCTTGTTGATATAGTTCATCTGGAATACCAAATAATCCTATTACAGTCTTCCCTTTTCGTTCTGGAAGATTATCATCGTTTTCATAAACACAATAAATAACAATGTCTTTATCAACGTATAAATATAGGTCCACCATAGCAATTGGTTTACTAATAGTATTAGTATTAGTGGAGCTAGTTGTTTTCCCTTGATGAAAACATAACGGGTAGAAAGGGCCAGGTCCTCCGAAAGTAACATCCTTCTCTTTATCATATCGTTCAATTAATCTAAAGGTTGCATCAGTAGCAGACTTAGCAGGATCTCTTATATCATATTCCCTATATATCCCTGCCATAATATCTTGGTTACTTGCAGTGACGTAATCGAATGGGCGCAATTCTAAAGAATGGTTCTTCATACCGTCGTTACCGCTTGAGTACATGACATAAATTTTATCTTTTGATGGTTTGTCTGCATTTAATTGCTGCCATCCAGCCTTTTTCATTTCATCGATAATCTTCATAAAGACTTCTCTTCGCTCTAGTCTGTGTAACTTACAAATTTTATTTGTCATTTTATATGTTCCTCCTTAACTTAAACGTATTGCTTTCATAGAAACATTAAAAGTAGAGTTTGCTACGCCCCTATTTTCTATATAAAGATGGACCTTGTTTGTATGATCTTTATCCTCGCAAGGAATGGCTAAAATATCATATGTTCTTTTTTCTGATAAACTTTTATAAATTTGATTCCCATTCTCTTTTTGGTCGTACATAAATAGCATTGCTTCAACGTTTGAATCATTTGTAACTTGAATCGTACGAATATCGTATTTGTTACAACCTACATCCAATGGAGTATATAGAGTTTTTCCTGGTTCAATTGTAATTTGTACATTCCTCTCAATAAGGATTGATGGTGTAATCTCACTTTCGGATGTATATCTATATAATTTCATTACAGTTCCCATATTGTATTCACCTCAATTATGTTTTAGATGAATATTAAAATAAATTGGTTCAAATGCTAGGAAATTTGTATCCTTCACAACCTTTACCCAAAAATCACGCGTGCTTTGTGCGGCTACTGAATCAATTTGTATTTCATTCGAATAGTTAGTACCGTCTAATGAAATGAGTGCCCAGGTGTAACCAACTTTCTCCATATACTGCTGAATGGATAGTTTTATACTTGTAGCAGCACCGATGTTATCATTTACGATTGTCATTTTTACAATACGCTCATTATTAACCATGTAACCTAAATTCGTTGGATCCGTTGTATTTAATTCTGCGCTATCCATTTTGATTTGTAGGGATGAACCCATACAATACATATCCCCACCATAGAAGGTAGCTTGTTTCTTTGCTAATAGTTCGTTTTCCTCATCATATATTTCTACGATTCCCTCAAACTCTAAAGAAGGAAGTAGAATATCAATACCTGTATGAGCTGCAGCTACAATGTTAGTAGACAGGATATTATCTGCAGTATCTTTTAATACAACCTTATAATTTTCATATAGTTGGCGCAGACGTAACATGTTGCTTGTTGTCATAATAATTTTATTGATGTCTAGTGGTACAAATCCCTCTGCAGTTCCTCTTTTTAAAACAACACCAATTCTTTTTGCTGCTAATGAATCGTTATCCGCATAATCAAAAAATGTATCTGTCTTTGTGTAAAAGTCCCATTGATCTTCCTTACAAATTGCCATCCACTCTTTATTGCTTTGTGAACCATTAGCAGCATAAGATTCAAGGAATTCAACCTTATTCTTTTCATTTTGATAGATTAGTAAGCCGCCTTCATCTCCTTCTTTTGTAGGAGCATAATCCGCAATAACCTGGATTGCAAAGTTACTTTGTGGTTTATCGATTAAAAGCATAACGTCTTTATCTGCAGAATGATTCATACGTAAGAATCCTTTTTTTATAGCATTGTTAAATGAATTTGATGGTGACATAAGCCATTTTGGATTTACGGAATCAAAATTATCTACAAATATTTTCCCACTTTCTTTTTCGTACAATGACACTTTTGTTTTTTTGTTAGAATCATAAGGAAGCAATTCTCCTGTATCATTAATATCGATTGCATCAAACGTTAATGGATAAAGTGAAGTAGTTCCAGATTTAATAACGACTGTGTGAACTCCTTCCACTAAACCTGTTTTTTCATAAACCAGTGTTTGGTATTGAATTTGAGTACCTTGTTCACTATAGATTTCTTCTTTACCATCTATTATTACCTTAATATCACTGCTTCGATGCTTAGGTTCATGTATACAACCAATAATTCTAAGTTTTGTTCCAAAAAAATTGAATTGCAATTCTCCTGAACCACCTTGAACAAAATTAAATGTCTTGTTATACCATTCGGGAGTAATGCCTGACGTCCACCAATCACCTAAATATTTAAAGGACTTATCAGTGTCATCAAAACGTTTCCAACCAAGTTCAGGTTCTTTTAATACACCACCGACTTTAGCGCTTAAATCTGCGTAATCAATAGCAGCTAAAAATGTATAAGCATTTCCTGGCTTCCCTGGTGGTAAAGCGGAACCTTTTGTTGTAACAGTAACGATATGCTCACCTTTCACTAAATCTAGTTTTTCAAAACAAACATGGGAATAACCGGAAGTAGCAGGAGCTGAACCAGTAAACTTAGTTCCATCAATACTGACTTCAATGTTAAATTTGTGTTCATGCCACTTTTTAAGCATTATGCGTAAAGATGTTCCGGTAAAATTAAACGAAAATGTGCGGCCCTCTTTTCTCCCTACAAACCAGGCACTTTCATTAATAAGATCTCTATCATCGCCCACTACATCCCATTTTCCATCCTGTTCAGTATTAGTACCATATAGTGGCACATCGTAAAAAAACTTACCTGGACCTACATTTGCTAAACTGCAATGCTTTCGAGTCCAACCGGATTCCGGTTTCAGTAAACTATTACCTAATTGAGGTGTTGCCATTTTATCACCTTCTCTTTATCTTGTTTTCTTCCAATTTGAATTTGTCCACCAAGATTGACGGCTATGACGTAGCCATAACTTCGGATCATCATTTTCTTTTTCAATAACTATTAATTCATCTGGTTTTTCTGTATCTAGTACTCTCTCCATTTTGAATAGTTCATTATCCTCTAGAACTGATTCTCGTTCTGGTACGCGTTCAAACCGTTCATATTCCTCTGTAACGATTTCTAATTCACGTTCCCTATCAAATGTATCTACTTCGTTAGTCACAGTGTCTACAATAGCCTGTCGCTCTAATAATTCATGCTCACTAACGATTGCATATCGTTCAGATTCCCTTGCTGCATCTACAGTTTCAATTACATTTGTATCTGTTGTTATAACTTCTTTATCAGCTGGTGTTATATCAGAGATAATTCCGCCTTCAAATTCACGTATACCGGTAAAAGCTTCTTGCTCTGTAATAAGAGCTTGTTGTGAATCTTGTTTGTAAGAAATGTCTAAAGTTATATGTTCAGCATCTAAGGTAACTGGAACAATGTCAGAAGCCACTTCTTCAATTACTGCAGTTGTATGTTCTTTCATTGCTTTTTCAGATTCAATTGTTTGATCTAGTTTCATCTGCATCACATTTAATGATTTAGATGAATCATTAAATAAGGCGATACGTGTTTCTAGTTCTTTTTGAACACGGCCAAACAAATCGAATTCTGGAAGATATACGGGAATACCAAGGCCCTCAAATAAATCAAACTCTTCTATGGTAGCTTGTAATTCTTTTTCTGTTTTATTGGCAACTTCATCAGTATTTACATCGGTAATAAGTACGCGTTCTTTTAATCCGAATGAAGAAATTTCATCTACATGTGTAAGTACTGCAGTATCTTCTTTATCTGCTTGATCCAGTTCAACTACAGTTGCTTGCAACTCATTTTTCACTTCTGCAAAAGTTACGTCTGGCGATACGCCTTGTAGTTCTTTTACGATGCGGTGAGAATAATCTGCTTCAGCAATGCCAGCATTTACTTCATGTAATCTCTCTGCTTCTTCTGTAACAACTGTCTGGATATCGAATATGTTTTGTGACTTATTTGCATCGTCAGTTCCGGAAATATCTTTAACAGATAACACCCGTGAAGCATTTTTACCTTCCTGTCCTGATTCTATGGCTGCTGTAAATACATTTTCTTTATTTGCAAACTCTTGTCGATCGGCATAAACAGAATCAAGTGTTTCTACAATCCGTTCAAAAGTGTGTGCTGCATCTATACTTGCATACTGTTCTTTTGTTCTTGTAAATGATGCAGACTCATTTATTTCAGAATCGAATACATTCATTTTCTTGTTTACTTCATCGTTTGTTATTACATCTGCAGCAAGTTCCTTTGTTCGAATAGAGTGATCCAGGTTAATTTGCTCTACATCTATGTTACGAATTAAATACGCACTTTCTATGTTTTCGTAAGGAAGCAGGTTCACATTTTCTATTTCTTCTAAGCGATTTGATTCATATTGTGTAGTAATAGATGTTTCAATGTCTCTTTGCATACGAGCAAATAAATCATAATCCGGCAGATAAACCGGTATACCCATACCATTGAACAAATCAAATTCTTCTATAATCCCTTTAACTTCTCGCTCTTTTGTACCAAATTCGAATTGCGCCGGAGCATGAAGAAGTATTTCTTTTTGCTGTATATCACCAGTTTCATTTTCGACAATGGATACAGGTAATATATTTGGAACTGCAGTAGATAAAGCAACTTCTGCATGTGTAGCTTTTAGCTCCCTGGTAACAATATCGCTCGTTTCATTATGCATTGATACAGCTTCATAATCCGTTGTAACTCTGTCGGCCATAAGATCATTATAAAAACCCTCACCGTATACAATACGCGCAACATTTACCCATTCCGGTAATACTTCTACACCTGCAGCGAATTCACGTAACTTACCTTTTAGTAAATCCTGCTGTATGATCGGTGCAACTTCATATTCATTCGTTATAAGATTTGTTTCATCAGAAGCGTGTACCATTGCTTCTATCTCGTTTGGTTTTGCGCTCTCTACCCCTTCGATATGGTTTATATCGAAAATTCGCCTATGTTGTGGTGATTCTTCTGCAGAAATTAGTTGAACAGAAATGCTGTCCATCCGTTGCGAATGCTGCGTTTCAATGTTGGCCACATTTATATTTCGATTTAATTCAAAATCAGTTGTATTTGAAATATAAGCTTCTACCTCTATTTGTCGTAAAGCATTCTCTACAACATCTGTTAAAATCCCTTTTGCTCTTACTTTTGTAGCAGTTACCCCTGCGTTATCTTCTTTAACAGCTTTGTATCTCGCATAAGGAGCAATGCAAACTGGATAATCAACATCATTTTTATTTTCTGTATTTGCTGGCGTAATAGAAAAAGAATAAACTTTCTCATTCCGATTAGGTCCAGAACCAACGACAACAACATGACTTTTTTCTTTGGTACATATAGAAGGGGAAGCAATAGAATAAACTTTTTCACTCATTCTTCTGCTACCCCCTTATGCTTAAATATCTTCTTTGTAGATCGCTAAACCAATTGGATTAAATGGTGTTGCTTTCGCTTGTGTCATAGGACAAACTGGCGTTGTTGGTAATGTATAACGATATAATTGAGCCATTTCATAAGCGCCTGTGATTTCAGAACCAATAACCGGTGCCTCGTTAAATGTAACGGTCTTATCTTCTGCATTGTATACATAATCCGCTTTTTCTACTTCTTTACATGAAATGAATAATCTTAACGTTTCACCCTTTGACTTATGTTCTAAATGAAATACTTTACGGTGTCCGTCACCTTGTCCAAGTACTTCATCTACAACTGTTTTTTCAATTTCTAGCTCATCGGCTTGCTGGATATTCTTTGGATGAACTGCATAAACATCATCTAGTTTTCCAACATATCCATCGTTTGGATGAACAATATAAATTTGAGATAAATGATATTTACCACTATAAACCGATGGATTAAAGCGTCCTTGTCCACTATCTACTGACATATCATGAGTAATGAAAGCTAGATAATGATGTTGGTACATGGCTCCTGTACTTGATTGTGATAATTGAACTGTTTCGTTTCCGTTCGATGTATCAGAACCGTAATCAAGTGGAGCATTACCTATTTTCTTATTTGGAGAATATGAAAACTGATCGCCAGGTCTGCATCCGCTTAAAATCACCATATTTTTTCTTGGTGCAACATCAAATGTATAAAGTTTTCCAATATACAACGGTACGAATAAGGCACGAACCGGATTAGGTGTTGGATCTACACGCATAAACATAACCATGCGGTCTTTATTTGCATTTCCATACAGATAAACAACAGAGTCACGATTCAATTCTTTAGAGAAACGCTGCTCTGGTGTAAAACTAATCGATGTATAAGGGGATGGATTTACAAAGTTAATTGTCGAATATACTTCCCCCATAATGCTCTCCATCTTTTGTACATCAAAGCTTGTTTTTGCGGTTAATGCATCCAGTGTCCCGTCTTCTTTTGGTAATAAGAAATAAATACCGCTAATCTTAATTGTTGTGTCTGCTGCAGGTGCAGTTTTAAATACAATTTCTTTTTCTGTGAAAGAATACTCACTAGGGTCAACGATAATATTATTCTTGTAAACTACGGTTCTGCTTTCATCGAAGTTAGGGAATGGGAATGCAAAGTTCTTTTTCGTTCCATCGCCTTTTCCTAATTCACCTAATTTATCACCGGAAAGGATCTCTTTTTCGATGAAATATCGATTGAAAGTGAATAGCAGCATGTCATTATTCGGCTCATATGTGTTGGTAGCTAATCTGTATTCGCATGTTACTTTATCGCCTTTCGCAATAGCAGTAGTGAATGTTACTTTTCCTGTAGTTGCATCCACCTTATATTTACTCTTCTCTTGCTCAAACCCATTTACATATACAATTACAGAAGGACCAAGAACAGGGAAAACAGGAATGGAGAAGTCTTTCTTCACTCCATCACCCATACCTAATTTACCAAGTGGAGAATCTGCAGAAATAAACCGGCTATCAGTGAAATCAGAATCAGCAGTATCATATGCATTGGCAATACCGAATCTTCTACGTTCTCCATCACTTCCTAAAGATTCAAACAACCTTACATCGATAAATTTTGAAATACCGCTCTTAATTTGGAAAAATAGAGTTCGTTTCCAACCGTTATCAGCAAATAGTTTTTCTAATTCTTGCGGTAATGTTTGTAAATATACGACTTTATCAAACCACATATATGTACACTCCTTTATACTATTTTCTCAAAAATACCTAATCCAGCAGGACGATACGCTGTAGCAGGTCTTTTCGTGATTGGTGAAATAGCATCTACATTGAAGAATTTGTAAATGTCATGTGTATCCGGACAAGTATTCTTTCTAACTTTTAATCTATCGCCATTTAACAGACCTAGCGGTGACAATAGGATCATATAAGGTAAATATCCACGTACACCTTCGTCTGGATGGACAATGTAAGCACGGGAAGTATGTACTTTGTTGCTGTAAACAGACGGGTTAAATTGATATTTGTATTCGTCATTGTCCTGCGATTGCCATGATAGTGAGTATTGGCCACCGTCTTTCCCTACACGATCTGGTGGCATTGAGTTAGGCGCTACATTCCAAGCAATATAATGAGCTTGGTACCTCGCTCCTAATCGTGAACGTTTAATAATTACGTTATCGATACCGTTACCTGGAGAACGCGGATAGGACTTCATAACAGGCATATAGGACTCTACATTTCTATATGGTTTCGGGTCATTAAAATCAAATTTATGTGACGCAGCTTCATTTCCTGTATCAAATGCCGTTCCTGCCCACAATGCATCACCTAATGTATCATCGTTTGCATAGCTCTCTAATTGGCCCATATAAAGCGGCGTAACTGGAACTACATTATTTTCAAAAGCTGGTGTGTTATCTGCTTGAATTAACAAAACAACGCGACTTTCATCAACTTGACCATTGATTCTAACTAATGAATCGGGCCACCAATTTGTTTGAGCATCGATACCTTGTAAGTTTGTATTTCGTAATGTTACTTTCACCCAAGGAGACATCATGACTTGTGTTTCTGCTTCATCGTAAGAGTAAACTTTGTAAGTACCAACACCATTCGGATTGGCCCTTGTAGTAACTGTTATCTTAGTTAATTCAACATCTAATAATGTTTTCTCAAATTTACTAGATTCATAAGGGAGAACAAGAACACCCTCATCAGCAACACTTGGCTCTTTTTCAATCATATACACATAAAAGCAAGAACGATCTCTGCCACTTTCCATGCGCTTTTTACCGTCTTCAGCAAAAGCTTTCTTGCCTTCTTCATTTGTAAAGTTGTATTTTATCTCTGTCTTTTTAAGTGACCATTTTGAAATTTGAGCAATTCCATAAATAGAACCGCTATTGTTCTTTACTAGCATGTGCTTACTCATGCCGAATTCAAACTTTGTATCATCGTCAGATTTCTGATCCATATCTGGATAAACTGCTCTGAAAAACGATTTTACTTTCTTCCATCCGTTAGCGATTACCAATTTAACAATTTCGTCTTGGAATTCGCCTTCTGTATACATTTTTTCAACGTATGCCATCTATTTCACGCTCCTAATCTCTTAATAGTTGGTAATTAAGCCATATAGCTTTTTTCTCTGCAGATGCATTGTGGTATTCGAACTTTAGCTCTGCATTAGCAGGTATTGGTTTTACAACGGAGAAATTAAATCCCTCCGGCACATCTTTTACATAAACCTCTTTAAATACTTGTTGGCCATTAATAAATAAATTCCAATAGTCCGTATCACTGTAATGTGAAGCAGCAACAGAAAAAGCAATCATTTCCGTTTCGAATGGTAATGAAAATTTATCTACATGAAGCTCATCATGAATTCCAACTCTTCGCCCTTGTATAAATGGCTCTGTTTTTGTTGGAAAGTAAGGTGCGTCAAATCTTCCACCAGCCATGTAGGTAACTGCAAAACTCATGAGTACGCCCCCTTATCTTAAAAAGTGCAATTCAAACCATACCGTTTTATCAAGAATCCCTTGGTTATGGAATCGAAATACAATTGTGTCTCCTGCTTTTACTGCTTTATAAACCATAAAATGCATACCTTCCGGAAGACGCTTTGTATAAATATCTTGGCAAATAGTTTGCCCGTTCACGATTAAATCCCATTTATCATCTAATTCATAGATAGAGGAACTAACGCTAATTGCGTAAATCTCCATATCTGCAGGTAATGTATATTTCACTTCATCTGTTTTAAATGATATAGAATCCATAATGAAACCAGGTATGAATGGTTCTGTTTTAGTTGGATGAAAAGGTGGATCTAATCGCCCACCGGCTAAATACGTTGTTTCAAACAAGAGCAATCACCCTTTTTCTTGTATTAAAAAATTCCCGTGCATCATTACGACACATCGGGAATTGGTAAATCGGATAGTATGCCGCTACCTTTATTAAGAAGTCGCGGCTGCACACGCTCTAATTGCTTTTGTGCATTGTATATTAATTGTATCTCCATCTCTTTTCCGGTTACTTTATGGGAGACAAGAACCTTTTCTAGCATACCGTGTGCATTAAAAGCTAAATCATAGTGCAGATATTTATCTCCATCGACTGCAGACAAACGAGCACCGTCACGAATGAGGGTGTAACCTTCTGTCATACCTTCTTTAAATACATCATTTGGGTCATTACCAGGCATTGGTTTGCCACCGGTATATATTTGTCTATCAATTAATCCTTTCATCAAATACATAATAGGATCATATAAGTTTTTTTGCATTATCATAGAATCACCCCTAGTTCACCCTCGTAACAGACCACGTTTTGGCTGGTCGTTGGATATAATAGTGATTTGCATCTTGATTTACCCGAGGAAATGATAAATCTGGTAAAGAACCATAATCAAATAAGATATTATTCTGCGTATCTAGTACTTGTAAACGTCCTGTAAGAATCCCTTTAGGGTTCCGAACTGCTTCGAATACGATAATATTCACGCCATACTCAAGTGGAATATCAACATATGTTGGATTGTTCCGGATGAAATAATTTTCTTCAACTAACTTATCATTACAATAAATATTTAATAAGTCGCCATCTTCTAAATCCCAATCCCAAAGTTTTAATCGTAGCGTATCAATGTTTACTGTAATACCAGTTATATCTGTATATGGAGCAGGTTCATACCCATAGTTAACTGTTAAATCTAAAGTTTGATAGAATCCATCATCTGCAGATACCATTGTATTAATACCTTTAACAAAGTAATTCCACTGTTGGCCAGAATCTCTATTGAAAACAGAAACCACATCAAATAATTGAATCCGTGGATCCCCAACGACTGCAACTGTTAATGTTCTGAACTTCTGAATTGCTTTTAAATGATAAGCTGCAGCAACTGCTCTTCTTGCAAAGAATGTTGTGGCCCAGGGAACTTCTATCATTTCCTCTCGTAAATCACCCTGCGATACATTTTTTAATAGAAACGAATTAAGAAATCCATTTGCGTAGTCTCCGCATTTAACAACTATGCTATTACTTATATCCTGGTCCGTTAGCTGCATATCTAATGAAATAAGGTTCTCGCCTTCTCTAAAGCTAAACTTTGCAGGTTCGTTAATTGCATAGTCTGGCATTTTCATAAACGTACAACTGCCATCTGGTTCGTGTTTAATGTAATGGAATGTTGTATCTATAATGTCGCGAACAATCTCATCCCATTTTTGAAATCTCTTTCCTGTTGCTCCTTCAACAATCCAGCTCTGATTGGTACCAGGAATATTTACTCCGCTGCCGTGCAGTGTAACTCCTGCTTTTTCAAAGAAAAATTTCACTACATCATAAACATTACCGGTTGGTGCAACAATTTCATCTGATCCAGGTGTTGGAATCACCGACTTATGAAGAACCTTTTTATAAGACGTTGTGCAGGTTACTGAAATCGTACCGCTTTCGGCATTTACTTTTACATCAGATACAAAACCATGTATATATGGTAAAGCTTCGTTACCGTAACCAATAGACACTTTAAATTCAGTCTGTGGATATAGCTGGTTTGTATTTGTTACCTCACTGTTATAGAACCATTCTTGAATAGAAGAAAACTTACCATACCAGTTATCCGGAGCCATTTCCCCATATTCATTTGCGAAGGTAATAGTAAATGTACTAGCAAACTGGTCTGCATTCTCCTGCACTTCTAAGCCGGTTACACGGTGTTGTACTTGTACATAAGAAGAAGAGTCCCTTTTTTTCATATAAACAATTAAATTAGGGGAGTTATTCCCAACTTGGAAATAGCTCCCCAACATTCTAATTAAAGAAATAGATCCTTCTCTCATATTCCATCAACTCCAATACCTGCTTGTGACATAGATGTTAATTTACATTTTGCTATTACTAGCGTTCCTTTTCGTATTGCATCTACTTCATTCGGTGGAATAATACCCCCATACGTACCATAATCGCCGGTGATAATATGAGGACGATATATTTCTCTCATGAAATCACGCCAGTGACTGATATCGTTGAATAAAACAGTAAATTCTACTTCGCAACCTTTATTTCCAGCACTTTGGAAGCGCGGATATCCATGCATAACATTATAATTTTTTAAGCCGTCTAGTGATTTCGGCAATTTTGTTTGTTCAATCTTTTCGATATTAGGTACATGTCCAAATGCATAATAATGAACATCTCGTATATACGCTACATCAGAAGAACCATAACCACTTGTTGTAAATTCAATTGTCTGTGGCCCTGCACCAACAAAGATTTCCCTGGCTTCCCAGTCATAAGCACCTCTTGCTCTAAATCTCTCAATACCATTTACCCGAACAATAAAATATTTATCTGGTAACATGCCATCAGAGCCAATAGGAACTTGGGACATAAATGAAAAGTTATATGTCCCTGGCCATGAGAAATTAATGGTATATTGAATTGTGTTTTTTAACTTTGTTGCATCCCCTAAGAGATGGTATGAGCCAGCTCTTCTATGCAATGTTTTTAATATACTCATACATTTCGCACCGCCATTCCCATTAGATCATCAGCAACTACGTTTTGTAGCAGCTTTCTCATTTTCACAAAGTCTTCTGCATTTTGTAGTTTTTCAACAGCAACTTTGAAAGTAGCATTTTGAATCGTAACACCTTTATCCGTGTTCTTCTCAACATGGGTTTGTCCAGAAAATGGATGTGCAGTTTTACCGATTAAATCAGCTGAACGTGCTCCCATTTGTCCGATTTGAGTAGATACATCGGTTACTAGTTTCATTGGCTTAGGTGGAACCACTGCTTTGTTTAGCAATTCAGAAGCTCTGTCTACTGCAGGAATCATTTTTTCCATCCCTACACCTAGACCTTCTGTAATAAATCCACCAAATTCCATCATTAGGCGTGAAGGGCTTCGAATACCAAAGAACTTTTTAACTGCTTTTGGAATTCCACTGACTACGCCTTTTGCTTTATCAGCTACCCAGCCACCCATTGCAGCCATACCTTCACCAATACCAGCGATGATATCTTTTCCCCAGTTCACTGCATCTTTTGCTACATTTTTTACAATGGAGCCTACTTTACTGAAGACATCTTTTACGGTATCTACAATACCTGTAAAAGTGCCGGTAATAACTTTCTTAATCGTAGCGAAATTATTAACTATGAAATCTTTAATTGCCCCAACAACACTAAAAATTGTATTTTTAATCTTATTGAAATTATCAACTACGAAATTAACGAAAGCTCGAACTGCTCCAATGATCGTATCCTTAATAAAATTCCATGCCGATTGAATGAAATTTTTAATCGCATTCATTACGGTAATGATTATATTTTTAATAAAGTTGAATGCATTTTGAACAGTGGTTTTAATGAAATTCAATACAGTAACAAATACTGTTTTTATAAAATTCCATGCTGCAGAAATGATTGTTTTTATAACATTCATCACTGTAGAAATCACATTTTTTATAAAATCAAAGGCAGCACGAACAAACGATTTCAAAAAGTTTAGGACAGTAGTGAATATCGTTTTAATGATATTCCACCCAACTCTAAAAATCGTTTGGTACGCTTTTATATAAAATGAAATTACATTCTTAATAACTTCTAAAGCGAATTTAACAACGCTTTTTAAAATATTTAAAGCACCATTAAAAATGAATTTAATAGCATTCCATCCGAATTCAAATATTTTTTTCCAAGTATTGATGTGCCACTTTATTGCTGCAGTAATACCTTTCCATGCACCCTCTAGGATTTTACCTAGAAATGAAACGGATGCATGGAAGACTTTCTTCGTGCCTTCCCAGAAGCCAGAAAAGAACTTAGATAACCCATTCCAAGCGGTTTTTGCACCTTTTACGGTTGCATCCCACCCTTTAGAACATACATCACCTATCCATTTCACGGCTTGTTTTGTGTATTTAACAACGTCATCCCAATTCTTATAAATTAAATACACTAAGCCAACAACAGCAAGTATTGCTATTGTCCAGGGATTCATGAGTAATGTCATTGCAGATCGTCCAAGTATAGCGAGCGCCCTACCTATCGCACCAAACATCCCGATAAGTTTAGGCCCTACTTTTAAAAGTCCAGCAAATGCAGTACTACCTAGGAACGCTACTGCTCTTCCTATCATTCCGAACATACCAATTAATCTAGGTCCGAGTTTTAATATACCCGTAAATAATAAAGGAACCTTAGATAATACTGGTACTAGGAATCTAAATGAACCAACAAATGCACCAACCCCACTTGTCATGAATCCCATCATGGCAATTAGTGGCCCTAATACAGCAACCATACCTAAAATTGCTACGATACCAATTTGAATTGGCTTTGGTATAGAGCTAAACGCTTTTGCAGCAACTTCTACTGCTTTAATAATTGGAGGAAGTGCCACTTCTGCAATATCTAAGATAGCTTGTCCTAACGGTTCTAATGATGCCATCGTAGTACGTATTAACTTTTGCCAGCGAACACCAAAGGCTTCTTGCTGCGTCTTCTGCATTTTGCCCATCGTGCCCTCAACATCACCTAATGCACCATTTGCATCATTAAGCCCTAAGACAGCTTGAGCACCCATGTCTTCCCATTTTGTCAATTTTGTTATCGTAAAGGCTTTTTATCCTCTACTTCCGGGGATTCCTCCGCATAATAGGATGTCAATTCACCCTCGGTTCGGCATACGTTTTCACTTATTAGTGTCGCGGTCTCGTGGAGGGATTATATCTTTTCACCCTCTATGCTCTGCCCCTGGCCATACTTTGCATAGCCTTCGGTTCAAATTAGGATTCGCACCCTCTTTGCTTTATACCGCGATTTTAATTCGGCACAACTTATCATCTACCGAATACTGCAACACCTAGTTGATTGGCTTTTACTTTGTCATCCATTTTCCCTAAGTCGCCTAAAACAGCATTAAATACATCTGCAGAAGTTCCTTTACCTTTATTGAAGTTATCCCATACTTTTTGTGTTTCGGGAGACATTTCAGCAAAAGCATTAGCTACACCTTTTGAACCATCCTGCACACGAATTCCGAACTCTTTTACAAGGTCGTTAATGTAATCGAGATTGTAACTGCCATCACGAGTCCCGTTCGCCATAATGGTAAACATCTCGTTAGCAGAGAAGCCAGCTTGTTTGTACAACGGCGCATATTCGGACACATTATCAAACATCTCATTTGAGTAATTAAGCCCTTCTTGTCCACCTGCAGCAAATAAATCAAATGCCTCTTTTGAAGAAATACCGAAATTAGTCATTAATTGCCCTGCACCACGGGTTACTTCATTGATATCAGAATCAAATGTTTTACCCAGTGTCATAGCACTCTTTGTAGCTTCCTCTAATTCTTCATGAGGAACTTCTTTCATATTTTGATACACTTTTATAAGGGATTGATCTACTTCTTCAATACTTTGGCCAAATCCATCTTTCCAAGTTTCTTTTGCGATTTTACCAAGGTTTTCGGCACCTTTTTCAGTAAGACCTAAAGAAGATTGGATGTTTCTTTGAGAAGTATCAAAATCAGAAGCTACTTTAACTGCTGCAGCACCAATACCAGCTAAAGGTAATGAAACACCAGCGGTCATATTAGCGCCTGTTTCTTGCATCTTGCTACCTACATGGCTAATTGATTCCCCTGCTTTTTGGAACTTATCATGCATTCCATTTGCAGTCTTTTGTACTCGATCTTCAAACTGTTGTAAATCTTTATAAGCACCTTCTGCTTTAATACCAATCGTTCCGAACAGTTGGAACATTTCAGCTAACATTTACGCACCCCCTTTCCCGGGGCCGATAACCATTTTATTCTTCATCGTCTTCGTCTTCTTGGAAGTGGGCCATGATCTGCTCAACATGCGCTTCACATTCTTCTTTCGTCCATACTTCACCCATTTCATAAGACGATTCTTTATCGCCCTGGTTGTCAGTGAGTCCAAAGGCTTGAAGATAATCATTAAAGGTAGTACCTTCTTCAAGCTGACGAGTTTGAAAGCCGATGAAAGCCATCTTCTTCCACTCGTTTAGTTCTTCTTGCTGCTCTTCTCGTGCAATTAAAGAAAACAGGTCCATTAAACGCGAATACGGTATTGATAAGACATAATCATCTGTCCATCCATACCGTTTTTGGATCTTATCGAAAGCACGTAACATATTTTGTTCGGCTTCCTCTAAATATTCATCTGAATTTTCGTTTAGGCTTGAATCGGAGCTGCTGCTGATTGGCTCCATTTCTCGCTCTGAACTTTCACTAGTCCCTGCACTTGGTTGAAAAAAGTCATTAAGTCTTCACTTTCTAGTAATCCTTGAATAACAGAAACCATTGCTTCGGGAGGTAGTTGGCAAAATTCTTCTTTCTTAGCTTTCAGTAAACTTGCAAAGAACTCTGTGAAATCATCCTCACAAGCCGGAATCATTGTTAAGACACGTAAAGCAAACTCTAAACCCTTTTGACTTTTGTGTTCTTTAAGTGCAGCTAATTGCTTTTGCTTTTCCTCTTCTGGAAGAGACTCCGCAGCCTTAGTTAATTCATCCATTTCGTTTTTAGATTTACCAAATTCTGCGAAATCAGCTATTGCGTGGCGTCCAACTTTAGAAATGATTTTAGCAAATCGCCAAACGTCCGTTACATTTAATCGACGCATTGTCACTTGTTCACCTAAAATAGTAATTTCTGTACCGGTATTCATCATTTTTTCTAAAATAGATTTCATTTCATTCTCTCCTTTTAGCATTTAGCTTGTTTTATGTAATAGAAAACCGACTACCATTTATACGGTAGCCGGTGCTTTTAGCGTTGTTGTTTTCTTTTTCTTCGGTAAGTAGATTTCATACGGTGGCGTAGATGGTGCAGATTCACTGTAATGACCAATAAACTTACATTTCAAACCAACTGTCCCCTTACCATCTTTTAAATCAACCTCAATAGATGAAACTACCATTGCATTACGAATTACGAAAATGACAGGTGATTCACTACCCGAAATCATACCGATTAGTGCGATATCATGGTAATTTGAATCCGGAATATCATTTGAAGGTTTCATAATATCGTAATCCGCTTCTGTAGTGCTATCTACCGTCATCCCAGGTAAAGCTAACTGCAGATTTTCTTTCGTAAATTCCACAAGTGTTACCTCAACATGTGGTTCATCTTTTAACAGCCATTTACCACGTACTAATTTACCAAGTACACCATCAATATCTGCATCATAGTATTCTCGATCAAAACCGACTTTTGTTCCGCCAGTTGTTGCCCCAACCATTTCACCTAAATCTTTAATACTTTTAAAGTTTTTGTAAATGACACCAGGACCGATAACAAAATTATCAGTAGTCCCTTCACGGACACCATTAATTAATTTCCAAGCCATTGGTTCTACCCCCTTATTAAATTAATACAAGTCCGTTTGCATAGTCCGGACAAGAAATTTAGCGTTTATATGAATGATAGATGGGTCTTCATCTGGTACAGGAATACTACCTGCACGATGTATAGAAAGTATCCCATCATCTTTTAAACCAACTACTCTATCTAGTAACTTAACAATACGTGTAGCAATTAAATCTGCCTTATCATAATCACCATTATCACAATACACATCGAAATTCAGAATCATACGATCTATAATTTCAACATCATCCGGATTATTCGCTTCGATGCTCATAACTACATAAGGCATGTCCATATCATCTTGCGCAGTTTGGAATGTAAGAGCAGGGCCTTTGTCCTCGTCTTCACCGTATTCTGATAGATTAGCTTTTATTATTTCATCGTTCTCTACAAGCATTCTAATAGCTGCAATAGCATTAGACATACAATTACCCTCCCATTTGCCTTTTCAGTTCTCTGCGCTCTTTCTCAAACGTTTTTACTAGAAATGGACGGGCTTCTATATTACTCGTACCAGTTTCAAGCCATATTGCTTTTTGTAAGTCACTTCCTACTGCGCCCAATACCTCAGATTGCGACCTTTTAATGTTGTACTTAATAGAGTTTAATAAATCACCAGTACGAACAGCAGGAGCTTCGCCTGGTTTGGATGCGGTATATTTACGGCTTGTATGTGGTATTTTGTATTGTTTACCACTACGACTACCTGTAAGAGTTTTCTTAACTTGATTTTGCAAATGGATTGTAGCACCGGTTACTTTTTCGACACACATATTATTGATTTGTGTTTTTACTTGCTCCATATTGCTTGAGAACTCAACTTCTACTGAATTAGCCATATAGAATCACACCTTTTCGCAATAAATCTCAATGTGATGATTCATAAATGCAGGATTACGCGGTTCTCCTTTTACTTCAAACGTATAATCAACGCCTAATTCTTCATTTTTAAAATGAATACGATCATTAGGCTTAATTTTGTAAGAAGCAGGTGCATATATCTTAAAAGTTGTATCGAAATTTTGTTTATCACGCTTAAATCTCTCATTATCAGCAGCAGAATTAGTAGTTACGCGGCAAATCATATTTTCATAAATGTCTTCTTCAACTTCTGCATAATTACCAGAGGATTGTTTCTTTTTTGTTTTTCGTTTTACAACTACTTCATGAATATATAAATCATCCATATCATCAACAAAGTACATACTCATATAGCCATTACCGGCTTAACTCTTGCTCTAAACGCTTTTAAACCATTAAGTATCTTATTATTCGTAGCAGGTTCATCTAACGTTTCTGGGCTAATCTGGTACGAATAATCCCCGATATTTTCCGAAGTCTTCATGCCCTTTCGTTGTAAGTTAGCACGAACTACTGCAGAAATAACCAAATCGATAATACATTTCCTCATGAGCACCTGCAGATCATCATAATCTTGTATCGCATATTCGAATTCATATAACTGATTTTCAGATAAGCCATAAACAATTCGTCCATCTACAGTAATAGAATCGGTCATATCTTGTTTAGAACTAACATGTATTACTTTTGCTACAGATTCAGCAGAAAAAGAAAGCCAAGCCAATTTACTTGTCCGGATGGTTTCTTTCATCGGATTAGCTGGCTTGACTCTTAAATACTTCCTTGTGATAACTGCATAGTAATCTATTAGTTCTTGAATAACCGTATCGGGCATTCGTTGCACATTTACGCGGTCCTTAATGTCCTGCACGATAATATCCATTACGTATCTTTCTCCTTCTTATCAACCTTATCGACTTCTCTTACAAGTTCAAAATGCCCAGTACTTACGAGGTAATCAGCTTTATCATTTGCAACTGTTTCCTCTTGGCCATTCTTAAACTTTTGTCCATAAGCGGTGTAAGTGCCACCTAATCGCAGCGCAATTACTTTCATAATTAACACCCCTTTCGCGAATGTAAACTAATCTATGAAAGTTTACATTCGTTTTGTTGGTTTTATTGATTCCATCTCATTTCCCATTAAAAACAAGAAATTATTAAAAAAGTATACATTCAAAACCCTAATAACAAAGAGTTTGTTTCCATAAAAAATACGCCTGGCTATTAAGCGCCAAACGTATCTGGAATGTTTGTCAGGATTGCTACTGCATCCATTTCTTGAACTACAGCATCATCATCAAAGTGAATTACATAGAAACGTTTATCTTCCATTACTGCAGATTTACCTTCTGTAGTTTTACGAACACGAGTGTCGTATGTATTAACCGCAATGAAGTTTTTAGGATCTGCAAGAATAATAACATCGTCTTCTAAAGATGGAACTGTAACAATTCCGTATCCCATTGGTTTATTAACTTGATCCCCTGCTCCAAGTAGTGCAGCATCACCAGCGCCAGTAGGACGATTTGTTAAATACTCAATCCATTTTTCTCTACGGCTTGGAGACATAATCCAACGTAGATTGCTGTTTTTATATTTATTTGGCATTGCACCAGATAAAGCAAAGATAGAACCTTTTCCGAATCCGTTCGCCGCCGCTGCTTCACCTGTACCAGTTACTAACTTAGCGTGATCGACAATATGAGACTCTTTCGATTTCTTGATTTTTTTCAACCATCCATCATTGATAGATAACATTCCGTCTGAAGACTCTGTATCGCCATTCCAATGTAAATCCTCTAAATCAATACCTAATTGAGTAGACATGAGAGCCATTACAGTATCTTCATATCCTTCACCTTCAATATTTTCACGGAGTAATTCTTCTGTAATCTCCCAAGGTAAGCGAATAGCCTTTGTATTGTACTCAATTTTAGAAGTTTGAACACCTGCGCGGTAATTATCATCACTGTTTTCTGTTTTCTTACGTAAGATACGGCCACCAATTGCGATTTTATCTAATTCACCTTGTTTTGCCTTACGCATTTCTTTACGGTGTAATTGTGAGAATGGTGTTGTATCGAATGCCATACGGAAGAACTCTTTACTTTGTTCTGGGTTTAATAATCCAGCAGCCGTCCCTCCTGTTGTCATAGCGCCTTTTGTAATTCGTTCCATATGAGCTAATAATTCTGTGTTAGTCATTGTCATAGTGATAATCCTCCCCTTACAGGTTTAATCCTGCCCATTTAGATTTTTTAATTTGTTGTTGTCCTGGTGTAAGTTCTTCATCTGGATCTAAACCTTTACGGATAGAAGCAGTTTTACCAATATCCTCGATTTGCTTTGCAATTGGTTCTAAAGCTTTTTGAATCATACCCTCAATTTTCTCTGCGTCTGTTTGCTCTTCTGGTGTAGGGTTATCACCTGGAACTTCCTCGCCATTCACTTGTTTCTCAATCTTGTCTAACTTAGTTGCTAGTGGTTCTACTGCTTGTTTAACAATCTCTGCAATGTCTTCTACCTTCATTTCTTCTTCCTCCTCTGGTGAAGCAGCTTCTTTTATTTCGCTAATTAAAGCCAATGCTTCATCTAATTTCGCATGATTCTTTTGGGATAACACTTTCCCAGCTTTTTTAATACTCTCTAGTACAATGCTTTCTGCTTGCGTTTTATCGTCTGCTTTAGCGATGGTATATCCACCTTTAATAGAAGCAAGTACTTCCTTCATATCATCAAGTGCAGCTGTCATACGGTCGATATCGGGATTGTTCTCCCAAATCTCCCAATAGAACACATCTTCGAACAAATCAAAAACAGCACGTAAATCACGATTTTGTTTCCCATCGATAAAACGGTCCTTCACTTCACCTTTTTCGATTCTGTGTGTTTCACCCTTGATGAAATCAAACATTTTACGGATAAATCCTTTTTCTTCATGGGTAAAATCATCATTTTTTGCGATTTCTACACGTTCACCGAATCCCCCCATTGAAAAGCCGGTTACTTCACCTTTTTTGATTTCTTCCCAGGTTTCTGTATCATCAACACGAACAGTCATAAGCCATGTTCCGGCTTTTACTTCTTGTTCGCCTAATGTCATATCACTTTTAGCAATCCAGTTTTCAACAACTGTCCCTTTACCAGCAACTTCATCATGTTGCTTGTCGATGTGTTGGTAATTTTCCATAAAGGTATGTGAAGCTTTTTCAATTTCTTCTGCGGTCATTTTGTCCCCGTGCGAATCTTCAACATCCGGTTCATATACAACGCCTGTAACAAGTTGCTTCTCTTCCTCCGTTTTAAGGATTGGAACTTGTTTCGATATATTAGGTTGTTTAGCAGTTGCACTCTTCATAATGGCAAATTGACGACCGTTCGCACCTTTTGTAACTAATGAAATATAGCTAATCTCGGCGTTTTTTAGTTCATATCCCACCGTTTTACCTCCTTCCCTATAAATATTGGGGTTCCACTGTCAAAACGCATAACAGCCAATTTAAAGCCTTATACGTTTTGACGATGAAACCCCAATCAATAGGTTTATTTCTGTTACTCTTCTGAAATCATAGTGCAGCGGCAATGAGGATGAGCTGGTGGACACATCTTTCCATTGTTAAATGGTTCATCAATATCTACCGTTTCACCATGTAAACCGCCACATTCTTTACAAACACGCTCGTCGTTTCCTGTAAGCCACGTCTTTGTATTTCTATTTGCACCTTTATAAGCAATTAAGTTGCCGTAATTCATCGCATACGTTGTTTCTGTACGCGCAATCAACATTGCTCTATAGTTACTGGCTTCTGACATTACATCTGCAATAGAAACACTTAGTGCATCGACACCCATTCCATCACTAAGATTCTTTAACATTACTTCCCTTAATCTATCTTTAGTAGTTTCATGAATTCCCTTTGCTAATTCAAAAGCATAAGCAGCAACCCATTTTGCAGCAACGTCACCAATTGGATCTAATACCATCCAAGTTAAACCATTTGATGCAATGGTACTTTGTACAAACTCTGTAACATCATCCTGTAGAGTGGCGGTGACTTCATCAACAAACATTTGTCGTTCTTCATCCCAATCCACACTATCCAGAAATTCATCAACTTCTGCTTCTGCAATTACAAGATCAATCTCTTCATCTGCTTTATTAATACGAATTACGGGAAGCAGGTTTAAGAGCCGTTTTCCCTGCTCGGAAAAAAATCTGCTACCTTCTTTTGCATAGCTTTCTCTACTTCTTCATGCTTTTCCCTAAATGTATTAATAGCAATTATGTTCTCTTGCTCATTGTCTGCAGCTTTTGCAATTGGTTCAGGCGGAGAAGATTCGGTTTTACCATCAAAGAATTTATCCCCTTCTGGTACAGGCTCATAACCTACTACTTTACGGGACTCATTCAGTTTTAATATTCCACCCTCATAACTGTCTTTTGCATACTTTAAATCTGCTTCACGGTCATCCGTATCAATTTCATTTAATTTGAAATGCCAATCTAAACCGTCTAGTATTTCATCGAACACACAGAACAATTGATTATTTAATCGATGCTCTAATATTTCTTGTCCAGGTTCAATAATAGAACGCTTGTACATCTCGTTCATTTCTTTAGCAGTTGTTTGTCCTAATGAACCTGTCATAGCCCAACCGATACGATAAGGCGGTACACGATGGGCCACACATATCTCCATTGCGCTATCCTGCTTATATAAACGGAAACTACCTTCTTTTACGTCTGGACTGACTTTTTCTAATCTAGCTGTTGCTCCTGGTGGAACAGGAACTACGGCCAACTTATGATGTTCACCCTTAGTTTCTGCAGAGAAAAACGCTTTTAGTTCGTTTTCTGTTCCCTCATCTATTTCATCGACTCCCTCAAGGAATAGCAGAGCATCTGGAATAGTCTTGCCTGTAAAAAAGTTAATATTGTAATCTCTTACCGCTTGAGAGCCAACTATCGAACCTATAGAACTAACGTAATTAGGTATCCCATAATAAGAAGAGCGAGAACCGAATTTACGAATAACAATTACTTCTCCAGCTTTTTCTGTTCCGTTTTCTGCAATATCCTCTGCATTTAATTCCCTACCATCAACAAGACGAAAATCATCCGGATAACCAAACTTTTTAAACCAACGCTCTTTGTTATTTACAATTTGAGCAAAGCGTACTTTATCTTTATGAGCACGAACCGTATGAGCTGGAATATGGTATAGTTCTGACGGTTCATCTTTGTTATTACGAACGACTTCAATAATGCCCCATCCGACTGTTTCATAATCATCCCATACGGCCCTTATAATCTCTGAGCTTGTCATTTCTGGATTACAATTCCGCATAAAGTCTTTTAAGCTTTTATATTGCTCCTGGCTCGCTGCTTCTTTTACTTCTTCAAAAGGAGCAAAGTCAAAACCAACACCAGCAATATCATCCACTTTTGCGCTAATGCAAGCAGAATGAATAGGATTGCTTTCTTTTATATCAAGCAGCACTTTCATATCATAAGGAGGTTTAATCAATCCCTTATCGCCATATATTTGTGCAAATGGGTCAACTGCCATTTGTTTGCTGTTGTCTTCCTTATTCTTTGGGTCGTCTGCAGCTTTGTTAATTCCGAATACTTTTACATTCTTTATGGTTTTCTTATCGCTCATATCGTTTGTATATCCTCCTTTCTTCTATTAATAAAGAGCAAAAGAAATAGCCGAACAATTAATGTCCGACTACACTCTTTTAACCTTTCCACCCATAACTACTTTTGGTTTATAGAAGGCTAGAACTATAGCATCTGCTCTATCGGGTGATTGCAATCCGCGTTTCTTCATTTCTTCTTTTCGCTCTAAAGCAATCTTACCTCTGCTTGTTATTCTGTATTTACGACTAGAAAATTGAGAAATCATTTTTTCATCGTTTGGAATCTCCGTTGTAGGTTCTTCACCTTGTATAAATGCTTTCATATTTTCTTCTAGTATGTCCCTTACAACGGCCCAACCTTCTGCCCCTGCATTATCATAATGCTCATCATCAAGTGGCTTCCCGTTATTAACAACTGGATATACTTTGAATGGTAATCGTTCAGATTTAATAACTTCTCTTAATCTGTCCGTAACACCACCACCAACGCCACTATCATCAACCTTTATATCTACTCTCTTTAACTGTTTGTACTTTACCATGTATTCTTTAGCTAGTTTCAATACATGGCCAGCAGTTTCCATTGTATCCTGCTTATAATGAGTTAATAATTTAAATACTTTGTTCCCTATTCTTGGAGCAATTACCGTTTCATCATCACCAAATCGGGCAACGTCAACACCTAAATCAAGTGTTTCACCAGTAGGATCTATTTTACAAGATGCTGCTTGCTCTACAATTTCTAGTGGAATAAAAGCATCTGCTTCTGCCTTAGGAAATTCACCAAGTACACGTACACGCCAAACATCTGAACCCTCACCATATTTCTTTTTCAATACTTCTATATTGTCTTTACTTGTACGAGGGCTATCTAGGCTTGAGACTTTATGTATTTTATATAAATCTCTGTCACGATTATGAGAATCATAAAAAACACCGCTTGTTCTTGTTGGGTTTCCGCATAAAAACAATTTATTCTCTGCACCAGATAAAGTACCGAGTATAGCTTCCATAATAGGATCTGCTATACCAGAAGCTTCATCACATACAAATAACATATAATCTTCGTGAAAACCCTGCATGTTCTCCGGCTTAGTTGCAGTTCTAGCAGTAGCAAACCAACGTTCCTCACTACCAATCATGTAAACTCTTGTTTTAGTCCATTTAAGAAGGTTTTTAACAGCGCTGCCTTCTAACCACTTTGCTATTTCAGCCCAAAGTACAGTAAATAATTGTTCCTTTGTAGGTGCTGTACAAATAACTTTTGGGTTTGGCCGGCAGCAGAGAAACCAAATAACAACTACTGATTCAAGTCCTGTTTTACCAACACCTTGACCGGAACGAACAGAAACTTTTGGACTTTGTGCCAAATCCATAAGAACTTTTCTCTGCCATTCATCTGGATAAAAACCGAGCATATCTTCAGCAAACGCCACTGGATCATCCCAATAAACATCTATGATCTCCATAAATTCAGTAAAAGCTGTATTACTCATTAGCTTCAGCTTCCTTTTGCTTGCGTCTGCGTTCTGCTATCTTCATAAGCGACTCTTTCCAGTCCTCTGTATTCTGATTGGTTTCACCATCAATTTTAATAGCTGCGATTTCTTTCTTGAGTTTCTCAATACGTAGTTTTTGTTCCTCTGTATTGGCTAACCTATCGTATTTTTCAATAAGATTAACTAATGTTGTCATCGCTTTAGATTGAGCATTTAAGAAACTAGCTTGCTTATCCCAAGCGAATTGAATTTCCCATTCTTCCTCAAAACCACTTTCGGTAAGCTTTTTCTTTCTTAGCTCCTTTGTCATGTCCTCTTTATCCCTAACAAACATAATACGTTGAGCATGAATGATTTGAGTGTACTGCAGCATAATACTTTCCCAAATGATTGATAATGAATCATTGTTAACTGCTTCTTTTAATTCTTCTTTCAGATCATATATTTCTTGTGGTAAATACTTTCTATATAGACCATGACTTACAGCATTATCATTACGTAGTGGAGCAGAACCACCAGAATTACCAGCGGCATTTTTATTACCCTTTTTAGCTCCACCACGGTTGTTTATAGCATTTTTATTACCTCTAGGTGCTCCTGGTTTCTTTTTGGAGTACTCCGCATCTTTCTTCGGAGTACTCCGTTCATTTTTATGGAGTACTCCATTTAATTGCTGTATCCATTTATCTTTCGTTTTCCATCCTCCTACTGTTTTTTCATTCACAGTTCTTTCGGATGTAGATAACAATTCTGCAATTTTACGATTGGTAATATCGCCATTATGTTCTTTAAATAGTTGATACGCTTTATCACGGTCTGGACTTCTTTGTCTGGCCATAATTACATAACACCTGCCCCCTTATCCAATTGTTTGCACTTCCTTCTCTAAACACTCAATGCATATATGAGCATTATCCGTATTTGCTTCACGGATATATGTTTTATCAAAATGAGTAATAGTTAATGGCATTTTCAATGTCCACATGCAAGGCTCATTACAAACAGAGCATGTAGGAACGTTTATATTTTCTTCTTCCATTTACACCACCTCACGCTAATCGCTTTATAAGATTACACTCTATTAAAATATGGATGCATTACACCCATTTCAACAAAATGTTTAGCAGACTTCATTAATTCTGTATCTTCTATATCGATAAACCAAGGGTGATCTTTCATGGTTTCATAATTATTTTTAATCCAATTGCTTTTCTGATTCTCACGCCAATCACCTATAGATCTAATAAAATACTGTTTCATCAGAAATGCTCTCCTTTACAAAATAAAAAAGCAGCGGATTCGCTACTTTAAATTTTTCGTATTTTTCTCTTCTTCATTTATGTATCTATATAAAGTCGCCCTTGAAACATTGAACATCTTACAGATATCAACTTTAGGTAACCCTTGTTCAACCATTTTTATCATACCCTCAATTTGTTCTGGAGTATGTGCGCGTTTTCGTCCGCCTTGTTTTCCTCTTTCTTTCGCAGCAGCTACACCACTAACAACGCGTTCATTAATTACCTCACGTTCCATTTCAGCCATTGCACCGAATATATGGAATAGGAATCTTCCCATTGTAGTAGATGTATCAATTCCATCTTTAATAGAAACAAAGTGAATTTCCTTATCATTAAATTCTTGCAATAAATTAACTAACTGGTGCATGGTCCTTCCTAAGCGATCTAATTTGTAAACAACCAATGTATCACCTTTGCGAAGTTTGCTAAGTAGTAATTGAAGCTCTTTTCTGTCCTTTTTAGCTCCACTTTCTTTTTCTGTTACAATTTCTTCACAACCATATCGGTTTAGTTCATCTAATTGCATATCTAAATTTTGTTTTTTAGTAGAAACCCTTGCATATCCGAATATCATGCACCATCATCCCTTGTTATTTGATATAAACAGTGTATCAAATTCCTGTCTCAAATTCAATTATAAATTGAGACATAGTTTTGAGACATTTTCTATACCATTTTAATAGGATTCAAGCCCCATATATTAAGTGTCTCATAATGTTTTGTTTTTGAGACACTAGTTTTCGGACAAACGCAGTTGCAATCCACTCAAAATACCTTTAATTAGTTCAGATTCTTTTTCATTGGATTGAGTTAACAATTTATCAATAACCTTCTGATCAGAACAAGCTAATAAAAATGTAGATATATAAGCTAGTGCATTTACATATTCTGTAGCATCTTTACTTTCATTATTTACATGAGCAGTATATTGTACATTTGGCACTATTATCACCTCTTACAATATTTGGTTTGTGTTGAGTTTGTTTTGTTTTTACATGAACACTGGAACCACTCTTCAAACCGCTCTCTATTTATCACCCAGGTTCCACCAATCTTTTTAGATTCAATAGCACCTGCTGCACATATATTCTTTATATGACCAGGAGAAAGGCCGCTAATAAGATGAGCATCATTAACACCAATAACATTATCTAGTGCTGCATATGGTTTCAAAATAACATCTTCCCATTTAACACCATACATCCCTATACCAAATTCATTCATTTTTGTTTTATCTGGTATTCTCTCTAAACGATCCAATACAATAGCATTAATTAACTCCCATGTAACTGCACCAGATAAAACACGTGTCTTTAACTCTTTTGTTAAATCATTTAATAATTCTGCTTCCCCTTGTATCACCTCACGTATAAAACTATGAAATTCTGTTAATAACGATAGTATGCAAAGTAGGGAAAAAGGTTGGCGCCGTAATATAAAACCCTTTGTGTCTTCTTGAAACGCTCACGAATAAGAAGCGCGCTTCGAAAGTAGCATGTGAATATGTACATACTATATCCGGATTTTGGATGTTATTGCCCAACGGAAACGATTTTAAAATCAAAGCCGTCGTTGGGCTATTCGTGTTTTCTATTTAATTAAATGCAACACGTTTGCGCTTACCTTCCCGTAACAACAAATAAGATGCTACAAAAATAACTGCAGCACATTATTTCCCCTCCTAGTCATATGTCCATATTGTTAAGATTCGTGTTTAATATGTAATTTCTATATAACAAAGAAAAAAGCACCCATCACGGATGCTCATTCACTTTTATTCCTCTCACAGCCACCGCACTCTTATAATTTTCTAATTTGACTACGCGTCTTACGTCAGTGGCTAGGAGAGAAGTAAAATTTCTCTCAGGAACCTTTTAATTTATGAGGTATTTCCGTACCCCTTTAAATTGACACCCTATAGATAGGCAGGTATCAATTTAAAGGAGAACAGAAGCTCTCCTCCGTTTAGACCGTTTAAATTAATAAAGTTTTGAAGACTATTCTTATTACGTTTTGAAATCAAGAAATGCATACAGAGTTAAATCGTCTTGCAAATAAGGAAGAGCAACGCTATACGTTCACTCAATCACTCATCTACAAGAACTGGTTTCGGCTATTCATATATAGGGGGCATTATGACGACAAATTTCGACATTTTTTTCAAAAAAGAAATACTAACATATGCAAAATAAACTTCCACTTAGACGTTCGCCAATCTTTTTATCTGCTCTTTTTAAATATTCTTGAACAGTAGTTCTTTTCACTTTCAAATAATTGGAAATTTTATCCTGTGTAAATCCATACCCTCTAGACATTACATATATTTCCTTTTCTCTTTCTGTTAATGTTGATAATGCATCTTCTAGTTGTATACGATCCCATTCAGAAATAACACTTTCTTTTACTTCTGTATCCCATTCATAGCATGGCATTACCGTACTACGCATATATCTTTGCATTAGTAATGGGTCACACGGCTTCTCACGCTCATACGCTGCTCTACGTTCAATTCCTCTTTTTTTATCCGGCTGTTTAGCAGTGCTCATCCATTCCAGAGCATAGTTAATATCGCTAATCATTCCATTAATAATACTAATGTCTTTTTCTGTTGCGCCCACCTTAGATTGTTCTAACTCTTTTCTTGTTTCTATATACTGCTCCATTAAATCTTTCATTAGCCAGGTTCCTCCTCTTATATAAAAAGAGGACGCTGAATTATATATAGGAAGAATTACTTTCCTATGCATAATCAACGCCCTCTGAATGTGGACTATTAATTTCATTGTTTTTTTATTTATCTTTCTAATATGGTATGTGAAATTTTATAGTAAACCTCTCTTTCTCAACTGCAATGTAATTTGGGAACCTTCTGATACTTTTAACACTTCCGCTATACATTTATATGTCATTCCTGTTTCCCTCATTGCTATTGCTTTTACACAAAGCTTATCCCAATCTTTTGTAGTTCTCTGCTTCTTTACTTTTAATCCATATCTTCCACCTAAACAGATTCCTAATTGATTCATACGTTTCCCTATTTCACATTCTCTCCAACAAAAGTCCCCTTGCGTCGAATAACGGCGATCACATTCTTTACAATGTTTATCTTGTAAATTGAGAACTTCAATACGTATTTCCCTTTTATTCATATTCCCATTCCTTTCTATTAGCTGCAAACCGGACAATCTAATCTATCTACATGTACCAGGTAATCTACGAGAGCACGATCTGTTCTTTCTACTACATACGCATGTTTTTCAAATTCTTCCCTCGGAATGGATTTACGGCCACCATCATATAACATAGCTTCATAGTATTCTGCTACTAATTGAACAGGAACGAAATAAATAACGTGGTCTGTTCTGAATTCTATTAGAAAGAAACAAATCGCTCCCTGGTCTTGCGTATCCTTTAAATAGTCAATTTGATGCCTACTTATATTATCTAATGGAAACCGAGTTGTTTCTGTTGTAGACTTTGCTTCAAAATAGACCGCTCTTCCTTTATACACACCGTCATAATCTACTGTAGATTTGCTTCCCCATGCACTTTTGGTTATATTACCTTTTTTATCTGTTTTTATAACTTTTACCGGTGTAGGACGCTTATTAAATACTCCTACATTTGCTGATTTGTACATTCTGCATGTAATGTTTAATAATTGTTCAAATGCCATTCCTCTATTTCCGTAACCCATGCTACTCCCTCGCTTTCTTTTGTTTAGTTTTCTAAGCCAACCACAACGCATGGTGTATCATCTGACCAAACCGTTTCATTCTCCTTATAAATCTCCTCTAACGTTTTATAAACAGGGAATCCAATACATTCCCACTCAACTTTTTCAGTCGGTTCCATTTCCTCAACGACAACATCATGTATATCCCCATACTTCATGACTTCCATCAAATAATATCCAACTGCTTCAAATCGATTCTTCGCTCTTATGACTTTTATATTTTCGCCAAAAGCAAACATTACCTTATAAAAGTTCATATGGATCACATTAGTTTTTTCGATACACTCTACAATCCCATCGTAATAACTCTCTTCAACTAAAAGAATTTTACCGACACCATCAATGTTCGCTCTCTCCCAAAGTGATTTATCTCCTTTTATGTCTTGCAACTTCATTACTCATTCCCCTTTCAAATAACGGCTTTTCATTAAATCACGAACTTTCATTGGATCCAATGATGTTTTTCGTTCGCTTTTTAAAATAAAAATTTTGTCTTAATTGCCTCTAACTGCATTTACGGCTGCTGCACAAACAGCGATTCCAAACTTTTCTTCAACAATATAATCATTTTCATCTATGTTAACTTGCCAATTACTATTTTCATTTTTAATCCTCACTTCACGGTCATCTTCATCCAAACGATCTAAGACGATTGCCGCGTAGTTGATTGCATCGAATTTTTCTATTGGCATATCATGAAACGCTTTTCCATCTTTCCCCCAATGAGTTTCTACCTTTTCCCATCCAAGCACTTCGCAAGCAATTACAGCATTTAATTTTTCAACTTCATTCAAATCTTCAAACGAAATCCAACTCTCTTCAAAATGAGCTACAAAGTTTTCATCAATAGCGCTATACGTAATGGGGGTCTGTGTAGCAATGGAACCAAATCACGCAATAAGTATTAGCGGACATTCATTTTAAGGGTTATTTCGTATGTTAGTGGACATGAAAGACCCATTTTGGGTATTGTGATGTCCGCTAATGATACTTATAGGACATTAAGGGTTCATTTTGTCTAGGTTTACCGAAATGACATTTCTTATTTTAGTTAACCTAAATGCATTCAAAAACGTTATTATAACTATGGTTAACCTAGTTAACTCGAGTTAACTTAATGAAATTGCTATACCATATGATGTCCGCTAATGCTTGTTGCATTATCCTGTTCCATTGCTACACAGACCCCTAATGCATCCGATTCTCCATTCACAACCATCATGTGCTATTACAGAATCATATTGTTTTAACGATTCACCGTTCTTATCGACCGCATTTATTTCAATAGCACCTTGTTTCCACATTTCTTTTGCCTTTTCGATATTAGACATCTCTCATTCTCCCTTTCGTTTTAAAATAACTATTTTGTTTAGTTTTAGAACCCTATTAAATTGGTACTGTACTTTTTTTAAAACCCTCTTTAATATCGCTAGGTAAGTACAGTACCAATTGCCTATTATTAATAAGATAACTCTGGTCTTTCTTCTGGTACGATGGAATCACTGTCATCTATTTCATCAAGAATTATTTGCGTGCGATCTTGATTCATTTTCATTAATAGCAGTTCAAATGAGTTTAAATTTCTTAAAGATTTTAAATCAGGAACATTATCATATTGCATGTCCCATCCTTCACCTTTCCCTGACTTCCATTTAGATAATCTAATGGCAAAGTTCATTTTTTCATCATGATCACATTCAAATACTAATGTTGCATATTTAAAGGAACTCCAATCCCTATCATCATCCTCAACTACTTCAAATCTAACATCCACATATTCATACGTTGGTCCATCATCGTAATCAACTTCTAATCCATCTGTTTCTACATTTTGTTCAACATGTTCTTTCCATTTATCAAATAGGTCTGTTACCTTAATTTCTTTTTCTGCTGCAGGTATCATTAATTCTTGGAAATTACTTAATAACTTTTTGTTTTCTAATGCTGAATTCTTTAGAACATCCACCATTACGCTGTCTAATTTAGTTATATAATTCGAGTAATCATAGTTTTCTAGATATGGAACCATAACCGACTTCACTTTTTCTTCAATCACTTTTGTTAAATCGCCATATGATCCAAATAAACTTCCTAATGCATTGTTAATGCCTTTTTCTAACTGTTCCTCAATTAACTTCTCAACCATTCCCTCTGCTAACTTCTTGCCAATCACGTCTTTAATGCTGTTTTCTAAATTCATTATTATCGCTCCCTTATTTTTGTTTTGTATTCAAATAACGCTTTGGTTACAATTTATTTAATGCTTCATCAATCACTTGTTTTATTTTCTTTTTACTTACTCCGTTGTTAACATCGTATTTAAAATTAAACCCACACTTACAAGTACGTTTGACTATATTGTCATCAACTTCTAATGTACCTTGACCATTACCAACAAATTGATTACCACAATTCGGACAGTCGTTAATAAGGGGTGATATTCTCAAAAAATCCATTGTATTCATTCTTCATCCTCCTCATCATGAACATATACATATGCTTCTATTGTTGTGCTACACTCATAGCAATCAAAACTTCCACCTTGTCCAATTCCATATTCACGAATGTTGGCACCACATCTCGGACAAAAGGACACCGTACCTTCTTCCCACTCTTCTTTTGTACAAATCGGCTCAACTATAAAATTCCGATAAGTATTTAACGGTGAAAGTAATACATCTTCTTTCGCTATTTCAATTGCTTTTTCTAAGGAAACATCATTGCTTGTTTCTGCAGTTATATTAATTGAGTTATCTACCTTTTGAGCTTTTATTTTATAGAGCATATTTTCTTTCATATCTCATTCCCTCACTTTTATACAAAATTCAAATTGTATAATACTTTGATTTAGCACCACGTACTGTTGCAGCACGTGGTAAAAAGCATCTAGCAATATACAAGGCTTCATCTTCATCCTTGGCTTTTATATCTACAGTTAGTTCTCCGATCATAGGAGGGATTTCATATGTAACTACAAATTTATGCATCTTAATATCCACTCGCTTGACGTACAAAGTTTTCTTTATTCTTCTCTTTATAAGCCAGAACAACATCTTCAAATTTATATCCGTATAAGTAGCAAAGACGGAAGAAAATGCCGAACGCTTTATGTAAATGAGATAATGCTACACTTAAATCTCTGTATTGGCACCATGCACGTTTGGCCGTTAAAATATCTTGCATGTACCATTCAAATAGCATGTTTACACTTAATACATTTTTCTTCATGATGTATTGTTTAGAAAAACCGGATACAAGTTTTCGTTTTAAAGTATGACTATCCAGTTCAATCACAATATTCATTAAGAAATGGAAGCCATCAACTAATTCTTCTAATAATCCATCTTTTGGCGTTCCGAATCCTGTGCTCCACATTTTAAAGGCCCTTGTTTCGTTCCAGGCTTCACCTATCTCCACCAGTAATGCACGAAACAACATATCTAACTTATCGTTACCTTTGTAACCAATCTTTTTATCTAGCTCTTTCTGCATTTCGAACAACTCTGTAATATCAAATGTTTGCTGTGTTTCCTCTGCAGTTATGATGTGTAAATTTGTAGTGTGTCTCATAGCGCATATACCCCTTTACGATAGTCTTTAATAATTTCGCCATTTTCATTGAAGTAAACAATTTCCCACTGTGGATTAAATCTAAATTTATGAGGGTCATCATCCAGGACGATGAACAAATCATTTTTGCAATTCCCGACAATCGTCCCTTTTCTTCCCTGGACTTCGACACGCATTCCACGTTTAGCAAATGATATTCTTCTGAAATTACACATCTTTCGAAACGGCTCTTCTTTGCCGAACAAGGTTGCTATATCAACTACGCCTTTATATTCACAAGTAATAAATGGCGCTAACTGCTCATAAGGCATATTGATAATCCCTTGCTTTTTTAGCTGCTTATAGAAATGATATTTTGCCATCTTTTCATTTTCATGCGTAATAATGTAATTGCAGCGCCAGTATGGAAGAATAGTTGAAATATGATACTTATATGTACTTTTCATCATTCACCCTCCTGGCTAACTAATGAAACATTTGACCAATCAAGGATGGGGCTTTCTTCTACTCTTTCCTCTGGTTCCAATAAGAATCGCGCTGACTCATTGCAATTTGTACATGTAACTTGAATTTCTTTTTCTTTTGTTTGGACCATTACTCCCTGGATTCCGTTATCCTTTGTAGCAATAATAGGTAGTACTGCAGCATCCCCGTTTTCTTGCTCCGCTCTATCTAATTCAGCTGCTACATTCATTCCACATTTACATTTGATTTCAAATTTCATGATTCCCGTCTCCTTTAATCGTTTAATGATCGTTATAACAAGTAAGACCGCCAATTCTAGCTCGTCCAATTCCCACAACTGGCGGTCCTTTGTCCTGTAACACTCTAAAGCTATTAGCTTTCCTATCAATTTCTCTTTACGCAATATCTTGTTTCACCTTTTAAATTCATAATTTTCCAAAAGTAAATGATACATCTTATACCAAGTCACCCTGCTGCATCTTCTGCAAAGAATAGAACTTCTAAGTCCTGCGGTTCTACCTCATATGTTTCATTTGAATTATTTACAAACACCGTTACAACTCCGGTATTTTTATCTTGATGGCATACAGTTAAAACGCGGCTGCCATCATTCGCAAAGTCACCTGGGTGAAATTCGTTATTTCTTCTCTTTTTCTTAGCGAAGACTCTACGGCGCTCTTCCCGATTTTGTTCATCTTCTGTTGCTAGGCGGCACTGATCTGCATATTGCCATCCTTTATCACCTGTAGTTATTACACTGTGATTTCCCCACATACCCAAAACTTTAATACGACCTGTTTTTTGTTCCACATCCATGCACTTTACCTCTGCAAACATTGTGTAATCATTGCATTCGTACGCTACCCAATCCCCAACTACAAATGGTGTTTTAATAAATTGCGGTACTGGTACTATAACGGCTACGATTTTCATCTATATCCCTCCAAATATTCAGTTACATATTGCGGTTTAAATCCGCTATCAAAATAAATTCGTAATGGCTGCGGTTCCTGGGATTCCCTAGCGACTTTGCAAAGTTCCTCTGCTTCATCCCAAAAGAAACTTTTATCTTGTGCTCGTCTATACCGCCATAACGCTGTTACATAGTCGATATACATATCAAAGTGATTATCTTGCCTTACAGAGCGCGGAAGCTCGTCCGAACTCCATACATCACATGGAATAATTGCAAGTACATCAGCGAATCCTACGCGTCCTGGCAAGTGCTTCACATGTGATTCTTTTATATCAAACGGTTGTGTCTGTTCCGTAACTTGTATATCTTTTGTATTTTTCATTACTGCAGTTGTATTAGAGAGGTCATCCAGCAAGAATGTTAGTTGCTCCGTCATGGTGATCACCTTCTTCTAAATGAAGCGTGTATACAAGCTGTCTATCTAACAATGCACCGATAACTGCATTCATCCATAAATGGCTACTAATTTTCTTTTGCAAGTATTGTAGAATCGATACAATTTCATTTGTAGAAAGCGATACGAATACGCCCAATTTCTCCTGGTTAAACTTACCGCCACGCTTTTCAATCTCTAAAACTATTTCATTTTCTTTCACATATCGTTCTGCTTTAACCAAATCAAATTCGCGTACTTTATTCATTCCATATCCTTTTATAAGAACCGTTAACATATCTTTAATTACTAATGTTTCAACTACTTTTAATTTAAGCTCCATTTCACCACGACAAGACTTACAAAGCGTTTTTTCGCATCCCTCGATGTGCATACTTTTCACATCAGCAACTGGAATTACCTCACTACAGATATCACACCATTCACTATTATCGAACAACAAATCATTCATTACTTTCAGCTCCCTGCTATATAATCTATATTCTTAAATTTGTTAATCTTTATATTTTTATAAATACACATAATTTGGCCGCCTGCGTATTTACTGTGTTATAATTGCAAATGTAGATTTACCTCTGAATCCTTTTTTGAGTATCCATTTTCGCGATGGATCTTTTTTTATGCATTTTTTCTTATTTGTTCTACTACCTTTGGATTACCGCCTAGCGATTCCAGGTGATTGGCTACATCCAATACGTTTTTTCGTTCTTCATTTCTAAGTTGTTGATCTCTTTTTTGTCTTTGTTTATATAAATCTACAAGCTCTTTTTCTACTGCAGCAGATTCTTCTAATTGTTTATTACTTAGTTCTTTTAACTCCCGTGCGGCTGTTATATCGCCCGTAGCCATCGCTCTATCACACTGACGAAGTAATATTTTTCGATTCTGCATGTATTCACGTAACTGCTTTTCTAAAGGCCAAGCTCTTTGTATATGCTCCGGAAGTACCCTATCGGCTAATCCCATCTATTTCACCTCAATTCCAGCCACACCGTTTATCGATGTAGCTGAAAGTTATATAAATTGCTATTAAGCAATGATAAATACTTTTTTGTTTTCAATTTCGTCTGCCAGGTTCTCAACTAAATATTTTTTGATATTCCCAATCGCTTCTAGCTTCCAAGCACCGCCATCTGCTTCATGGATCGAACAGTTAGGCCCCTTTTCCATACGGAATACAAACTCACTTTCTGGCTGTTCCACTTCTGTAAATGTACGATATGGTTTAAGCGAAACTGGATTAGGAACATCAACCTCTCCAACTGCCGCGACACCAACCTTAGCTACCACGCTTTGCGATGTTCCATTATCGCCATATGTTTTAACATCTTCTTCTGTTATATTTCCTACGACTTTTAACATGATGTCACGGTCATCATTTTTAACAAACGCTGACTGAAGGCTAATAATAAATTTCTCTACCTTATGCCAATATCCAAAATCAAAATCTGGTATAAGCGCTTCTGCTCTTACCAATGTGCTACGATTGAAATTTCCGTTAATAGCAGTAAAGCAGGTAACTAATGTTGGATTAGCAACATGAATCATTAGCGGTTGCTCTATATCAAACCCTGATTTCACATAATCAACTAATCCAGATAAACTACGGACAGTAAATGAATTTGCTGTTGGCTCTTCTACTACATGTAATCGCTGCGTCGAGAATGTTTGGCCATCAATATCATGTGTTTCTACATTTCCTAATTCAACTACGTATTCTAAAGCTTCTTTTTCAATCATTTTAAGTTCCCCTTTACGATTTATTAGTTAGTTTTTTGTTTACGCCAATCTACAATTTGAGCGGGTCCTGTTTCTTTTGGTGTTTCCTCTGCAGCCACTTTTTCACCTACATCATCAGCTACATCCCCATCACCATCTATGTACATTTGACCTTTTACACCAGAATATAGTTCCTGCCCAACAACACCACCATCGTTATCTCTACCGACTATGAATGTAGATTCAACTTCTTTTGCAGGTACAAGTTTCGATGAGACTTTAGAAGTGCAATCCCATATTTCACGCTTTTTATTCCCTTTAAAAGTAAGTGTTAATGTAATTGATCTTGCCTTTGTAGGATCTGTATTTGGATCGGCCATGTTTTTCAAAACACGTTGAAACTCTGCATCGACCTTCTCCGCAACTGCACCCTCTGCTAAACTATTTAAATCAATATTCACTTGTAAAACCTCCTGTTTAATTATGAAATTTTATCCATTTGATATTTGATTGCCATTTCTTTAACAACTGCTACATAAATTTCAGTAAGCTTTTTATCATCATTTATGACATCTAATTTAGAGACGTTGTTTATTGTCGATGTCGGTACACCTTGCAGCGCCATCTTCCTTTGTTTATTCAATAAACGAATATCAAGATTAGCGCCAGCTCTATTTGATAGAACACTATAACTCTCATTTTTAATTGTTCTATACCACTCTTTGCCGCCTTTTCTATAAGCAATAGCGTTTAATATTTTACTTATTTCATTTCGCCAATCCTTAGTATCTAAAGCGATGATTTGACTCATGTTTTCGACACGATGATTAGTTTCTGTTACTTGTGTTTCTAACTTGTTAACTCTGCGCTCTGTTTCGACCATATGCTGGGCATACATTAACATTGCTTCGGCTTGTGTTTTTGGTTGCTGCAAGCGAAATCGCTTTTCAACTTCTATAAAATACTTACGAATAACTCGGCCCATATGATTGTTTTGCACCATTGATATTTCTTTTGCAGTATCTAATGCAAGCCAATACTCTGTTTTAGGCCTTCCAGCCGTTTTTTCCGAAATTGGAAAAAAGTCTTCATTCTCTATCAAGTCATATTTATCTATACGATCTTGAATCCAAGCAGCAAACACTTTACCAACCATCATTTGTTCGTGTAATTCACGAGCATTTACAAATTTTTTCCCCGATTGATTTTGATAAACCGGAAGCATTTCATTTACTACAATTTGTAATTGGTTCATTTTATCCCCTCAATTAGTTTGCAATATGTAAACTTCTATTCAAAAAAATAAATCGATTATATTTCGATTTTTGTTTACGCTGTTTGATAATTAATTTCCTTTGCCAAAAGTTCATCAACTGGAACTCCAAGAACTTCTGACATTGCAATCAGTGCTTTTCTACCCGGTTCGACATCACCGCTAAGATACAAAGAAACCGTACTAGGGGCGCGTTTTATAGCCTTTGCGAACACATTTTGTTTCATATCTTTTTTCCTAAGCAAAGTTGACAATTTCTCATTATCAAATTTCATATCACTCTCACCTCGCTTATCGTTTACACGTTTATCTTATCAAAAAGTTTACAACTTGTAAACTTTTAAGTGAAAAAAATAAACTTTTTCTATAAGAAAACCACTTTCAACAATCCAGAATTTTCCGATAAATTATAGAAAAGTTTGCTAAAACTAAACTTTTGTAATAAAATGGGCTTATAAACTTATTAATAACCTTATTTACTAACTTATTAAAAATAATCTATATGAATTTATATAAAAGGGTGAATGATCTATGCGTGGAGAAAGGATTAAACAATTAAGAAAGGCGAGGGGTTGGACACAAGATGATCTTGGCGAAGCAGTCGGTTTTAAAAAAGCTACTATCTCTTTAATTGAAAACAATAAAAGAAACCGTGAAGAAAGATCTGTAACTAAATTCGCAGACGTTCTTGATTGTACTACTGATTTTCTACTGGGTCTTTCAGATGACCCTAAGCTAAGCGGAGAACAAAATACCCGACTAAAAAATGACTTTGATGAAATATACAACAAATTAAAAGAACTACCAGAAGCTGAACAAGAAATGTATTTAAGAATGATTAATTCCTTTATAGATGCGAACAAAAAATGATTGATAGCACGTTGCTATCAATCATTTTTTTTATTAATTGCAAGTGACTCCTTAATGTTCTCAATATTTTCTTTTGCATTAGTATTAACTTCCCCCATTAATAACAGTTCCCAAAGTTTAGACGCTAATTCTTCTTTTGTATTTGATACCACTTCATTTGTTAATATTGCATTCATTACTATATCCCCCTAGAACATCCTTTATATTTTTGTAAGTAAATGTAATTTTTTCTGTTTTTATCAAAAGTTAAAGAAAACGGAAAGGTCTTTAAACGCACAAATGCGACCGTCTAAAATAAGACGATCGCATTACGAACTAATTTATATATAGTTACTTATTTTACCATCCACCTGGATCATTACTATACATAACGATTGGCGCTTTTGCTTCTTGTTTTTGTTCTTTTACGTCTGTGGCAGAATTCAATAAGAAACCACCGAGAACGGCTAGTACTGGAATGATAGCTAAGATTTTTTTCATATTTGTCCACCTGCCCCATGACTGATAAGTTAATTATACCATTTTTTCAAAGTTTGCCCAAGAACATTTTTGCTAATTGAGCATAAAATGCATCATTATTTTGCAGAAGGCGTTCATACGCTCTTCTCATCATTGTCTTATCTTTCCTTGCTAGTGCAAGATAAACATATTGTATGTCACTCAGCTCACCATTTTTTTCTTTAAGACTCATTAATATCTCTTCGCCAGCTTTATTATTTCCTAATACAATTTCTAACAATCCACGCTCTGCATCGTGGATTGCACCAATCGTCTCAATTTCTTTCATATGGATAATTTTTAAAAATGATAAGTTAAATTGGAACATATTTCGTTTTTCTTTAACACCTTCAAAATCTTCAATCTCTTCCAAAGTGTTATAGGCCTTACTTAGGTAGTATTTAGCCTTTTCATAATCTGTAAATAGGTATGTCTCCCCCTTCTTAAAATAAGCCATTGCACGTGGCATTATATAGAAAGGATTAAGCTCACATACACTTAGTATTACATCACATATATGTCTCGCTTCTGTAATCTTACCATCTCTTATATACATAACTGCTTGCGCTTCCTTAAATCTTAAATCAAATGTACTTTTAATAAAATCATTCGTTATTTCATTGAGGCTATCACTAATTTCATGCATTTTTTCCGATGCTAATTTATGATCTCCCATTTGATATAATAATTGACATAAAAGCAACTCTATTAATAATTTCATATCCTTATTTTTTGTTGTTTTATTTACTTCACGTAGCGAATTATAAAACTCTAACAAGTTTACATTTTGTTGTGTATATCTTTGATGAATCCAGCCGTATACTTCTGCCCATTCTTCATTGAGAGCATTCGTATGTTTCTTGCCTTCTTCTACAATATGCTCCTTTTCGATCACATATTTTAATGTATCGAAATCCCCTCTTAACGATAGGTATTCCATAATTTCTCTTCTATTTTTAGGTTTAGCACCTAGTACATACTTTGAAATATATTTACTTTCTGTTTTGATTCCCTTATTAAGTAAAGCCAAACACTTTGTCAGATACGAAAAGCGCATTTGCCTTTCTCCTTTAAAAACGGCGGTTACTCCACTTGGAGAAATGCCCCAATTTAAAGCTAACTTACTTTTACTAATTCCAGCTAACGCTAAATCACCAGAAAGACTTTGTAATAATTTCTGCATTTTATTTGTCCCCTTTTTTCGGAACAAAGACACGTACCCTTTTACCTTATTATTGGAAAACGCGTCACTACATTCAAATGGTGTGTTATACTAGTTGATAGACTTGCAGTAAGTGTTCTCCCTAGTGCTATAGGGAAGACGGTGTAATAGTGTGACCGCACTATTTACACGCGCTGTGAGTCTTTTTTTGTCCGTTTTTATTTGATTTCATCTGAATGTTTTTTTCCTTAATATTCAGATTCATCGTTATTTTTAAATCTTAAGAAAGTTTCCTCTCTTCAATATATTACCATACAAAACACGCTTGTCCTCTGATTATCTGATTTCATATGCATTATTGCATATCCAAAAACGATATATTCACATTATAACACAAATAGAACACTAGTTCTCACTTGTAGAATACTATATAGACAATAATTATAATACGTCTATTTTATAGCCAATTATAGTATAAAAACTATATTGGATTTATAATTTTTTTCATGAGAGAATTTAATAAAATGTTGAAAAGACTACGAAATTCATACGGGTTAACACAAGAAGAGTTGGCACATAAGCTTAATTTGAGCCGCGGTCAAATCAAAAATTACGAGAACGGTTTTGAACCAGATTTAGAAACTTTAGATCGTATCGCCTCTTACTTTAACGTACCTGTTGATGTTCTATTAAACAGAAATATAAAACCTAACACAAGAATTGTTGAGAATACATTAATTGAAATTCAACAAATACTAGCTTCTATGAATGAAGAACAAAGAGAAGACTTCTGTAAAAAGTTACTTCCTTACGCTAGATTCTTAGATAAAGATAAAAGGATGTAATTAATATCAATTCGTTCCTTGGCTTTATTTTACATGGAAAAATATTCTGATTCTAGCGGTAAAATGTACATATTTTTACAATTTTAACAAGGCAGCTAATAAGCTGTCTTTTTATTTTGGCTGAAATTATACATTTAAAGTTGTAATATATAGATATAAATTGTATCGGAGGGAATATTATGGGGTTTAGGTTTCGTAAAAGCATAAAGGTAGCTCCTGGCGTTAAAATAAATGTAAGTACAAAGGGTGTAGGAATAAGCGCAGGCGTAAAAGGCGCTAGTGTTAGTACTGGTCCATCTGGAACAAGAATCACAACCTCTTTACCTGGCACCGGCATATCATATGAGAAAAGACTCGGGAAGAAGAAAAATTCTCCCCAAAGATCAAATACTGCACAGCATATATCTCCCTCTACATCGGATAACCATGTACAAACAAACCTTGGATCGCCAGCTACTAAAAAACAAATTCAAACTTTCACTGCTACTGCTCTTCGTACAAAGGATAGCAAGACAAACTCTGTTGCTAGAAGGTTCATGAAGCCACTTGCCATCATTACAGGTATATGTGCAGTTCTTTTCTTAGTTATGTTGCTTGTTGTTCCAGCGCTAATATTAGCTGCGATTTCCTTCATATGCTATAAGAATATAAAAGTACCACAAACAGCCGTATGCCCTGGATGCCAGTGTGAAAATCTATTAATATATAAAGAAAAGAAGATCACTTGCCGAAAATGTAAAAGTACTCTTCTTATACAAAAATAAAAGGTACTCCAATTGAGTGCCTTTTTATTATTCCTTTCGACAATATATGACAATATAAAGATAAATAATTTGTTATGATGTATAAGGATTTATTTACATTAGGAGGAACGAATTAATATGTTTAAAAAGTTATCAGTATTTCTTATTGGCGCTTTGCTATTATTCGGTTTAACAGCTTGTGACAGCATTAAATCAATGGCAAGTGATGTTACAGTTGGTAAAGTAATCGAAGAGTTTAAAGCTGCAGGTTTAGAAGCGGAAGAGCCTACTGATCTACCACAAAAAGAGTTTGGTAATACTAGAAAAGACGCAAAGCGTATTCTGGTACCAGCTTTAGGAGAAGATAGCGGCGGTAGATTATTTGAATTTAAAAACAAAGAAGATCTTGAACAGGCTAAAAAGTACTATGACGATTTAGGGAATGGAAACCAAATGCTCTTCTCTCATACTTATACAAAAGGTAATTTCCTTTTACAAATGAATGGTGACATGGAAGATGCCCAATTTAACAAATATAAAGAGGTAATGGACAAAACTATTAAGTAAAATAGTTAGATCATATTACAACTTGTGGATAACCCCACTTATCCACAGAAAAAGCCCGACATTTATTGTCGGGCTTCTCTTTTTCTCTTCTTTTTTCCACAAACTTCTGCTATCATTAAAAGAGTAGATACATAAATTGCAAATGTAAATTTTTCATATAAATTATAAAAATAAAAAAACCCCGACGGAATTTTCAAAGGTTGACGTAAGTTTGGCCGCCTACAAAACCGATGAAAATTAGAACACGAGGTTTGTTATCACATATTCAAATTGCTATTTCTATTAATATGATAGCATAAAAAAATATGAATAACAATCCTCTAATTTCTTGCACCCATTTTTTGGTCGGGGTAAAAAATTGGAGGATTTTTTATTATGACTGGATTTAATAATTTTCAAGAATTTTTAATGTGGGAACGTGCTACAACAGATACTATTGACTTCAAAAAGGTATACGTAGACGTAGCTGATGAAGATGTTGTTGCTGGTTTATTGCTATCTCAAATTGTGTATTGGCACTTACCATCTAAAGATACAAACATAACCAAGCTACGTATCTGGAAAGATAAAAAATTATGGTTAGCAAAAGGTCGTACCGATTGGTGGGACGAAATTCGAATTGGCCCTCGTCAATTTGACCGTGCTAGTAAAATTTTAGTAGATCAAAAAATCATAACTAAAAAAGTATATAAATTTAATGGTGATCCTATGGTTCACATTCATCTACATACAGACGCATTTTTAAAACTTCTAAACGAAAAAATTCGTGAAGAATTTGAACGCCAAGTACAAAAAGAAAAAGAAAAACAAGACGAAGAAAATAAAAAACATCAAGATCAACAACAATTTTCTTTCCAAGAACCATTATTATCGTCAAACCCTTTAGGCTCATCGTTTTTACCGAATGGTGAAAACGAAATTACACCAGAAAACGTTGAAAACAATGGTTTTAACGATTCGGTAAAAACAGAAATACCAAATAGTGAAAATGCTATTACTGAAACGGGAATTAGCTCTGACGAATCCGTTAAATCTTTAACAGAGAGTTCTACAAAGACCCCTTCACAGATTACAGCAAAGAGTACTTATTCTTCCTCCTCTAATATAGATAATATAATTAATATAGTGGATGATTTAGAATTGGAAACTGATGAAGAAGAAGAATACATCAATGAATCATCTCATCTTTTCTATAAGTCTGTTGTTGAAAGATTAAAAGACAAAGAAGTATTTAGTAAAAGAGAACAATTTTTAGATGTACTTAAAACACTCCAAGAGAAAAATGTGCGCATCGGTACCATGAAGCAAGTGGACAAGTCTATTGATGAATTTTTAAGAACAGTAGAAGAACGTAGTCAAACAACAAATCCTGTCCAAATGCCTGCTATTTTTTACGCAGGTCGTCTTGCAATGGTTATTGAAAGGGAAAACACTGTAGAAACTGCAAAAACATTTATACGTCAAAATAAGAATGATTTTAAAGGGAATATTTTATTCTATAACTGGTTAGAGCAATAATCTGGAGGATAATATAATGGTTATTCAATCTATTTCAATACAAGAGCTTGATGATTATTTTAAGGCAGAACAGTTTGGTGAAGCTTTGGGCATTGCTTGGAGGTA
>NZ_QNUA01000028.1:0-8623 GCF_008042285.1 Bacillus sp. AR13-1
TTTCTTAACTTGATAGCGATGTGGTGCTACCCCTTAATGATTTTCTTCTTAGTCAAAAATTTATTTACGTCATAAACAAATAACCAAAAATTATTACAGAAATCACCAGTCCCATAGCAGCACCTAATAATATTTGCCCATCAGTATCAGTCCAAAATTCTTTTAAATCTGCTTTTGCCTTTTTCCTATTTTCGCCTGTTGAAAATAGATAACGAATAGAATATATAACTAGTAAAAAAAATGACGTGATTATATCTATCATGACTTATGTACCTCCTAATATATGTGTACCTTTAATTAACCAATAATTGCCTTATACATTATATCAGCTAGGGTACATGGAAGTATAATAAATTATTTGTATAATCTATTTTATTAATCGATATCGTATTATGATGGTTCATATCAAAAAAGACATCTAATAATTCCTTAACGTACGAAATTCGCGTTATGTTGGCGGGACCCCATGCCCATCAACCTAAGATTAAATAAAAGTCCATTCAACTAGATTTTTTCTGTTTTCTAAAGAGGTGATATCAGCTATCTAAAAATCTGCATACCAAATAAACCCTAACGGGTTTCAATTTTTTAATTAAGCTACATGATTATGAGTAACGAAGCAATTGTACATGACACCCAATATATCAAAGACTGTTTTCTTCTCATATCGATGAGATTTCCTTCCGTTTTTCTGCAAAAAATTAAACAAACGAAGCAAGATTTTTGATAGTTCTTGAGTATCTTTTTGTAGAGCTTGATAAAGAAGTAGAAAGTAATCTTTAATAATATAAACCGCTTTATATTCACTCAGCTCTCGTTTCTTCTTGGTGAGGAGTAATTGACGCATTTGAAACATGGTGGAGGAGCAAAGAAGGATACTAATTAATTGTCCATATAAATGACATTCTAGCCGTTCTAATTTTACAGAATTACAATGATGAATACGAAAAAATGATTTCCATGTTTTAAATATTAATTCAATTTGCCATCGTAAGGAGTAAAAATCGTATACTTGTTCTCTTGGTAGGTATTCCGAAGGGATATTCGTAATGTAAAAGTTGATTGCACTAAGTCGCTTACTGCGTTCTTTATAGGTGATTTGCTTCTTGTGTTCTTTAGAAGCTAAGTCCTTTTGTCTACGTTTCATTTGCGTTTCAGTTAATTTATACAGAATAAGTCTTGCAGGAAGTTTTTGATACATTCCAATATAAATCTCAGGAATCTCATATGTTTCACCAGACTGTAATTGGTCAATAAATTGCTCCATATCTAGTTGGACGTACTCAGAGTGCTTTTTTATTGTTCCATTTTGAAAGTATTCAGGCTCTCTATTCTTCTGATATATACGAGTATTGAGCTTTAATCGTGAAATAAAATAAGCACCACACTCGTCTATCATATGCAGATCTTTCAAATCAAAATATCCTAAATCACGTATACATACATCGTGCGGTTGAAGAGACGTTAAGCACGTAGAACCATAATTTTTATCATTGTGCTTTCCAGACCCTACATGAACATGTAAAAACTGACCACTAAGTAAATCGTACTCTAGTTGAATTTTTACACCAGCACTATGACCACTACCTCCTGAACCTTGATGTGTAAAAGCAAATTTATCTGGAATCTGAAAATGTGTAGAATCCAATACACGAATACTGCGAAAATGGTTTGTATATACAGTTGAAATCTTACTAGATGTACAGAGTTGTTGGTGGAGTAAATAAGTTAATATTTGTTGTAAAAACTGCACAGCCTGAGAATTAAATCGTTGATTGAGTCCTTCTGGACTCATAGAAATACCTGTATTCGTTTCTAAGCGACTACATAATTGTGTCAATGAAGTATGAGCTATATTTTGGCCTAACCAAACACATAGAGCCACTAAATCTTGAGCACGGTATTTACTTTTTCGTTTAACAAACCCTATCTCTCTAGCTAATTGTTCTAAAACATGTGGTGACATATATCGTTGTAATTCTTTAGAAAATAATTCTAGTTCATTAGAAATCGATAAATTCATACCAAAAACGCCATCCTTTCTGTATATTTCTACAAAAAGAATAGCGTTTTTTTCGTTATATGGATATAAAATTATTTTAATTTGATGGAGAAGTGTTGTGCACCGCTATTTAATAGACTATAGAAAAGGTATAAGTAATGGGTATCATGGAAAAAAACGGGAAAATATAATAAACTTAGAAAGAACTATTTATTACTGTCTAAAGGGGCGAGTTATATGAATGTTAAAATAGACGAAAAAACAATTACAACAGACCGGCTTTATATGAGAAAAGTAAGTTTAGAAGATATTGATGATATTTATAACATCGTAAAACAAGATACAGTCGGTAAATGGCTTGCAGCATCTAGAGGGATGACAAAAGAAGAAGCAAAAATATATGTTGAAAAATTCGTAGATCATTGGAATCTATATGGCTTTGGTGTATGGGCAGTATTAAATAAATGTACTGGGGAAATTATAGGACATTGTGGCTTAAGATATGTAGATCAAAAAGAAGAGGAAGTTGAAATTATGTACCTTTTAGATCCTGCATCTTGGGGAAGTGGTTATGCAACAGAAGCTGCAAAAGCATCTATACAGTATGCTGCTAACTCGATGGAAATTAAAAAACTAATTGCGAGAATTAAAATTACAAATGATAAATCAAAAAAGGTATTGGAGACACTCGGGTTCCAATTTGCTTATGATAAGGATTATCCAGGGAAAAAACTATCCCATTATGAAATAAAATTGAAGTCATAAACAATTTTTAAGAACAAAATTCATGGAAATGTAATCAAATTCTTATATTCAATATTTATTTATGTACAAAAAAGCTAGTAGAATACTAGCTTTTTTGTCCTTCTTATAAGAAGGATTATGGTAATTAATCAGGTCGCTTGTTTAACAACAGCAATCCTTTTTACGTATGTAAACTTTGGTTAGTTTATGTTGTCTTCCGTTTTCGAATCTCATGTCATCAACGCTTACGATAAGATAACTACATGTAGAAGGGGAAAAATTTCGTTTAGGGGATACTTTAAAATCTTAGCTTGATGGGCATGTGGCGGGACCCCGTAAACTGTAACTTCATTCACCTTTATTAATATTATTATATATACATTCATTAATTAATATATCAATGTCTTGACTTAAATACAAAACTTGCTTATGGGTAAACCCATACTTCTCTACAAGTTTAATTAGTTCTTGTTTCTTTGATTCAATTAGTTTTTGTAAATCTCTCATCTCCATCTCTTTAAAAACTCCTTTAATACTATTTAGCAGTTAAATTATAGTATAAATATAAAAATAAGGGAACTGGTAATTTTGGTAATTGAGATTTAAGGTGGAATTATATATGCAATAATCTATATATGCAGAATTACATTTAAAATCTTCTATATTGATGTTATACTAAGATTAATCGAGAAGCATCTAATTAATTATGATTAATCACTACATTTTCTTAAATAGCATGTCAACGTATAAAAAGACACTTTAAATAGTGTCTTTTTGTACGTTTTGACCCCTAATACTAGGGTAGAACTAACACATAGTTATAAACTGTATAGAATCCCCTATTGTATGTTGTTTTCTTTTTTTATTATTATTCTGGTACGTGAAATTATAATGATTTTGTTTGTTTTTTTGTCACTTGTAAAAATTAATATAGCATTCTATATAGATTATATGGTAATATATAAGTAGAAAATTTGTTACCATTGTTTATACTCTATTGTACGTAGCGTGAAGGACAAACCTTACGCCCAGTTAACTCGGGCGAGGTTTGTCCTTTTTTTTATTTTAAGGAGGAATTTACTATGAAAAAAATGTATAAAATCGGAGCAGTTGTAACCACCCTATTCGTTGTTTGTATCACGATCTTCACTTTAACAAAAAATGAATCCGTCAAAACAGAAACTGTAACACCAGAAAAAGCAATTGTATCTGCTGTAGATGCAGAAAGAGCACCAAAAAATATAAAAGATATTTCAAAAGAAGAATTAAAGCAAAAAATAGAGTCTCAGGACGAGTTCATTGCCTATTACTATCAACCAGCGTGTCAATATTGTAAAAAAGCTGCCCCAGATATCAATAGCATGTCGCAGAAACATGATAGAACCATTTACCGTATTGATATCTCTACACCAGAAAATCAAAGTGCATTCCAAGATTTTAATATTCCTGGTACTCCTGTAGTTGTGGCTTATAACAAAGGACAAGAGGCTGAACGCCTTGAAGGAGCAGTGTCAGCTGCGACATACGATGGATTCTTTGCAAGACGTAATTCGAGCGCTAGCTAATATAGTGCTCGTTTTTCTTTTTTGAGAAAGGAGAATTTAGATGCAACAAAAAGTTCGTATTCATTCGTTAGACATGATAAGAGGTATAGCCATACTATGTATCTTATTTGCTAATCTACCTACTATGACAGGACTAGATTCCTTTAATCAAGCAGGTTACTCCGGTATAGATAAAGTAGTTCGTTTTCTAGTAGATTTACTGATATCATCAAAGTTTTATACCATTTTTGCATTCTTATTCGGCGTGGGATTTTATATCTTTATGAGAAATACAGAAAAAAAGGGGTATCCCATATATAAACTATTTAGTCGTAGGTTATGTATTCTATTACTATTTGGTGTAATTCACTTTATCTTTCTGTGGTATGGAGATATTTTACATGCATATGCTATAGCAGGTTTTGTTCTATTGTTCTTTTATAAGCGGTCTACTAAGCTTATTTTTATAACAGGTTTTAGTTTTTTACTAGTTAGTTATACTCTACATGTTATTTTATTTTTACATGCAAGCCCTTCTATTCCTGAAGAGATACCAAAATACTATCAATATATGTTTACAGGCAACACTACTAATCACACAGTGAATCTATTTTTAAATTATTTACATCAAGTAAAAGCTCGTTTGTTCTTTCTTATGACACAGGAATTTCAGCAACTTCTAATAGGGATCCCGGAATATATTGGGTTATTTTTAATAGGTTTATGGGCTGGAAAGAAGAATATTTTTAGACGCGTATCGGAACTCAGAGGGAAAATTCAAATTTTACAGTGGAGTTCGCTATTCCTATCATGTCTGCTCTCCCTCCCTATCATCTATTATTTTATAGAAACAGATATCTATTACTCTAGCCATATCCAGTTATGGATTCTATTCGGAGGAAAATCCCTCGCTATATTCTACATATGTTTTCTTCTTTTAATATGCGAGAATGAAAAATATGTAGGGTGGCTACAACCTTTTATGTCTGTTGGTAACTTTGCTTTAACTAACTATATTAGCCAAAGTATACTCACGCTAATGATTCTCTCAGCGTGCTTCCAGGATATTTCACAATTAACATACTGGCAGCTATGTATCTTTGGGATTCTTATTTGTATCGTACAATGTATATTCAGTACACTATGGAGTAAGTATTTCCGATATGGACCTATCGAATGGCTATGGAGAAAATGGATTTATAAATGGGGTACCGCCAGTATTTCGGAAAAAAACCATGCTAAGAGCATTCAAGATTTTATACAGTTTTTCGGCTAATCCAATAACAAACGAAAACCCTAAAACCCACGCCAGGATAGGAATGTATAAAATGATGCATAGAATAATACAAAAAGAAAACGCACAAACCCAATTGTATCAAAGGTTTGTGCGTTTTCTTTGCTACCGATAATAGGACGTTATGTTAACTATACTTGTATGGAATATACAATCCAAAAAACACCGCACATCACTTTTTTGAAATGGTACAATAAGGAAAAAGGTGAAGATTTCATCATGAAAAGACAGGTCAATCATTTATGGATGAGTATTTCATGTTTCATGCTAGCCGTGGCTTCTGGATAAGTTACGTATGGACAATATGTAGAAGGTATAAGAAAAGCAATTACATGGGTACTCATAGCATTAAGTCTAAGCAATTTATTGATGGGTTCGTTACATCTGCGTAAGCATCGGAAAAATGTAAAATCACAAAACCTCTTAGAAAATAATTAGAGGTAACTGTAATGAAAAGAAAGGAGAACAAGAAAAATGGAAATGCTCATTACGCTTCTTCTAATAGGAGGGATGGCTGCCTTACGAGTAATAGCAATAAGTAAGATAGAACTTCAAACAAGTGAAAGTCGAGTTGTAACTTGTCCAAAATGCGGTAGGAAAATTAGGAGAGGAAATTATGCCCCCTATTGTAATCATTGTAACGTAACATTTTGACTTCCGCTAACGCATGTTATGTTAACTAAATTAGCTTAAGATTAAGTCATTGGAGGAAAAAGTATGAAAAATAAAATACCTCTAATAACATTCATTTTAGCTGCTTTATTTGTAGCTGGAGGTTTTGCATTCTTCTACTGGATCAAAACATTCCCATTCAACTAAAGAAACCTAACTACCGATAACACTAATTATGTAAACGAGCTGTCTATATGGGCAGCTCATTGTATTTTTTGCTTAGCGTGAGTTTATTCAAAAATGCTAGCGATACCCCATCGCCATCAAGCTAAGGTTAGGTATTCCATGAGCTTCCGTTCTTGTTGCCTACATGCTTGCTATTTTGTTTATTTGTTTTTAAAAATACGCATTCCAAATAAACCTTGATAAGGTGTATTTTTAAAGGTTATGCAGTTTTCTGCTTTAGATTGGATACAGTGCACTGATAAACAACGCCTAAAATATCAAAGACTGTCTTTTTCTCATATCGATGGGATTTTCGTCCGTTTTTCTGTAAGAGATCAAACAGACGAAGGAAAATTTTTGATACTTCTTGGGTGTCTTTTTGTATAGCTTCATATACTAAGTACAAATGATCTTGAATCATATAAATTGCTTTATATTCACTTAATTCTTTTTGTTTTTTCTGTAGTAACAGCTGTCGCATTTTGAACATAGTGGAAGAACAAAGAAAAATAGCGATTAACTGTCCATAAAGATGACATTCTAGACGCTCTCGCTTAATATTGTGACAATGATTGATACCAAAAAGAGATTTCCATGTTTTAAATACAATCTCTATTTGCCAACGTAGTGAGTAGATATCATGAACCTGTTCCATCGGAACAATTTCCCATGGTATGTTGGTAATATAAACGTTGATTTCTGTTAATCGTTTACTTTTTTCAGAGTATGTAACTCCTTTTTTCTTTTCAACATAAGATTGCTGCTTCCTACGTTTATGAATTTGAGTTGATGTAAGTCTGTATATCACAACTCGTGAGGGTAATTTTTGTTGTCCAACATAGGCATTCCGAATCTCATAAGTATCTCCTGGTTTTATCTGATGCATGATATCTTCAAGGTCAAGTAAAACATATAAAGATTGCTTTTTAACTGTCCCATCCCGAAAGAATTCTGGCGATTCATTTTTTACATATACTCTATTATTTAATTTCAACCGTGAGACATAGAATACCCCTCGTTGATCCATCTGGTCTAAATCTTTTAGAGAGAAGTATCCTAAATCTCGAATACATAAATCTCCTGGGCATAAGGTATCTAAACACTCTGTACCAAAGGTTTTATCTGGTTCCATTTGAAAATTGAGGAATTTCCCACTATGTAAATCATACTCTAGTTGAATCTTAATACCGGCTGTTTGTGCACATCCTCCTGAACCAGGATAAATAGGGGATAAATGATTGGGTACTTGAAAAATAGTAGCATCTAAAATACGTATACGTTGAAAATAAGAAGTATATTGGTTTTGGATTTGAGACGAATCGTTTAGTTGGCTTTTGACTAAAAGAGAGAATATACGCTGTAGAAATAAAACAGCGCATCGGTTAAAACGTTGATTAAGTCCTTCTGGACTCATGAGTGTAGCTGTATTTGCATAAAGCTGACTACATAATCGAGTGAGAGAATCGCTTGCTACATGTCGACTGATCCAAATACATAAAGCAGCCATATCTCGTGCGCCATACTTACTTTTACGTTTTACAAAACCTGTCTCCTGTGCGAGTTGTTGGAAGATATGTGGAGATAGATATCGCTGTAGTTCTTCAGCGAATAAATGAAACTCATCTTGAATCGATAGATTCATACAAAAACGCCATCCTTTCTGCAAATATTTCTACAACGATAATTTCGTTTTATTCGTTTAACCTTTCCGTTTATTTCTACAAAAAGAATAGCGTTTTTTTCGTTTTATGGATACAATTTTTTAGCTTGATGGATGTGGCATCCTACCCCATATATGAATTTATACTTATTTATTTACTGGAATTACACTAAAAAAAGATTTTAATTTAGAGAATGCTTCTAAATCTCCCATTGTTGAAAAAATTTCTTCTTCTTTATGATGAACAACAATTGAAGGGATAGTCTTAAGCATCCCAATAGATTGTTTCTTTTCATTAATCTTCATTATTTCTTTATAATCAATTTCAATAAGAACCTTATTTACTTTCATTACTTCTGTATAAAAAAACATTCTCATATTCGTTGCTACTAAAGTTCCAGGTATATTAGGGCTATTAAACACATTACCAGCTAATATTGAAAGCCCGCTTTGGTTTTTATAATACGCTTGAATATAATTTTTCACCAATTCATTCTCATACAACAGATCTTGTTTTATCATAAATATCTCTCCTTATATGG
>NZ_QNUA01000029.1:0-25118 GCF_008042285.1 Bacillus sp. AR13-1
GAAAGCTTTTCTTATATTTCTTTATACATTACTTTATGTAGTCCTATTGGATCAATCTCGAAGATTTCACCATGCTCATGGAAACCTAATCGTTTGTAATAATCCGCTACGGTAATTCGCGCATTACACCATAGAATATTTGCTTCGCGTTCTTGGAGGACTTGTTCAGCTTTACGGATTAAGGAGCTGCCAGCATGCTGGTTTCGGAAATTAGGTAATGTTGCCATTTCTCGTAGACGATAGTGGGTACCAGCTTGTAAATCAGGATGTATTTCTTTAGAGAAAGAGGCGATACTAACAAGTTCATCATATAAAAATGCACCTAAATGAAAGGCGTCTGTTTCGTAATCTGAATCGTATTTACAATCTTCTAATGATTGATTGGGACGCAAAACCTTTTGACGTAATAAGTATGTTTCAGATGCATCAATATGTTTCACTGTAATCATAATATCATCCTTTCTTATAAGCCTTTTTCTATAAGTTGTAAGAAGAAATATGCGGGTGCAACGAGAAGTCCTAGTATGCTAGCTGTTCCGAGAAGGAGTGAAATTAAGAGACAAAAGTACTTAATTCCATTCGATTTTTTCCATCCATAACTACAAATTTCAATGCTAATACCGATGAGAATAATGGCGACGAGTACTTCTGCTAATAATAAGAGAGCTAAAGTTGAAATAGACATAATGTGATTCATCCCCATAATATGTGATAGTAACATTTTACCATATGAAATTGAAAAAATGCCCCTCATTTATGTGAGGGGCATTTTCTATTCTAATATGTTTTTCATTGTATCAATATGTTCTTTTGAACCCGTTACAAGTAAAGTATCGCCATGCTGTAACTTCGTATCACCATGTGGTATTAATGCTTTATTACCACGGTAAATTTGAATGACAAGTACATCACCTAGAAACGGAAGGCGACGAAGTGCTAAGCCATTATATTTATTACTTCGTAGTTCAACCTCACGCACCGTTTCATTTGCTGTTGTAATCAAGCGAACGAGACTCGGTTTATCAATAAGTGCACGTAATAAAATACGTGTAGAGTTAATAGTCGAGAATACAGCGATATGTTCTTGAGTCGCTTTTTCTTGTAGAAGGGGATCTTCTACACTTGCGATGACGTGTTCAACACCTAATTCTTTTGCGTGTTCTGCTAATAATAAGTTTTGTTCATCATCACTTGTCGCAACAACAACACGGTCTGCTTCGAAAGCTTGTTGCTCCATTAAAGATTGAATAGTAATCTCATCTAATTTTACAATAGGGAAGTCATGAGATTTCGCTTCCTCATCATTTATTTTATTTTGACGTATCATATATAGTGTTACGTCATAATCTTCACGTTTTAAATCAAGTGATAACGGAAGGGTAATTCTGCTTGCACCAATAATAGATACTTTCGGTTTTGGTGTTTCCACTTTTGGAAACATCTTTTTAAATAATATAGGTGCAAAAATACAAGTAATAACTGCACTTAAAATAAGAGATGCTGATAAACTTGGGCTAATGATGCCTAGCTTTTCACCGATTTGTGCAGCCGCAATAACTAAAGAAAGTGTTGATGTTAACAAAATAGCACTTCCGAGTACGATATTGCGTGGGTACCATTTTCGTAAGGCGAGTGATGGCAACAGTTTTGAAATAAAGAGTCCCACAATTAGAATTGGGATCATTAGCATACTAGAAGGCTCGTTAAAAATAGACCATACTTCTAGATTTACACCAACCATTACGAAGAAAATAGGAATGAAGAAGCCATATCCGATGGAATCAAGTTTTTCAACCATATCTTCATTTGGTGATAATAAAGATACGAGTACACCTGCTAAAAAGGCTCCCAAAATATTTTCTGCCCCAACAGATTCAGATAATCCAACTAATATTAAGATGAGTGCAAAAACAGCTCGTGTATCAATTTGTACACTACCGGCTTTTAAGCTTTCTAGGTATGGAATATTTTTAAACCGTCTTGCGACAAAGTAAATTACAATACCAGCACCGAATAGAAGAAGTAGAAGCCACATGCTTTGGCCACTTTCGGAATTTAATCCGACGAATATAGCGAGTAAAATCATTGTAACTAAGTCTGCAATAACAGCGACTAATAAAATGATTTGCCCGATTGCGGTTTTTCCTAAGTTATTTTCTTTCAATGTTGGTACGACAACACCTAAAGAAATAGTTGAAATAATTAAAGTCATGAACATTGCATTGTCTACGAATCCTAGCCATACGAATATTAATGATAGGGCATAAGATAAAATGAAAATAAACAAGAAGATAATGCTTGCTGCTTGGAATGTGTTCGGTTCGTTTGTCGTATTCTTTTTCCCTTTTTGTTTAAAGATCGAAAAGTCAATTTCTAAACCACTTAAAAACATTAGGAAGATAAACCCTAGTGTTGATAAGACTTGAAGCCACATATCGGGCTCAATGATGTTAAATCCACTTTTACCTACAAAGATTCCTGCGATAATTTCTGCAACAACGACAGGAAGTGCTTTTAATTTAAAGCGCTGTAACAAAAGGGGAACGAAAAACGCGATTGCGACGACAACCATAAGTGATAGAACAGAAGAATGATGTTCCATTGCGTTCTCTCCCTTCAAATAAATATAGTAACTATTTAGCCATATAATAGGAAGAAAAGCAACGGATATGGTTTCGATTTCATAAAGAAAGAGTTTTCTTAACATTTGTCATAATAAGTATATTTTTCATGATTTTGTTGTTAATTCCGTAATGTGGATGTAATAGGGGGAGGGGATAAAGTGAAACTTTAATCAGTGGGGGTCTTACTGCTCGTTAATAGGGGATAAAAAAAGACTGCTGAGGAATCCCAGCAGTCTTTTCATGCAAATTACATTGAGAAGAAGATCCATACAGTAAGTCCAACTGTTGCAGTTGCAACGAAGAAACTGTATATCATTGTAAGAACTTGAATTCTTCCTTCTCCTTCTTTTAAGTGCATGAACATAATTAATTGTAATAACGCTTGCGCAACTGCCATTATGATGATAGTTGTTAATATCGTTGAAAGTGGCAGGTTTGTGTAAAGTGCCACGTATAACGCTAGAAACGTTAGTGCAAGCGATAAAATAAATCCGAAAACGTGTGACCATGGGAATCCGCTATGCCCATGCCCGTTTGCTTGGTTGTTATTTTGACCCATTTACGCCACCATCCCGTTCAAGTAAACTAGTGTGTAAATAAAGACCCAAACAAGATCAAGGAAATGCCAGTATAAGCTGATAATAAATACTTTACGAGCTGTAACTGGTGTTAAACCTCGTTTTAAAATTTGGATAATAACACAAGTTGCCCAGATGATACCACCTGTTACGTGGGCACCATGCGTTCCAAGAAGAACGAAGAATGCCGATAAGAAAGCACTTGTTTGAATCGTTGCACCTTCACCAACGTACAAAATGAATTCTTCAATTTCAAAGAATAGGAAGCCTGCACCTAAAAGTAAAGTCAGGATAAACCAAGCTAACATTCCTTTTTGATTGTGTTTACGCATTTCGTGAATTGCGATCCCACATGTAAAGCTACTTGTTAAAAGTAACAGTGTTTGAATTAAAAGTGTTTTAACTTCAAACAATTGCGCTGGTGTTGGGCCATCAGCCGTACGACCAGCAAGGACTAGATAAGAGGCGAAAAGTGTTGCGAACAGCATAATTTCAGCCCCAAGAAAAATCCAGAATCCTAGGATATTCAATCTGCTTTGCTCGGATTGATATTCCAAAGGTAAGCTTTTATCTAAAGCCGCCATGTCATTTCACCTCTCATGCTATATGTTCTGTTTCTTTAATTTCATCAACGCTTACGTAGTAGCCATCATCATAATCGAATGAACGATAGATTAAGCAACCTAAAATACCAATACCACCGATTGCTGCAATCCAGAACCAGCTAAATACTAATGCAAAACCTGCAAGACCGAAGAATAAAGACGCAATAATAGGCACACCAGAATTACTTGGCATGTGAATTGGTTTTAATTCATCTGCTGTTGGTGTAATTGTTTCTCCACGTTTTTTCATGAACCAGAAAGCATCAGCTTCTTTAATTTCAGGAAGTTTCGCGAAGTTGTAATGTTGTACAGGAGATTGAGTTGCCCATTCAAGTGTACGGCCGTCCCATGGATCTCCAGTTGTGTCACGCTCACCGTGACGTGCACTCCAAATTACGTTATAGCAAAGGATTAGGAAGCCAATAGCCATCATTACAGCACCAACAGATGCGATTTGGTTTAGCCAGCCCCATCCAAGACTTTCAGAGTAAGTGTACATACGACGAGTCATACCGTCTAAACCTAAGAAGTACATTGGGAAGAAACAGATGTTAAATCCGCTCATAAAGATCCAGAATGTCCATTTACCTAGGCGTTCATTTAACATATGACCTGTCATTTTTGGATACCAGTATGTGAATCCAGCAAGCATAGCGAATACTGTACCTGCGATTAATACGTAGTGGAAGTGAGCAATTAGGAAGTAGCTGTTATGGTATTGATAATCAGCTGCTGCCATTCCAAGCATAACCCCTGTAACTCCACCAACTACGAAGTTTGGAATAAATGCCAATGACCAAAGCATTGGAACTGTAAAACGAATACGTCCTTTATACAGTGTAAACAACCAGTTAAAGATCTTAACACCGGTTGGAATCGAAATCGCCATTGTCGAAATCGAGAAGAATGAGTTAACCGCTGGACCTGCACCCATAGTGAAGAAATGGTGAAGCCATACGACGAAACTTAGTAAAGAAATTGCAACCATCGAGTACACCATCGCACTGTAACCGAATAGACGTTTACGTGAGAATGTACTAATGATTTCAGAGAAAATACCGAATGCTGGTAAAATAACAATATATACTTCAGGGTGACCCCATACCCAGAATAGGTTGGCCCATAACATTGGCATACCGCCGCTCGCCATCGTAAAGAAGTGAGCATCGAATAGACGGTCAAATGTCATTAATGCAAGAGCAACTGTTAATACTGGGAAAGCGAAAATAATGATAATTGTTGTAATTAAGATTGACCAAGTAAACATTGGCATTCTCATTAATTTCATACCAGGTGTACGCATTTTTAAGATAGTAACAAGGAAGTTAATACCCGTCATCAGCGTACCGAGACCTGAAATCTGTAATGCAATTGCGTAGTAGTTATTTCCTACACCAGAAGTAAACTCTGTACCTGCCATTGGGAAGTAAGAAGTCCACCCAGCGTCTGGAGAACCACCGATTACGAAAGCGATGTTGAATAACATTGCTCCGACAAAGAATAACCAGAAACTTAAAGCATTTAAGAACGGATATGCAACGTCACGAGCACCAATTTGTAATGGTACTACAAGGTTCATTAATCCCATAACGAATGGCATTGCCATGAAAAGAATCATTACCGTACCATGTGTTGTAAAGATTCCGTTATAGTGTTCAGCGTTTAAATAAGTTGTTTCCGGGAATGTTAACTGGGCACGAATCATTAAACCATCCATACCACCACGGAATAACATTATAACGGCAGAGATAATATACATGGTCCCTATTTTTTTATGGTCAACAGTTGTCAACCACTCATCCCAAAGCCATCTCCATTTTTTGTACTTTGTTAGTACGAAAAGAATCGCTAATGTCACAAGAACGATAGAAGCGTCAGCTCCGTAAATAATCGGGTCACCTGTGACAAAAAATTCATCAAGCTTCACTGTGTTCACTCCAATCTGTTGGAATAATAGCTATTATTTTTTGTTTTTGTAGTAGTTGTAATCACAATATTCAAGTGATTTTGGATCTACATAACTTAAGTGGTGACTAGAGAACGTCATACGCCCCACTACACCAGGTTTAATAATTTCGTTATATTTCTTTTCTGATAATTTAGGGGCAGTTTCTTGTACTTCTTTTACCCACTTATCATATTTCTCTTTAGTTTTTGCTTCAACTTCGAATTCCATGTGAGTAAATCCTTCACCAGAGAAGTTCGAGCTACGACCTAGGTAAGAACCTGGTTTGTCAGCTTGTAAATATAAGTCCATGATCATGCCATCCATTGTATACTTCATACCACCAAGTTCTGGTACCCAGAAAGCATTCATTGGACCTACAGAAGTCAGTTTAAATTGAATTGGTACACCAGCTGGGATGTTTAAATAGTTAACGGTTTCAATTTTTTCCTCCGGGTAACTAAATAACCATTTCCAGTTTGCAGATGTAACATAAATTTCAACTGGTTTAATATGTTTGGACTCTTGCGGAACCTCTTCCGAAGCATAAGTTGCTTTAACTGTTGGAATCGATAATGCGATAACGATAATAACAGGAATAATTGTCCAAATGATTTCTAATAATGTGTTACCATGTTGATCAGGTGGCTCATAGTCCATATTCTCTGGTTTTTCACGATAACGAATCAAGATGACTGTAAACAAGATGAATACAATTGCGATAATTAATGACATAAGCAAGAATGACCAAACAATTAAATCATACTGTGCTTTTGCAACAGGTCCTTGCGGATTTAATACTGCGAGTTTTTTATCACAGCCACCGAGGAACAGAAGTAATGATAACGGAAGAAGCGAAGCCAACTTCCAAAATGCTTTCTTTAGTTGCACGATTGAAAATCTCCTTTCTCCTTGGATTGAAACTATGCCAATAAAACAATATAAACCTATTAATTTATAGATGGCAATAGTTTTTGTTATATTGTTAAAAAATAGACACAAATGCACGCTTTTTAAGGTGAATATCATTTGTAACTTGATAACATTGTAAACTATTTTCCAGATAAAAACGTGATTGTGGGAATTTTAAGATAAATAAAGTTATACCAACATACCCAATAAATAGAAAAAATTATCTTATCATAAGGAAAAATACTGAATTTTTAATATATTCAGTTTGTTACCTAAGTTATATTTCTTTTTTGCTTAAATGTGACAACTTTCCGAAACTTTAACTCGGTATAAAATGTAACAAATGATCATAAATGGAACCCAGCAATAAAGAGCAATTCTCTGATCTGGAATGAAAGCTAAACTAACAAATGTAAGGAAATTGAGTGAGAAAGCTACGATTGGAACTATTGGATAAAGTGGTGTGCGGTATTTTAATTCTGCTTGTTCTACTTGTTGATTCATATGTCCCTCCCCCCATATTTTTTTGTATGTTTTAACTAGATTTTATTCGGTGCTTTTAATCATTAGTGGGGGTGAAAAACATACTTGGTTTATTTTGTTGTGAACTGAGTATGTAAAGGAAAAACTAACTATGACTAAATACCTTAGAATGTTTATTAACCTAGTGAAGGAAACGTGATTCTTTCACTAGGTTAATAATTTTGTTTTTTTTAGTAAAAAATTCTGAAAAATTATAATTTTTTCTTTCTATTTCAAATAATCGGAATTTTAAAAAAGGTATTTGTGAATAATAATTCACAGAATCTTTCTAGCAAACTAGTAAGAAGAAAGGTACAATGATAGGAGTTGTGCCTTTAAAATAATTGATATAATGGAGTTTGGTTTATGATGAAAAAGTTAAAATATATTTTTATTTTCGGTATTATATTTGCTGTCGTGTTCTTTTTCGAGAAAGATAAAATTATGAAAAAGGCACAAGAATTTCGGTTAGACCTTTTCTCTGAGATGAAAGAAAGTGCAATGATTACAGAGGTTCCGTTTATTAGACAGTTACCTGAATTACCTAGAGGTTGTGAAGTGACAAGTTTAACTATGCTACTACAACATAAAGGTGTACAAGTAGATAAGATGCAACTTGCTAGTGAAATTCATCGCGTTCCATTTAAACAAGATGGTTTGCATGGAAATCCGTATGAGGGATTCGTTGGAAATATTTACACGAAAGCTGAGCCGGGATACGGTGTATATAATCAACCGATTTTTAATTTAGCAGAAAAGTATGTTCCTGAAAAAGTAATTAATTTAACGGGTAGAGACGTGCAAGATCTATATAAAGTAATTAGTTCTGGTTCTCCAGTATGGGTAATTATTAATACAACGTTTAAACCATTAGCCGAAAGTAGTTTTGAAACATGGAATACGAGTTCAGGTAAAGTGAAAATTACATATTATGAGCATAGTGTTGTAGTAATTGGATATGATCAAAACTTTGTATACGTAAATGATCCTCTTGCAAACAATCCACGAAAAGCTGTTCCTCGTGCTGAATTTGAAAAGGCATGGGAGCAAATGGGGAAACAAGCAATTACTATTTTATAAAATGAAAAGTCATCTTGAGATGGCTTTTTCTTTTTGAATATTCATTATAGAAAATTCTGAAAATTCTTTCAGAAGTTAACGATTCACGCTATAATAACATTTAACTTGGTAAAGAAGGGGAGAAGAGAAATGGATGTCGCAAAGGAACTTGTTTTATCAAAGAATCAGTTGATTGAGTGGAGAAGGCATTTTCATAAGTATCCAGAGTTATCTTTTCAAGAGGAAAAAACATCTCAATTTGTATTCGACATACTTCGGGAAATCCCGTATTTAGAAGTCTCAAGGCCTACTAAATATAGTGTAATGGCAAGGTTAATTGGTAGGCAGCCTGGTAAAACTATCGCGGTTCGTGCTGATATGGATGCTCTTCCTATTCATGAAGAAAATAAGTTTGATTTTATTTCTATATATCCAGGTGTGATGCATGCGTGTGGTCACGATGGTCACATGGCAATATTGCTTGGTGTAGTACATAAGTTGGTAGAGGAAAGAGAGAAAGTTAAAGGAGAGATTCGCTTTTTATTTCAACATGCAGAAGAAAACTTTCCAGGCGGTGCAGAGGAAATGGTCGCAGCGGGAGTGATGACAGGTGTGGATTACATTATTGGTGCTCATCTTTGGGCGTCATTAGAGGTTGGAAAAGTAGGTGTAATTTATGGTCCTGCGATGGCGGCGCCGGACGTTTTTAAAATTACGATAGAGGGAAAAGGTGGGCATGCTGGAATTCCACATGAAACAGTTGATAGTATCGCCATTGGTGCGCAAGTAGTTTCGCAAATTCAGCAAATTGTATCTCGCCTCACGAATCCGTTAGATTCTCTGGTAGTATCTGTTACGCAATTTCATTCTGGGACAACTCATAATGTTATCCCGGAACAAGCGGAGGTTGAAGGGACAGTGAGAAGTTTAAGGCATGAATTAAGAGAAGAAACAAAGAAGAAGCTTGAAAGGATTGTAAAACATATTACAGAATCCTACGGTGCTAAGTATACATTTTCTTATGAATATGGATATCGCCCAGTTGTGAACGATTATGAAGTTACAGAGCTTATTGAACATACAGCATTACAGCTGTATGGAAGAGAAAGAGTTGTTCGTTTACAGCCAACGATGGCAGGGGAAGATTTTTCAGCATTTTTACAAAAGGCACCAGGGACGTTCTTTTTTATAGGGGCAGGAAATGAAGAGAAGGGAATTATATATCCGCATCATCACCCTCGTTTTACAATTGACGAAGACGCATTACCAATTGGAGTGGAAGTCTTTGTATCATCCATTATGAATTTTATAAGTAAAGGAGAATGAGATGAAAAAAATACACGTGCTAGCACTTATTCCAGTTCTTTGTTTAGTAGTTGGACCAGTATTTGCAAATTCGGTCACTCCTTACGTATGGGGGATGCCATTTTTATTATTTTGGGTACTATTATCAGTGCTCATTACGTCTCTTTGTATGGGTCTTGTGTACGTATTCGATCCTGCTAATAAGGGGGACGTAAAATGACTGCATTATTTATCATTATTATATTTTTGTTTCTCGCACTATTTTTAGGAATTCGGGCACAACATGGAAAAGATATGAATTTAGAACAATGGTCAGTTGGAGGAAGAGGATTTGGAACTATTTTCGTTTTTCTCCTTATGGCAGGGGAAATTTATACGACGTTCACATTTTTAGGAGGAAGTGGCTGGGCTTATAGTAAAGGAGCTCCTACATTTTATATTTTAGGGTATGGTGCATTAGCTTATATTTTATCGTATTTCTTATTGCCTCCAATTTGGAAGTATGCAAAAGAACATAACCTCATTTCACAATCAGATTTCTTTGCGAAGAAATACAGGAGTAAGACGCTTGGGGTAATTGTTTCAATTATTGGTGTTATTTCGATTATCCCGTATCTTGTTTTGCAATTAAAGGGATTAGGAATTATCGTTTCGGAAGCTTCCTATGGAAGAGTGACACCTGTTATTGCGGTATGGATTGGTGCTATTGTTATAACTATTTATGTAATGGTTTCAGGTATACATGGATCGGCTTGGACAGCTGCTTTGAAGGACATTATGATACTATTTATCGTTATGTTTTTAGGTATATATTTACCGTATCACTATTACGGAGGATTTCAACCGATGTTTGAAGCTGTAGAAGCTGCAAAACCAGGTTTTTTATCTTTACCTGAAAAGGGAATGAGTATTTCTTGGTTTGTTTCTACTATTATATTAACGGCTCTCGGTTTTTATATGTGGCCTCATACATTTGCCTCAGCTTTCTCAGCGAAAAGTGAAAAAGTATTTAGGAAAAATGCAGCAATTATGCCTCTCTATTCTTTAGTTTTGCTTTTTGTGTTCTTTGCAGGTTTTGCTGCTATCTTGCAAGTTCCAGGGTTAAAGGGAGCGGATGTAGATCTTTCATTATTCCGTCTGGCTCTTCAAACGTTTGATCCATGGTTTATTGGTATTATTGGTAGTGCAGGAGTGTTAACGGCATTAGTTCCAGGTTCCATGCTTGTTATGGCGGCATCTACGTTGTTAGCAAAAAATATTTACCGAACAATGGTGCCATCTGCTTCAGATAGACAAGTTGCAAAAGTAGCTAAGTTATTTGTACCTGTTGTAACGCTTGTTGCAGTATTGTTTACATTTAAAGGGGGAGAAACGATAGGGGCTCTTCTTTTAATGGGGTACAGTATAGTTACGCAACTTTTTCCTGCACTTGTATGTAGTTTGTTTCCACGTCAAATTATTACGAAGCAAGGAGCGATTGCAGGAATGGGGATTGGGTTGTTAATTGTCGCATATATTACCTTATCTGGTTCAACTATAGCTACGATGTTTCCGAGTTTTCCGCAATATATAAAAGATTTAAATGTAGGTATAGTCGCATTGTTAATGAATATGATTGTGATGTTTATCGTTAGTGGATTCACAAGAAATGTATCTGTAAAGACCGACAATATAATAGTAGAAAAGTAATTCGTATGTTAGAGCTATCTTCGAAAAGAGATAGCTCTTTTTTGTATATATTTTCTTCTATTAGCGGAATCTAACTAAAAACTTGTTGAAAAGGAAGTTAGGTGGGGAAATTGTTAGAGCTAAAAGGTAACTTGTTTGAAGTTATGAAGGAAATTAGAGATGAGTTAGGTTCACCTAATGATTTAACAATTAGAGAAGTTGCTCTTGCTGGTAGTTTAACCCGCTGTGCTGTTATTTTTTTATGTGGGTTAACAGATAAGGATAATGTTTATAAATATGTAGTTCGTACACTTCAATATGAAGAAATACCAAATGAAGCAGCTGTGGTTCAGACATTATTGGATCGTTTTATTTCTATTGCAGAAGTCGGTATGAAGACGACTTTTCCAGATATTATAAATGCGGTTTTAGCAGGAGATACAGTCATATTAATTGATAATATTCAAACGGCTATTGTTGTTAATAGTAGAGCTTGGGAGAAAAGAAGTCTAGAGCCTCCAGTGACAGAAGATTTAATACGTGGACCGAGAGTTGGATTAAATGAAGATATTAATGTGAACAAAATGCTAATTCGCCGTGGTTTACGTGATCCGAAGTTACGGTTTCAATCTTATATTATGGGGAAACGATCGCAGAAAGAAGTAACCCTAGTATATATAGAGGATATTATTAACCCTTACATCGTAAACGAGCTAGATCGGCGTCTTCAATCAATAGTGACAGATGTCATTTTTGAGACAGGAACGATTGAGCAATTAATTCAAGATAATAATTTATCGCCGTTTCCGCAGTTTTTAAATACAGAAAGACCAGATAATATAGTGGCTGCATTGGCGAAAGGGAAAGCGGCCATTTTAGTAGATGGGTCACCATTTGCTCTTATAGCTCCACTAGTGTTTGTTGATATTTTTCAATCTGTAGAAGATCATTATGAGCGTTGGATAATTGGAACGTTATTAAGAATGTTACGTATGGGATCAGGTATCGCTGCTGTTTTATTACCTGCCATGTACGTAGCGCTTGTATCGTATCATCAAGGGCTTATTCCATCTAAACTAGCTTATTCCATTGCGGGAGCGAGAGAAGGAGTACCGTTTCCTGCTTATATAGAAACGTTAATGATGGCATTAACGATGGAATTAATACGAGAAGCCGGGATTAGGCTTCCGAAACCGATGGGACAAACAATTGGCATCGTAGGCGGTCTTGTAATTGGAGAAGCGGCAGTAAATGCGGGGATTGTAAATCCGTTTTTAGTAATTATTATTGCGGTTACCGCAATTGCTACATTTTCACTGCCTGTATATAGCATTACAATTACGTTCCGGATTTTACTTTTTGTCTTTGTGTTAGCGGCGACTGCTTTTGGATTGTACGGAATCATTTTAGCTCTTATTGCACTTGCGATTCATATTACGAATTTAAAGAGTGTTGGGGTGCCATATACAACGCCTATTGCTCCTGCATTTTATAAAGATTGGGAAGAAGAAATGATCCGCTTGCCAAAATCAATGTTGAAAGAAAGACCAGAGTACTTACAAACGAAAGATTCTACAATACGTCCAAAGGAGCGAGAGTAATTGAAGCCATTTGAATATGGGGATGAAGAAATTGGATCTCGGGAACTTGGTTTTGCGGTATCGTCAACAATTATCGGTATAGGTGCATTATCTATGCCGCGAGATATTGCTACGCAAACTTTATTTTCGGACGGTTGGATTATTTTGCTTTTGGGTGGATTGATATGTGCAATTTTAGGTTGGTTTGTAACGAGGGTAGCTATTTTATTCCCAAAACAAAACTTTGTTCAATATACGAGTGCACATTTGACGAAGCCTGTTGCATACACAATTAGTAGCATTTTAGTATTAACGTTTGCTGCTTTGACAGCATATGAATCGCGAATGATTGCAATTATTTCACAAACGTATTTGTTTAGTGATACACCAGTACAACTATTGTCGTTCTTTTTCCTATTAGTTGTTATTTATGGAATAGCGGGGTCGAGAGCGGCTCTATTAAGGTTAAACGTTTTATTCTTACCTATCGTTTTAATTGCAATCGTACTGCTTTCTTTATTGAATGTGAACTTAATGGAAATAGATAATTTACTACCGGCTTTTCAAACGGACGTCAGTCAATATGCTGTAGGAGTTAAAAATTCTATTTTCACATTTATCGGATTTGAGGTAGCTCTGTTTTATGCCGTGATGTTGAACGATAAGACAGCGAAAAAAGCGCCAATGGCAGTTGCAAAAGCGGTGATAGTAAACGTTTTGTCATACATTTTAATTTATGTAACTTGTATTAGTGTTTTTTCGTATATGACAACACGTGGATTGACATTTCCAACAATTGAACTAGGGAAAGAAATTGAAATTGGTGGAGGATTTTTAGAGAGATTTGATGCGATTTTTTTTACCACTTGGATTATTACTATTTATAACACTACAGCAATGTATTATGACGTCGCATCTTTATTGTTTTGTGCTATGTTTCCAAAAGTGAAGAAACACGTATTTATTTTTGTGAGTGCTCCTATTATTTTTATGATGAATATGATACCTGGCAATTCGAATGATTTATCAAGTTATGGGACTTATTTAGCTTGGATAGATATGGGGTTTGTTGTGTCAGCACCTTTGCTAGTTTTTATTGTATATAAAATAAAAAGAAGGAATGGTGGAAATGAAACACCTTCTTAAAATTATAATAATTATGTTTTTAGCTGGATCTATTAGTGGGTGCTCTGAGCTGGAGGAGATAGAAGAAAGGGGATTTGTAGTAGGGGCGGCTTACGATATCGTGAAGGAAAAACAATCGAATCCAATTATGAAAGGGACGTATCAGATGGTGCTCCCAAGTAAATTGTCGCAACAAGGTGGACAAGGGGATGGAGATAGCGAAAATTATATTAATGTTAGTGCGAAAGCAGATAGTGTCTTTGAGCAAATACGAATTATCGCTAAAAAAATTAGTCGCTCATTATTCTTTCCGCATATACAAGTGATAATTTTTTCTAAAGATTTACTAGCGAATCCATATGTTTTACAAAATACGTTAGATGTATATATTCGCGATCATGAAATGAGAAGAAATATTCGTTTGTTCGTTTCTAAGAAAAATGCAGAAGCTATTTTAAAGCAGAGTGCCAAGCCTGAAAATTTGCCAGCGCAGTATATCGATATGTTAGCTGAACATCCTCCGAAAAATGCCCAAATGATTGAGGCTGCAAGAATTGGTGAAGTACAGGAAAAGATGATTTCTAACCAGAGTTTCGTATTACCTATTCTCGAACTAACAAAACAAGGGGTACAAATGAACGGAGCGGCGTTGTTTCGCGGGAAGGATAATAAGTGTGTAGGCATTTTGAATGGGGAAGAAACGTTAGGAATGAATTATATAATAGGTAAAAAAATTGGAGGTTTTTTTACTATCCGTAAAAAGAATCAACTTATTACATATGAAATTCATAAGCTGCATCGAAAAATTAAAGTATCTACAACGGATGCTACAAAACCAAAGTTTAATATTCACTTATCTCTGGAAGGTACATTGGCCGAGTTGCACTTTAGTGATCATAAAAAGGTTTTGAATGAAAAGCGTTTAGAGAAGGATATTTCGGAGGAAATGGAGAAACGCATCCAAAAATCGATTAAGCTTGTTCAAAAAAAATATAAGGTAGATGTATTAGCATTAGGGGAAGTATATAAGCGACATAATTATAAAGAGTGGAAGAAGATAGATAAGAATTGGGATCAAGGTGAAAAATACTTTAGTAATGCTGAAATTACTGTTCATGTTCATCCAACGATTGCACATTCAGGTTCAGCTTTACCGAAGAGAGTGAAATAAGGTGATGTAAGTTGTTTACTGGATTGGGAATTAGTTGCACGATATTAATGGCGGTTCTTCCGGGAGCCATATACTTCATTCATAAAAAAATTACAACGTATGGAGCGCAGCCGTGGAAAGAAAAAAAGAAACCTGAATAATTTCAGGTTTCTTTTGCGCAAAGCATATGTGAAGGGGGATACCTTCTATGTATGCTTTGTTTTTTATACAAGTCCTAACCAATGTACCAATTGTGTAGAGAGGAATGTAACAACAATGGCAATAACAGTAGGGATTGCGAACGATAAGAATGTCCATTTTGCACTTTTTGTTTCTTTATATATGTTAACTAGTGTTGTTCCACATGGGAAATGAAGAAGAGAGAACAACATTGTGTTTAACGCGGTTAACCAAGTCCAACCGTGTTCTAAGAATAGATTTTTAATTTGATTAAAATCATCTATTTCAGTTAAAGCACCAGTTGATAAGTAAGACATTAATAAAATCGGAATAACAATTTCATTAGCTGGTAGTCCAAGAATAAACGCTGCTAGAATAAATCCGTCAAGTCCTAACATTTTAGCAAATGGATCTAGGAAGTTTACAAAATACATAAGTAAGCTTGTGTCACCGATGAAAATATTAGCAAGTAACCAAGTTAATGCAGCTGCAGGGGCAGCTACAACTACAGCTCGTTTTAAAACATATATTGATTTATCGAGTGTTGCGCGTACAATTGTATTCCAAACTTTTGGCTTACGGTACGGTGGTAACTCAAGTGTGTAGTGAGTCGGAACACCTTTTAAAGCTGTTTTTGATAGTACCCAAGAAACGGTTAATGTCATAATGACACCAATTACAACCATTCCAACTACAACGCCAGCAGTAACAAGTGTTTGCATACTACCTGTATAACCAGCAGCCATAAATAATGAAGCCATTAAAATTAACATAGGCCAGCGACCGTTACAAGGAACGAAGTTGTTTGTTAAGATTGCAAGCATACGTTCACGTGGTGATTCAATAATACGTGTTGACATGATGGCAGCTGCATTACAACCGAATCCCATTGCCATTGTTAAAGATTGCTTGCCATGTGCACCAGATCGTTTGAATAAGCGGTCCATGTTAAATGCGACACGTGGTAAATATCCGTAGTTTTCTAATAGCGCGAACATAGGGAAAAAGATTGCCATAGGTGGTAACATAACGCTAATAACAGCACCGATACCGCGGAATAAACCAAGTATTAAAATGCCATGTAGCCATTCTGGTGCATGCATTGCTTGGAACCAAGATGTTAAATATCCTTCTACCCAGCCAAAGAACTTAGCGATCATATCAGAAGGTACGTTAGCGCCTGCAATTGTAAGATAAAAAATAATAGATAAAATACCGAGCATAATTGGGAATCCCCAGATTGGAGATGTGAAAATTTTATCTAGTTTTTCAGAACGATACAATTTATCGGTATTTGTATATTGAACAGCTTCTTTACATATACTTGCGGAGGTTCGATAAATATCTCCGACAATATCATCTCGTATATCTTCTTTTGAAAGTGTTTGTGCATGTTGAACAATATAGTCCAGTGGAAGAGCTTTACTGGCTGAGTGAGATTCCATTGATTATAACCTCCCTTACAAGTGGTTCGTTATGGTGTTTTTGAAGTGTAGTTAAGAAATTCTTATCTCCATCTAATATACGTAATGCAATCCAACGTGCTGGATACGTATCACCGAATACTTTATAAATTTGTGGTTCTAATTCCTGAATCATATTTTCGATTTTATCGTTATAAGTAATTTTAATTGGTGTTGGAATTAGTTTTTTATTTGCTACTTTAGCGATGACATTTAGCAAATGACCAATGCCTACTCGGTTGCGAGCAGAAATCTTCACTACAGGTACACCGAGTGATTTTGCTAATTTCTTTTCGTCAATAATGATTCCTTTTTTCTCCGCTTCATCAATTAAGTTAATACAAATGACCACATCGTTTGTCATTTCCATCACTTGGAGTGCTAAATTTAAATTTCTCTCCATTGCAGTTGCATCTATAACAACTACAGTTACTTCTGGTTTTTCAAATATAATATAATCTCGTGCTACTTCTTCATCTGCCGAATTTGAATACAGTGAGTAAGTTCCAGGTAAATCTATTATTGTATATATATTTCCGCCATGCTTATATTCCCCTTCAGCCTTTAAAACAGTTTTCCCCGTCCAGTTTCCAGTATGTTGTTTTAAGCCTGTTAAAGTATTAAATAATGTACTTTTCCCGGTATTCGGGTTACCAGCTAACGCAATGCGATGGTTACTCATCTGAAATCATCTCCTATTAATACCCCGAAAATAAGGGAGCTTTCTTCACTACGCAGTGCAATAGTTGTGTTGCTTACTTGATAAGCGACTGGGTCTCCAAGTGGGCTGCGTTGTAATACTTTAATTGTCGCTCCAGGAAAAAAGCCTAAATCTAATAAACGTCGTTTCATAGTTCCTTCTAATTGTATCTTCTCAATTTGTACAAATTCCCCTGTTCTGAATTCGGAAAGGGGTTTAGTATTAGCCGATACCATAAAAGTTACCTCATCTCTATATTTTTAGTTTTAGTTTAAAAAGTTTCCTTAGGTAAACTTTTTGATACTAATATAGTAGACTACATTTAATGATGCTGTCAATTAGTACTTTAAAAATATTCAAATATTTTTAGAATTGTTCCAATTTATTTAGTTGTACCGAAAAATATTACTGGAATTCTTCTTAATGTAAATGAAGTAAGAGTGTGAAAGTTAAAAAATATAAAGGAATTGTAAATATAGTTTTAATCTAAAGGGCAAAATAAAGAAAAATATTTACATTGAATTTACATTGTTAAGATTAAATTTACAATACTGCGTGTTTAGTGTGGGTTTTGTTGGCTTTTTTAACTGTAAATGTTGGAATGTCTAGCTTTTATGGGATGTTACCTCCATTTACTTAAACTTAAAAATTGCTTAACACTCACATAATATTGTTGTCCTACAATGAATTTGTGTTCGAAAGAAGATGAATTCGAAAAGTGATAATCCAAATGGGGGTACAAGACATGATTATGAAAAAGGGTATTAAATTTTCTTTAGCGGCTTTAGTTGTTGCAGGTGCATTAGTTGGATGTGGAAAAACAGAAAGTACGGATAATAAGGAAGCTGCTAAAGGTAGCGATGCAAAACAAGAATTATCAGGTACGATTGCAGCGGCTGGCTCTACAGCTCTTCAACCTCTTGCGGAGGAAGCTGGAAAGAAATTCATGGAGGAAAATTCAAAAGTTTCTATTCAAGTTCAAGGTGGCGGTAGTGGAACTGGGATTAACCAAGTAGCATCTGGTGCAGTACAAATTGGTAATTCGGATGTTCCGGCTTCAGATAAAATAAAAGATGCTGAAAAAGCGAAAGAATTAGTAGATAACAAGGTAGCGGGTATCGCATTCGCACTTGTCGTAAATAAAGATGTAAAAGTTGATAACTTAACAGCAAAACAAGTACAAGATATCTTCACTGGAAAAGTGACAAACTGGAAAGAGTTAGGCGGAAAAGATGAAAAAATCAATGTAATTAATCGTCCAGCTTCATCTGGTACACGTGCTACATTTGAAAAAACAGTTATGAAAGAAGCTAAAATTAATGATGGAACTGGTACAACACAAGATTCTAACGGTGCAGTAGAGCAAGCGATTAACTCTACTCCAGGTTCAATCAGCTATTTAGCAATGTCTTACATGGTTGGCGATAAAAAAGGTGCATTGCAAACTGTGAAAATTGATGGTGCTGAACCGAAAGTTGAAAACATCTCTGCTGGTAAATATCCATTCTGGTCTTATGAGTACATGGTAACTAAAGGTGAGGCGAAAGAAGCGACAAAAGCTTACATTGACTATGTAAAAGGTAAAGATTTCGAAAAACAAGTAGAAGATATGGGTTACATCCCAATGTCTAAATTAAATAAGTAATAAAATTTTATGGGGCTGGCTGCAAGGCCAGTCCTGTTCAATGCAATCTATGAAGTGGGGTCTGTCCTGTGATGAAGGGGAAAAAACAAATTAATTACGTAAAGAGTGAATATATAGGTAGATCACTTGTTACGTTTTGCGGTATCTTTATTGTTTTTATTACATTAGCTATTATTGCGTTTATTTGCGGCAAAGGAATTCAATCTTTCACGCAAAGTGGTATCTCGTTTTCTGAGGTGTTAACTTCGACAAAATGGAATCCAAATGCTGATCAAGGTACGTATGGTGCTGTCATCTTTATTGTCGGTTCGACGCTTGTGTCGTTAGGTGCTGTTGTCATTAGTGCACCAATTGCTATAGCTCTTGCTATATTCATGAATTTAATTTCGCCGAAGTTTGGGAATAAAGTATTAAAGCCTGTTTTAGAATTATTAGTTGGTATTCCATCAGTTGTATACGGATTATTAGGGGTTACGATCTTGGTTCCTCTATTACGGGATTCGTTCGGTGGAGTGGGATTTAGTTTAATTGCGGGTATTATTGTCCTGAGTATTATGATTTTACCTACTATTGCTAGTATTGCCTCTGATGCAATACGCTCTGTTCCGTTTGATTACTTGGAAGCTTCTTACGGTCTAGGATCGACGAAATGGCAAGCGATTAGCCGAGTTATTGTTCCTGCTGCAAAACAAGGAATTTTAACAGGTATAGTTTTAGGGTTAGCGCGTGCTTTTGGTGAAGCGTTAGCGGTTCAAATGGTAATCGGGAACACGATTAAATTACCGGAAGGAATATATAGTCCAACAGCAACGTTAACAGGTATTCTGACAATGGATATGACGAATACATTGAACGGAACAGCTTGGAACAACGCGCTATGGACGTTAGCGATGATTTTACTTGTTATTTCATTCCTGTTTATTTTAGTAATTCGAGCGATTGGTCAAAGAGGTGAGCGATAATAATGAATGCAAGAACGGTAAATAAAGTTTGGACAGGTATCTTTTATGGGGTTGCAGCTTTAGTTGTAGCTTTGCTGGCTTTTTTAATGTACGAAATTCTGCAAAAGGGATGGGGATTTTGGGATCCTAGTTTCTTATTCGGAGAACCAAGCAATACAAGAGCTGGTGGGGGAATTGGTCCACAGTTATTCAATTCTTTCTACATGCTTGTTATAACACTTATTATATCTATTCCTCTTGGACTAGGGGCTGGAATATATTTAGCGGAGTATGCAAAACAAGGTCGTTTTTTAAGTTTTGTTCGTTTATGTATTGAAACAATGGCGTCTTTACCTTCTATTGTTGTTGGACTATTTGGCTTATTGGTATTTGTTACCATGACGGGCTGGGGATATACAGTAATGGGTGGAGCTCTTGCTTTAACTATTTTGAATTTGCCTGGTTTAACACGTGTTTGTGAAAATGCGATTTCTGAAGTTCCTCATAATGTAAAAGAGGCGAGTCTTGGACTGGGTGCAACGAAATGGCAAACAATTGCCCGCATCATTATCCCGTCTTCGTTACCACAAATCATTACAGGTATTATTTTAGCGGCAGGCCGTATATTTGGTGAAGCTGCGGCGTTAATTTATACAGCGGGTTTAACATCACCTATTTTAAATTCAGCAGCGGACTTCTCGAGCCCCTCGCATCCTTTAAATCCATTTAGACCAGCTGAAACGTTAGCTGTTCACATTTGGAAATTAAACTCTGAAGGGATTATCCCGGATGCGAAGTTAATTGCAACAAAATCTGCAGCGGTATTAATTATTATGGTATTACTCTTTAATATCATTTCTCGTTTCGTAGCATCTGTATTACACAAGCGTTTTACAGGAGCGAAAAAAAGTCGTAAAACGACGAAGAAGGTAAAAGCGGCATGAATGTCCGTAAAAGAACTCTCTGTTTATAAACAGGGAGTTTTTTTACGGACATTTATTAAAATCATTAACGGTAAGAGGGAGTGAATCGACAGTTGTTGGGGAAGTTTCCTATGATATTGAGTGGAAACTGATAGGTTTTTTGTTGGAACAAGAGCACAGTGTGATATTAGATAGTCCATGTCTCTATGAAGGGATGGTTAAAAAAGGAATAGATTTATGTCAGAAACATGGTGCTACATATAAATATATTGAATGTTATCTTAATAATATAGAAGAAATTAATCGTAGGTTACAAACGCGTGAACGTAAGATAAGTCAAATTACAAAAGTAGAATCAGAGGTAGCATTTAAAAAATGTCTGGCTGGCAGTAAAAGGCCTTTACATGGTGAATATCTTATTGTGGATTCTGGAGAGCCGCTAGAGAAGTATGGTAAAAAAGTGATGGATTATATTATGGATAGATAGAGGGATAAAAAAGGCGTTATCTTCATAATTGAAGATAACGCCTTTTGGTTTAAATATCAGGTGTTTCTGTAGAAGTGCTTATTTTTCTGCGAGAGCGTCTTTTTCTCCCGATTTTATCTAATAGTTCATACATAACGGGAACGACTACTAATGTAAGAACGGTTGAGACTGCCAAACCACCGATTACAACGACGGCCAGACTTTTGGATACCATGCTTCCTGCTTGAGATTGACCGAATAGGAGCGGTAGCATAGCGACGATTGTTGTTATAGCTGTCATAATAATTGGGCGTAATCTAGTAGATCCTGCTTCTAGTAAGGCTTCTCTTGTTTCCATACCGTTTTCCCGATTTTGTTGCACTCTTTCTATTAATACAATAGCATTTGTAACGACAATCCCGATTAACATTAATGCGCCGATTAATGAATTTACGTCAACAGGTGTTCTTGAAATGATTAATCCTAAAATACCGCCGACAGCAGCTAATGGTAAAGAGAATAAAATCGCGAAAGGAGCACGTGCTTGCCCGAATGTGATAACCATAATTAAATATACAATCCCGATTGCAATCCCCATAATTTTAAATAAATCAGTGAAGTTCTCTTGCATAGATTCAGTAGCACCTGCGATATTTACTTTTGCCCCGTTAGGTAAATCTAAGTCAGCTATCGCTTTGCTTACTTCAGCGCTTACTTTACTTAAATCTTCACTTGAAGCTTCTGCAGTAATTTGAATCGTTTCTTTCCCATCTTTATGGAAGATTTCCGTTTGAAGTTGTTTTTCTGAAATAGTTGCAATGTCTTTTAAAGGAATTGGTCCGTTAATAGGTGATAGTATGTTTGTGTTTAAAATATCTTCTTGTTTGTTAATGGATGCCTTTTTATGTTCTATCATAATAGTTGTTTTTTCATTATTGATTGAGATTTCCCCAATAGGAGATTTCTTCATAAGGAATGATACTTGTTGTGCTGCTACTTCTGGTGTTAAACCTAGTTGCTCAGCCTTTGTTTGATCGATATGAATTTGCCATTCTTTTTTAGATTCTTCTATATTTGTTTTTACTTTGGAAAGAGAATCCATGCTTTTTAGTTTTGTTTCGACGATGTTAGCGGCCTTTTGTAAATTTGTTTCGTTAGTAGCTGTTACATTAAATTGTAAGTTGTTTCCGCCTCCGGATTCAGAGTAACTCGTTTTTATATAATCAAGTTCAGCTGGTTCGAAAGCTGTATGATCCTTTTTTAATTCTTTAATATATTGGTCGATGTCAGAACCTTTTTTAAAGACTACAAATATAGTTGCAAGGTTGTTTTGAGTTGTCTGTCCCCATTGTGCATCCTCTGCGCTAGATCCCATTCGCAAAATAACATCTGTTACATCAGAATTAGAGAGTAGTTTCTTTTCGAAATCAAAGGCTTTTTGTTTTTTAGCTTCAGAATCATAACCAGCTGGAAATGTCATGTTAATGGAAAGCATTGTATCATCCTCAGACTTTATGTTCGCTTTCGGAAGTAGTATGTAGGCTGCGATTGATCCTGCAAATAATAAAAAAGAAGTGAGTAGAATGATAAACTTATGAGAAAGAGCCCACTTTAATGTAGCGACATATCGCGGTGAAGAATGTGAATTGCGACGTTTTGTTTTTTTGAGCAGTAAAAAAGCCATAAGTGGAACGACTGTTAATGCCACAATTAAGGAAGAAAGTATAGAATATACAACTGCTAACACCATAGGTAACATTAGTTTTCCGATTACTCCCGATACGAGACCGATAGGTAAAAAAACGGCGACTGTTGTTAAAGTAGAAGAGGTAATTGCGACGGCGACCTCTTTTGTTGCATCGAGAATAATATCTTTAGAGAAAGATTCTTTTTGTAAACGACGGAAAATATTCTCGATGACAACGATACTATCATCGACGAGACGTCCAACTGCAACGGCTAAGCCACCTAGAGTTAAAATGTTAAGTGTGATGTTAGATTGGTGGAGTAAAAATAGTGTTAATAAAATAGATAATGGAATACTAACGACAGCGATGAGCGTTGTTCGAAAGCTGCGTAAAAAGATTAAGATAATGAGAGTTGCAGCAATTGCCCCAAGGATTACTTCTTTTCCCATACTAGTAACAGCATTTTCAACTTGCTCATGAGTTGAAGCTAAAAGTTTAATAGAGAATTGATCTTTATATTGCTTGCTTATATCTTTAATCTTTTTATCAATCTCTTTTCCGATTGCAACCGCATTTTTACTCGGCTCTTTCATGATGATTAATCCTGTTCCTTCTTCCCCGTTTATGTGCGAGATTGTATCGTAATGTTGTTTTAATTCAATTTGAGCGACATCTTGTAACTTTACTTGAGGTGTAACGGTAATATTTTTAATGTCATTTACATTTTTTATATCTCCGATGACACGAAGATTGTATTCTTCCTTATTAACGGTAATTGCTCCGGCTGGGGTGGACGTTTCTTTTCCTTGTAAAACTGTTAATACTTGCTGTGATGTTACGTTTTTATCTTTTAGTTGGTTAGGATCAAGTACGATGGATAATTCGGAAGTTGATTTTCCGAAAAACATAACATTGGCAACACCATCAATGCTTTCGAGTTGTGGTACGATTTCTTTCTCAATTTGTTTTTCGTCAGCTTTTGAAAATGCGTTTTGCTTCTGGATGGTAATTTGAGCGAGTGGAATCATAGAAGTGTTTAATTGACTAACAACAGGTTTAGTTACATCTTTAGGTAATTTAATCGTATTAATTGTTTTTTCGACTTCGCGTGCCGCATCTTTCATATTTGCCTTGGATGTATATGCAATGTCGATGCGTGATAATCCCTCATGTGTGGAAGAAGTGATGCCATCGATATGTTCTAAATTACGAAATTGTTTTTCAAGGGGATCAGTTACGTCCTTGGTCATCGTTTCAGCATCGAGCCCTTGAGATAATGTCGTAACAGTTATTGCAGGGTTATCGATGCTTGGTAAAAATTCCATAGGTAATTTAGAGCCGGAATAAACACCGAGTATGGAAATGAGAAAAACCATGATAATAATAGCGGCTCGGTTTTTTAATGAAAATTTTGTTAACCTATCCATAAAATAATTCCTCCATTAGTTTATTTATAGTTTTGTGGGCACTTTCTTACTATATAACAAAAATTGGATATCTTTCATTAATTAAATGTAAAAAAATTCTAACAATAATCTTAATTTAATATTTCGAGGGGAAGTTTGTTATTTGTGGAAGCAAAATTCCTGATTGGAGAGAAAAATCAGGAATTAAAGTTTTGCTCTAGTATAGTGGCCACGTTTTTTGTTACTCTACATTTAAATGATTATTTGTCCTTCTTAAGCAGAACTATGGTAATTATAAAATTAAAAAAGAAGAAGACTAAAGGTTAGGAAGTTATTGTGAAATACTGCCTGGTTGATGATAGTGTATAGTAACTTGTATACAATCAAAATGAATGTTTTTAGTAGAAAGGATAAGGGTTCTTTCTATAGAAGAAAGTAGGATAGATAACTTTTTGTATTTTTTTATAAAAAATACTTGTTATTTAAAAACCATGATGGTATATTAATAAACGTCGCTGATGCGGAAACGCAGAAAACGACAAAAAAGAAATTCAAAACATAGTTGACATCGAAAAATGAAGATGTTAATATGATGAAGTCGCTTTTGAAGCGGCAGACAAGTTCTTTGAAAAC
>NZ_QNUA01000003.1:0-54449 GCF_008042285.1 Bacillus sp. AR13-1
GAGGCTAGAGGGGATAAGAGTTTCCCGAAATTATTTATATTTTACTTCTCATTGAGTGTATAAACGTACCGCCTTTCGTTTGTAGGCTCATAGGTAGTAAAACCACCCTGTCATGTGGTTTCTTGATTTCTATGTTAAAGATGGATCGTTTTACCGATGGAATGATGGTTCGTTCGATTGAATGAACTGCATGTTACAAAGAAGTAAAGTCTTATCTATTACATTAGTAATTACTCACGATTTTTATTAATGTAACGTAAGCTGGATTCTTCTTAAACGATTAAACGAGCAGAGAGCTTCCGCTCTTTGTTTGAGCCAATACAGCTGAACATTCCCCTCAGTCTTATGTATTGGTTCAAACAAGGCGGTGGAAAAAGGTAATAACCGTCTTATAGATTATAAAGATTGATTCCCTTTGTATTCGACAATATTTATATTTCATCTGTCACGGGATGCAATGTAATAAAAATAATATGATTGGATTTTGTGGTGTCTCTTTAAAGGTAGAGTGTAAATGCCAGAACCATCGCCGGCGGTAAGTCCGGGACAATCGTATTGACTCCACGGAGTATAAACGAGAAATGGTTTCAACTGTTTCTCCTTGGTTCGATACGATTATCACTCGAGCTTATAAGAATGATAACTCCGCGGTAAACATCTTATAAGGGTAGTTATATTGTCCAAGGAGAAACAGTTGATATCAGCTAAAGGTTACAAAGAGCATTCTTGTTCTTCTCCCAGTCACCGACACAGGGCGTGTAGCCATACTATTGATGCGGTGATTTGGAGAAGGTTGAGAGTACCTCACCTCAATCTTGAAATGAAGAGATACTTATTGCCATTTGTTTTCTCTCTTTTCTCCCATCCCCTTGAAAGCTGTCACTTCGGTGATGGCTTTTTGTTTTGTAGGATATTCTTTTATTCTGTCGAATAGATAGAGTGGGAGAGGAGGGATAAAGATGAAGGTACACGAGTTAGTAAAACATCTACAAGAGTTTCCAAATCAAGATGCAGAAGTAATGGTGCAATATCTATTTACTGCTAAAAAGTCGGATAAAGTAATACCAGGATTGGTTAAAGCTACTGAGCTTTTAGTGGATTTAAAAGGGACTAGAGATTGCGCTTATATATCAACAGAAGTAATCGAAGAAGAGATATAAGATATAGCATCCATAACGGGTGCTTTTTTCTTTGTTATATAGAAATTACACATTAAACATGAAGTTGAACAGGAGGATAAATGATGAGTGAATATATTAATATCAAATTTCAAGAAGGACCAATTCAAGAGAATGGGGTGAATGGTGCTCAAATTGAAGAAGTGATTCAAGTATTACATGATAGATTGCAAGGATTCCAAAATGGAGGATTTCCGTGTAATGAAAACACAATGGCAATGCACCATTTAAAGCGAGCGAAAGAATGGTTAGATGAACGCACAGCAAAACGTAAAGCGCAAGGTGTAGAAGGTAAGAATATTAAACATAATGATTAAACCAATAGCAATTATCGTAGGCGCTACCGTGAACTGGTGGGCGTCTTGTTTGTTGTAAAGGAAAGATAACAAAACAAACGAACACAACGAACGGAAATAGAGGTGAAGAATCATGAGCTCTAACGTTACGTTTTCCATGCAGATGAATGGTGAAAGTAAAGATGCGACAGCTTATGTTAGTGGTATCGCAAATATTGCTGTTTTTCTGCTATCTAACACAGATAGACGTATAGTTGATAAGTTGTTAACTCAAGTTGGTGAAGAAGAGAAGATGTTTATCGAAGCTACTTTAGCAGGATTGAAGTATCATTCTCAATAAGCGCGATGTCTCAAAAACATTTGATTGCGAGACACGTTCGTCACCAACCAAATATCAATGATTGCTTTGTGTCAAAACTATGTATCAAAAACAATTGAATTTGATACAGGGAATTGATACAATTAACCTATCAAACATAGAGGGTGATGGGGAATGATATTTGGTTATGCAAGGGTATCAACAAAGAAGCAAAGTTTGGATATGCAGTTAGATGAGTTGAAACGATACGGTTGTGAAGAAATCATAACTGAAAAAGAAAGTGGTGCGAAGAAGGATAGAAAAGAACTTCAACTGCTTCTTAGTAAACTTCGAAAGGGCGATACTTTAGTTGTATATAAACTTGATCGTCTAGGAAGAACAATGCACCAGCTTGTTAATTTACTTCAAGAGTTTAATGAAAAAGGCATTCACTTTGTATCTATTAAAGATGGAATTGATACATCTACAACAATGGGAAGATTCCTATTTCATATATTTGGTGCTATGGCTGAAATGGAACGTGAAGTAATTAATGAGCGCGTTATTAGTGGTGTAGCTGCTGCTAAAGCAAGAGGAAGAGAAGGGGGAAGAAAGAAAGCTCATACTCCCCAACAAATACAAGGTATGTTGGAACTGCTTGCTTCTGGTAAAACAAAAGTGGAAGTGTGCGAGATGTTTAATGTAGCAAGAGCGACTTTATACCGTTATATAAAGGAATACGAAGCGAATAATAAACAGTTAAAGTAGCGAATCCGCTGCTTTTTTATTTTATAAAGCATTTAGCGTAAGGAGGAGTTAGATAAATGAAACTAACTGAACTAACTAAACAAGAACAGATGGTTGTTATCGGCAATTTAATAAATAATGTTATTGGTGTGGAGTTAGTAAAACAACGCATTGATGATCAGAAGTTAGAAAAAGCTATATCAATGCACAACGAAATGAACGATGACATGACGCCAAAGCAAACGCGAGAGGCGTTTATTAGTGTGTTAGATAAAACAATTGATGAGTTTTTAAAAGCCGATGGATAAAAGTTAGACAAATTACTTCCTATTATATAGAAGGTGGTGGGTGATATGAAGTGAAACAAAAACACGAGTTAGCTCAAGAAGATTACATGCAAGGAATGAAGTATAAAGAATTGGCTGAGAAATATGAGGTCAGTATTAATACAATTAAGTCCTGGAGAAAAAGGCATGGTTGGAATCGAAAAGGGGTGCACCCACAAGATGAAAAAGGATGCACCCAAACTAAGAAAACAGGTGCACCCGTTGGCAATCAAAATGCAGTAGGTAATTCGGGTAATAAGAATCCTAAATGGGGTAATAAGAATGCTGTTGGTCATGGCGCTCCAAAAGGGAACCATAACGCTATGACGCATGGATTATATGCAACTGTCGTTTATGAGCACTTATCTGATGAAGATAGAGTGCTATTTGATTTGTCTCAGGATATAGAAGGGCAAGAACAAGAGTTACAAGTAGCTCGTTTTAAGTTAGCCAAACTAATACAAGATCAGAAGGAACACAGATTAAAAGGTATGGCGGTATCGGGTGACGGTGCTTATTCCTATACATTAAGAGATGACTTTTACACAGATGCTATTAACAAAGCACTTGATATGATTTCCAAAATTGAAACTCGTATCGATAAATCAAAATTAGAGCGTGAAAAGTTGCAAGCACAGTTAAGTAAAATGAGGGCAGAAACAGAGTTTATAGAAGAAAGAATTAAACTGCTGAAAGGTCAAAAGAAAGATACTTCATTACTCGATGCATTAATAGAGGGGCGTAAACAATATGAGCAAAACAGCGATTAAGTTTTCGCCTAAACAATTAGAAGTCATCTATCGTCCGTATAATTACACTTTTGATGTACTAGAAGGCACCCCCAGATCGGGGAAGACAACAGCAGGGCATTTCCGCTATGCTGATTATTTGACGTGGACAAGGGATACAAACCATTTAATTACTGCATACAACCAGGAGCAAGCATATCGTTTATTTATCGATGGTGATGGCACTGGGTTGCAGCATATCTTTGGTAATCTTGCTGAGATTAAGCACGATGAGCACGGCTCACACCTTTCAGTACACACGCCTAATGGAGTTAAGAAAATCTATTATAAGGGCGGGGGAAAAAGTAACAGTGTCGGCGCTATAACGGGTATGTCGCTGGGTAGTGTAGTGTTTTGTGAAATTAATCTGCTTAATATGGGAATGATTCAAGAGTGTTTTCGTCGTACATTTGCTGCTCAAGATCGTTACCATTTGGCTGACTTGAATCCACCTGCTCCACATCATCCAGTTATTTCAGAAGTATTCGATGTACAGAATACTCGTTGGACTCACTGGACGATACAAGATAATCCAATCATTACTGAGATACGTAAGCAGGAAATACATGACATCCTTTCAAAGAACCCTTACTTACTGGAACGAGATTGGTATGGCAAACGAGTGATGCCACAGGGTGTTATTTACTCCATGTTTAGCATGAAAGACAACATCATTCCTGCTGTTCGTGGTCAGAGATATGAAATGTACTTTACTGCTGACGGTGGGCAATCAGATGCAACTTCGTGTAGTTGTAACATTGTGGTTCGTTATGAAAACAAATTTAGGTTGTTGCGTGTAGCTAACTACTATCATAGCGGTAAAGATACAGGGCAAGTTAAAGCGATGTCCACTTATGCGAAAGAAATTAAGAAGTTCATGGAATGGTGCGTTAAAAAATTTGAAATGCACTATACAGAAGTGTTTGTTGACCCTGCGTGTAAGTCATTAAGAGAAGAGTTGCATATGGTAGGGATTCTAACGAGAACAGCTGACAATAACGCTCATGACGTAAAAGGTTCAAGTAAAGGGAAAGAAGTTGGGATAGAACGACTTCAAAACTCTATAACTAATGAACAATTTATGCTCGTTGAATGTGATGAATACGATCATTACAATTTCTTAAAAGAGATTGGTATGTATGTGCGCTTAGATAATGGCGAACCGATAGATAACTACAATCACGCCTTAGATGAGTGCAGATACTCAAATAATTATTTCTATAAACGATACGTAAAATAAGGCGGTGAGAGCGTGTTTGGAAACATCGTTGCAAAAGTAAGGGGGTGGCTATATAAATTGGGACTGATTAAAGGAATTAAGAAGATATCAGACAAAAAAGACATACCTGTAAATGAAGAATCTTATAAGCATATTGATATGTGGAAGGCTTTATACAGTGGGCACTATGACGAATGGCACAATGTTAAGTACCATACGCTCGATGGACAAAAGAGCAGGACAATGGCATCTCTTAACATGGCGAAGGTCATATCACAGGAAATGGCTGCTCTTATTTTCAATGAAAAATGTTCTATTAACATCTCAGATAAAACGTTATCCGATGATATTAAGAGTGTTCTTGATGAAAATAACTTCATTAAAGAGTTTCAAAGGTATCTAGAATATAACTTCGCTTTAGGTGGAATGGTCATTAAAGTGTATTGGGACAATGGAATTAAGCTTTCATATGTCACAGCTGATTGCTTCATCCCTGTAGCATGGGATAACAAACATATCACTGAAGGTGTGTTTGTAAATGAAATTTCTAAAGGTGATAAAAAGTACACTTTGCTAGAGTGGCATCTAGTTGAAGGCAGCGAGTATGTTATCAAAAATGAACTGTATGAGAGTAAGAATCAAGGTGATTTAGGTGTAAAAGTGTCCTTGCCGACTCTGTATCCTGATTTAGAAGAAGAAGTGCGAATTGAAAACTTATCTAAACCAATGTTTGTATACTTCAAACCGAATACAGCTAACAACTTCGATATGAGTTCACCTCTTGGTATTTCTATTTATGCTAACGCTTTAGGGACACTTAAGTCACTTGATATAGCGTTCGATAGTTTTCAACGTGAGTTCGTCTTAGGAAAGAAACGTATTATTGTTCCAGATATGGCGATTAAGACTATTGCAGACCCTTTAACCGGTTCGATGTTACGCTATTTCGATGCGAATGATGAAGTGTATCAAGCATTTCAGTTAGGCGATAACATGGATAAAATACAGGATATATCAGTTGAGTTACGTGTAGAAGAACATGCAGCTGCTATTAACGCTTTATTAAACTATCTGTCCTCTCAAGTTGGGCTTTCTGCTGGAACATTTAGCTTTGATGGGCAAGGAGTTAAAACAGCAACAGAAGTTGTTAGTGAAAACTCCAAGACGTTCAGGACGAAGCAGTCACACGAAACAGTTATTGAGGATGGCATTCGGGATTTAGTCGATATTATTATTGAAATTGCTGCTTTATATGATGAATTTGATAGTACTGATAAATACGAAGTCACTGTTACTTTTGACGACTCTATTGCAGAAGATCAGACAGCAGAGATTAATAAGCAAGTTACGCTTGTTATGAATGGCTTAACAACTAAAAAGTTAGCAATCATGAAGATACATGGTGTTTCTGAAGAAGAAGCGAAGAAAATTGTAGAAGAAATTCAAAATGAGAATAAGATGGTTATGCCTGAAGGAGTAGATTTCTTCGGCATGAACAATAAACAACAGAATAATAGTTCAGGAGATGAAGGGTAATGGCACTCCCTCCTGAGAAGTTACAGCAACTCTCTATATTTGTAGTGGATATCTACAATGCAATCGAAGAAGAGTTGCTTTTAAATATGGCCAGAATTCTCAAGTACGATAGGGAATTGCTATTAACTGCTGAGGATTTTACAGAATACCAACATTGGCGCATAGTTCAGCTAAATAAGTTGGGTAAGTTGAATCAACAACAAATGAATACAATCTCCCGTCATAGCGGTAAAACGGCTGAAGAAGTGCGGAAGATGCTAGAAGGTGCTGGTTTTACTGCGATAGAACAACACGAGCCGTTATATCAGCAAGCAGTACAAGCAGGTAGTTTAGTTTCTGCTCCTGCGATGCATACGAGCGCCGCTCTAATCGGCACTCTTAACGCTTATGAGCAACAGGCATTAGATACGCTGAACCTTGTAAATACAACCATGTTGAAGCAGTCACAACAGGTTTATCTAGATGTTTTAAATAAGACGGTAGGTAAACTACTGGGCGGTGTCATAACGCCACAACAGGCATTAAGACAGACCGTTTCTGAGTGGTCGCAGCGAGGAATCCCTGCTCTGATTGATAAAGCGGGGAGAAGATGGGGAGTAGAAGGATACGTTAGTATGTGCGCTCGGTCTACAAGCCAAAACGTAGCTAATGGTATGCAAGACGAAAGAATGCGGGAGTACAAAGTAGACCTATGCGAAGTATCCAGTTACCCAGGAGCACGACCGAAATGCTTTGAAGATCAAGGTAAGATTTACAGTTTGAGTGGCAAACATCCTAAGTACAAGCCTTTAAGTAGTACAAGCTATGGTGAACCTGATGGGCTATTCGGTATAAATTGCTCACATATTCGTTATCCATACATTGAGGGGTTATCTACTCAAAGGTATTTCCCACATGAGGATATAGAAGAGAATCGCAGGATTTACAAGCAAAGCCAACAGCAGCGAGCGTTAGAACGTCAGATTAGAAAAGCGAAAAGAGAAGTAAAGGTTATGGAAGCGTTAGGCGATACAGAAGGCGTGAAAGCAGCGAAAACCAAGGTATCACAACACCAAGCAGCTATGAGAGAGTTCATCAAAGAAACAGGTCGTAAACGTCAGCAGAATCGAGAACAAATAGAACCATTAAGCAATAATGAAAAAGAACAATTGAACAATTTTAATAATGGTTTAGGAAATGTGAATAAAGAAGTTAAGATTCCACCGTCTACATTAAAGCATTCTGGCGTGGGAGATTTTACTAATCCTAAAAATCCGAAAAAAGAAAAGATCGGCAACATGAGAGGTGGAGGGCATGGTCAATCTAATATTGAACTATTAAAGGACCATGTAATTGAGTACAATATAGTTGAGGTACTGCCTAATGGTGTAAGACTAGGAAATATCCCTAGCCATAAAGAGAAGCCAAAGAAAACAGGAAAAGAACAATCATGGTTTCCTGAATCATGGACTGATCAAGACATCAATGAGGCAGCGGTATATGTTGCTAATCTGCAAGATAAAAATAAATATCTTCTTGAAGAGACTCCATACATTATAAGAAAGTATGCTAATTATAATGGTGTTACAGTTGCTATTGTGTATGATAAAAAGAGACACTCAGTAACTACTATATTCCCTGATGGAATACAAAGATTGTTAGGAGGTGGATGATATGGATTGGTCCAGATCTAAAGAAATCCTTTCTAATCGAATCGAAATAGCTGACCACGGTGCTGGGATGAGCCCGCTTGATGAATGGTGGGAAGAGATGCCTCAAATTCTTTCTAAAGATCAAAGTGAAACAGAGAAATTCCTCGAAGAAAGATCAACCAAAGAACTATATTTTTTGAGTGAACTATTTGAGGATATAGCTTATCGATTTAAAACAGATTCTTTTATATGGTTCCTGAAAGAACTACACTTGAAACATCCAGATGCAGAAATGGAAGAACAAATTAAAGAAGCAGAAGAAGTTATTTAAAAACGCACTTACTAAGTAAAAATAGTAAGTGCGTTTTATTTTGTCGGTTTATTCGTAGTCGACGCTATAAACAAAACGAAAGGACAAGTATTTAATCCGAAAGGAAGGATATATATGGCGTTACAGAAAGAAACAGGTTATCAAGGACCTTTTAAACTTGAAGGATCATTACGATTAGATTTGCAATTCTTCGCTGAGGATGGAGATGGCGGAGAAGGAACCACCCCACCAACTGCACCGTTACAACAAGAAGGTGATACTGTTGAAAATCCGGAACCAACAGCAACACAAGAACCTTCTAAGGCATTTTCCCAAGAAGATGTGAACAATATTGCAGCAAAAGAAGCAAAAAAAGCACAGGAAAAATTGTTGAAGCAGTTAGGCGTTGATGATTTTAACAGCGCGAAAGAAGGGCTTGCGAAGTTTCGGGAATATCAAGACTCTCAAAAAACAGAGCAAGAGAAAATGAACGAGCAGCTTACAACGTATCAAACTCAAGCAAAAGAAAGTGAGAATACTATTTTTGCTTTGAAAGCTGAGAACGCTGCAATTAAGTCTGGTATCACAGAAGAAAAGAACTTAAATGCAGTTATTACTCTAGCAAAGACAAAGGTTAGTGATGATGTAGACATTACAAAGGCTATTGAATTGGTAGTGGAAGAGTTTCCACATTTTAAAGGTGTAGTGGAAGAACCGCCAGCAGATCCAGGTAAACCGAAACCAACATTCTCTAGTGGCCAACATCAACAACAATCGATGACTGAATCTGAAAAATGGGCTGCTGCATTCGGTATTAAGAAGTAACGAGTCATCTTTATAGGTGGCTTTTTGTTTTGCAAAAAATAAAAAAAGAAAAGAGTGATTTATTAATGGCTACATTAAACTATGCAACACAATATCAAGAGGTATTAGTTCAAAAGTTTTCTCAAGGTCTATCTTTCGCTGCATTATACAACACGCCGAACAACGCTGTTGTCAAATGGACTGGAGCTAAAACAATCCAAATTCCACGCATTAAAGTTGGAGGCTACACAGACGTTAACCGTGATGCAGCAGGTAACTACACTCGTCGCGTTGATAACTCTTTCGAGCCAAAAACACTAGGTCATGACCGTGAATTCCGTACATTAGTAGATCCAGTTGACGTTGATGAAACAAATATGGCTGTAACAATTGCGAATATCACTCGTGTATTCAACGATGAGGAAGCAGTTCCTGAACATGACAAGTATATGGCTTCTAAATTATATGCGGAATACACTGGAGCAGGTAAAACAGCTGATACAACAGTTCTTACTCCTGAAAGTTTCTTAGAAGTATTTGACCAAATGATGTTAGAAATGGACGAAGCTGAAGTTCCGCAAACAGGTCGTCTACTCTACATTACACCTGCTGTTAAAAAGATTGTAAAAGCAGCTAAAGATTTACAACGCAATTTAGAGGTTGGCGGAACTGGCGAAAAAGCTGTTAACCGCGGCGTATACTCTTTAGATGATGTAACTATCATCCCTGTACCGTCTACACGTATGAAAACTGCGTACAACTTTACAAATGGCGCTGTACCTGATGCAACTGCAAAACAAATCAACATGGTCTTAATTCACCCACTAGCTATGGTTGCTCCACAGCAATATGAATTCGTTAGCTTGGATCAACCATCTGCTACAACTGGCGGCAAATACTTCTACTACGAGCGCAAATACTGGGATGTATTTATCTTAGGCGCTAAAGTAGACGGTGTTAAATTCAATATTACTTCTGCATAAGAGAGGCTTTCATAGCTCTCTTTTTCTCTTTTATATAAGAAAGGAATGGTGGTTACATGAGTAACACGGTAAAAGTAAAACGATTAAACAAAGTATTAAACATTGATAAAGACTTCTTGACTAGCTATCTGAATGATGGTTTCGACCAAATTAACGACGAAGGTAAGATTCTGAAACGTGCTACTGGCGGCCGTAACATTTCGGTACAAGAGTACAATCAAGCACTTGATAAAATCGATGCGTTAGAGGCAGAATTAGCTGATTTAAAAGCACCGAAAAAGTCTGCTGCTAAGTAGGTGATCGCATGCCATATATTGATGTAGATTACTACAATAACGATTACGAAGGGACTCCGGTTTCTGACGAAGTGTTATTAAGAAGAATGATTAAAAGAGCTAGTGAGCAGATTGATAGTATCATAGGTTACAAATTACAAGGAGTTGACTTTGATAAAGTTGCTCCTTTTATTCGTGACCAAGTGAAAAAAGCTACTGCTGCTCAAGTTGAGTTTTTAGCGATTAACGGAGAGACTTCTGCAACTGTAAGTGAAGGTGGCGGAGGATTTTCTGTTGGAGCTTATTCAGAGAATGGTATGAGTGCAGGAGCAACAGATGCGCCAAGTCATTATGACCGTTATGCGATTACTGTTGTTGATTACTTAAAGCATACTGGCTTACTTTACGCGGGCGTGTGTGTACATGGCTAAACCAATTAGACGCTCATTATTAATCCATACAATTGAGTATTTTGAGTATAAGGGTGAGGATGATACTTGGAGTGGTAGTGATAATTACGAACCTGCTGTAACGATTGAAAGAGTAAGAGTTGAACCTAAAAATACTGTCGTATCTAATGGAAACGGCGAGAGTCTTGTTACTAATACTCTGCTATTTCATGACTCTGTACATTCCACTCCGGTTGTATTCAAGGAGAAGTCTAAGGTAATTTTCAACGGTAAAGAAATGATTGTTAAAAAAGCAGCTGAATTTTATGACCGCAGTTCTTTACATCATGTCGAGGTGATGTTCGAATGATCAAAGTTAACATTAACGTAGACACTGATTTAATTGAGGAAAAAGTTTTCGCTGCTACTGATAAAGCACAATTCGCCCTGGATCAGCAAGTGCTGAAGGATAGTAATTACTATATCCCTAAAGATACAGCTGAGTTAGAGCGTTCCGGCGTTAGATTTAGCAGACCTGGAGAAGGGCATGTGGAATGGAATACTCCATACGCAAGGCGGTTGTATTACAATCCACAATATAACTTTTCTACAGACGTCAATCCTAATGCTCAGGGTCTTTGGTATGAAGCAGCAAAAGCTGCTAAATTAGATAATTGGGTTGAATTAGTTGAAAAAACAACTAAAGATAATTTGTAGGTGATTCATATGAAATGGTTGATTGATTCTATCAAAAATCATTTAGCTAGAAATTTATCGCCGTCAATAATATTTACTCCGGTTAAAGCTGACATGTTGGATATAGGGACAAACAATAAACCGAAAAAGAGTATTGCTGTTCGTATGATTCCATCAGCTCCGGGTGAACAGTATTTCGAGGGTGAGATTATCAATAAGCAGTTTCAAGTGCTTGTGAAGAGTGATAATCAATTAGAGGTTAATAACACTACAGAAGCAATTGCACGTGAATTAAATAACGTTCATAGACGTTCTTTTAACGCTATAGATGGCTCCTATACACTAAGACGATTGAATGTGTATGTGGAGCCTAATTTTGTTGAGAAGACAGCAGCTAACGAGTGGATATATACCGCACTTTTTACAACAGAACTAGAAAAGGGAGGATAAAATCATGGCATTTTTATTAAATCATGGTTACAAATTCGAGATTAACACAGCCGCTACAGGCGCGGAAAAAATGGAAGCTATCGCTAAAGGTATTACGTCTGTCGATCCGGATAACAACGAAGAAACAGAAGAAACGTATTATTTCGATGGCGGCGGTTCTGCTGAACGTGACGTAACAGGTTTTATGATGAGTTACGGTTTTGAAGGTCACCGTTTCTACGGGGATCCTGCACAAGACTTCATTTTCAGTAAGCTTCACAAAGTCGGTCCAGATCGTAAAATCGACTTCCAAGTAACTGAACCTAATGGAGATAAGTGGAAAGGTAAAGCAACACTATCAGAAATTAAAGCTCCAGGTGGAGATGCTAATGCTAAAGGTGAAATTGAGTTCACGATTAGTTTTGATGGTTTGCCAACATTCACGAAAAAAACAACAACCTAATAAATGGAGTCGCTTGATGCGGCTCTTTTTCTCTTAAAATACGAATTTACAAAAATATAAAAAATGGAGAGTGTATTGAATGTCAAAATTTAAATTTGAATTCGAAAAGACATATAAAGAAGTGGATGTAGCAGGTAAATTATACCGAGTTGATTTTGATGATGCAGCTTTAACGAAATATCAAAAGGCATTCAAACGATTCGATAAAGAAATCAAAGTTGTTACGGATAGTATCGTTGATTTTGATGCTGCTACAGATGAAGTTATTGAAGAAACAGCAGAAAAACAAAAAGAAGTCGTGAAAGCGATTGTCGAAACATTCTTAGGAGCAGGATCTTTCGAAGATTTATATGAAAAAGCCGGTAAATCATCAACGAACCTAATGTCACTTGTTCATTATCTAAACGAACTTTACATTGATGAAGAGAAAAAGAAAGCCGATAATGCTCGCGATAAATATCTAAGTAACGTGAAGAAATAATGTTTACATTAACAGAACGCGAAAATGACTTCTATACATGGAAAGGCGTTCGGTTAGAACTAAACTTGGCGTTCGACAATGTCATTTTGCTGTTAGATCTGCTATCTGACGAAGAGGTAAATGAATATGCAAGAATAGATATCGCGTTGCACATGCTAGTCGTCGAAAGAGAGCTTTTAAAGCAGCTAGACATGGAACAGAAATCAATTCTATTCATGGATGTTTTGAAACATAGATTAAATGTCGACTTAGAAGAGTCGATGAAAAAAGATGGAGAGGAAAATAAAAATGGAGAAGATGAAAAATTACGGGAACCGCCTATCACTGATTTCAAGGTAGATGCGGAACGGATTTTTTCATCTTTTTTATTTGACTACAACATTGATCTAATCGAGCAACAAGGAAAAATGCAGTGGAACAAGTTTCTAGCTCTCTTCCGTAACCTTTCTGAAAAGTCTCCAATGGGTCAAGCACTTCATTATCGCACTTGTGAAATGCCGCAAAAAGATAAACATAACGCCGACGAAAGAAAGCGTATCAAGAAAATGAAAGAGTTGTATGAGCTTCCAAAAGCAAAAGAGATTAGAGAACAACGTGAATTCATTGAATTCCAGAAGAGCATGGAAGCAAAAAAGGCCATGATCGAAGGTAGGTGAAATAATGGCTGATGGAAGAGTTGAAATAGAAACCAGGTTAGACAGGAGTAATTTACGTCGTGATGTTCAACAGGTTAATAGAGATCTAGAACAAGTCGGAAATAACATGGGACAAGCAGGACGGGAAGCTAACAGGGAAATGGCTAGCCAACTAAGAGATACTAGCAGCCAAGCAAGACGCGCATACGACGATATGGCGCAGTCTGCAGCTAGGTCAGGAAATGCAACAAGAGCAGCAGCGAACGCTACTGTAGAAGCTAATAGACGTTCTATTGATAGCTCTCGACAATCTGCTCAAGCTAGACATGCAGAAGCTGAAGCTGTTCGCCACATGGCCGATATAACGGAGAGTTCAAACGGTAGAGCTACACGTTCTTATTATAATTCAAGAAGAGAACAACAAGCACTTTACAACTCGATGACGCAGCGTCAAAGGGAAATGTATACCGAAATGAAACAGGGTTATATGCAGCAACATCAAGCGATGATGAAACAAAAAGGTGCTATGGTTGAAGTGCAGTATGGTTATTTCAAATTAGCGCAGTCATCAAAAGATTATGCAGGATCAACAAAACAATTCATGTCTGAAGTTCAAGCGTTAGGAAAGGCTCAGAAAAAAACGGCTGATGATGCGATAAATGCGAATCGTCTCGCTATGATGGGAATGCTACAGCAGATTGGCTACATGCAGAATATGACGACGCAAGCAACCCGTATAAGTGAAAACTATAAACGTATGGCTAATCCGCTATATATGATCAATAGCGCAGGATTAAAAGCTGCAGACGCATTAAATCGAATGGCTAACGCTGGTAATGCATCGGTATTAGCTCTGAAAATGCTAGGTCCAACTGCTAAAATGAAAGATTTGCAGAATATGACAATGATGATTACGCAGGGATTAATGCGATTCAATATGGTAGCATTGGCTGCGGCAGCTACAAGCGCGCTTTTATATTCCGCTTTATTTAAAGCTGCTAAAGGGCCAGATCCTTCTGAAGTGTATAGACAGCAGGAAGAAGCATTAACTGCTTATAAAGATGCAGTTGTACAAAGAACGAATGAGATTATGGACGCTTGGAATATATTCGAAGAAGTTCAAATGAAGGCTGTAAGTGGTGCTAAACTTACTAAGAATTTAGAGGAACAAGTCGGGATATTAGGGAGATGGAAAGACAATCTAACTAGCATAGCGCAACGAGCCGGACTTGAATTCTCTAATTATTTAGCTCAACTTGGTCCGCAATCAGCAGAAGAAGTAAAAGCTATCGCTCAGATGACTGATCCAGAACTTCAGAAATATGTAGAATTATGGCGTCAGAAAATGGCTTTAGCAAGAGGACAAGCAACGAATGAATTAGCTATGTTGAAAGCCGAAACAGATGCGAAAGTAAAAGAATTGCAGGATTCATTAACTCCATTAGGGTTAGCGTGGGAGAGGATGAAAGGCGCATTTCTTACTGCTGTACAACCCATGGTCGATGCTTTCGGTCTATTGATGACACCACTAGTTAATTTTGCTGCTAAGTTTTTCGAATTAGTAACGCTATTTAACCAGGCTCATCCGACATTAGCGTTAATCATTCAAGCGATCATCATGTTGGTTCCTGCTTTAACACTGATACTATCACCTTTAGCTATTGGAATCGGATTGTGGAACGGTATGCTTGCTGCATGGAGTTCTATCTGGATGTTAATAGGACCATTAATTACTGGGTTAATGGCGATGAGCGCTACAGTTTGGGTAGTATCAGCTGCCATAGTCGGTTTGGTCGCTGGTATCGTTTACTTATGGAATACAAACGAGGGCTTTAGGAATGCTGTTATTGCAGCTTGGGAAGCTATAAAACAAACAGCGATTACCGTTTGGAATTTCATCTTAAATAGCGTACTTATTCCGGTTTGGTCCGCAATGACTTCATATTTCCAAGAAGTTTTACAGAAAATCCAATCTTGGTGGACTGAAAACGGAGACATGATCATGCAGGCGGCGTCAAATGTGTGGAATTTCGTACTTTCGATAATCCAGACAGTTATGCCAATTATAATGTCGATAATGCAAGTTATGTGGCCAATTATAAAAGAAATTGTAATCGGAACCTGGGAAGCTATTAAAAATGTGATAAACGGAGCGCTAAACGTCATTATGGGGATTGTGAATTTCTTCGCCGCTCTTTTCACTGGAAACTGGGGTAAAATGTGGGATGCAGTGAAACAAATCTGGAATGGCGCTTTGGAATTACTATGGGGTTGGCTTCAATTATGGGGAGCAGGACGAATCCTAAAATGGCTTGGTAAATTCGCAGGTGACATAGTTAAACCATTCATTAAATTCTGGGATGACATTAAGCGCGTCTGGAATAATGCGTTAGCTGAAATATACGTATTCTTCGGTTCTAAATTAGAATCGATAACTGCGTTTGTAAGAAGTTGGGGCGGAATGGCTAAAAATGTTTTTGATGGGATTTGGTCCGCGATAGTTAACGGTGTTTCCAATAAGTTAAACGGTATTGTTACAGGCGTAGAGATGATTTTAAATAAGGTCGTTAGTTTTATTACCAACATGGGAAAAACGTTCTTTAACGCAGGTCGCGGATTAATAGAAATGATGGCAAAAGGGATAAAAAGCGCAGCGAGTTGGGTTACTGATGCAGTAAGTGATTTAGCTCAAAAAGCGCGTGACTTCCTCCCGTTCTCTCCTGCTAAAACAGGTCCATTAAGTGACTTAGATCATCTTGATTTCGGAGGACCAATTACAGATAGTATTAAATTAGCATTCCCGCAAGTAGGCGGGCTTATGAGTGATTTATTAGATTTACCGCCAATACTCCCTAGTATTCAACAAAACAGTGTTGTCGAAGCGAAAACAGCTAAGAAAGACAACAGTACTACCGAATCTAACGGAAGCGCACCAACTTATATCGTAATAGATAAAAAGATTGTCGGTGAAGTATTAGCGCAGCCTGTCGAAAACACAAACAACAGACGCAAACAACGTTTAGCACAATTTAAACCAACTGTAACACCTTCATTCTAATGAGTGGAGGTGTTTTTATATGCACTGAAAGGAGGAAAATACATGTCAGGAAGTTTTTCCTTTAACGGAATACGAAAAGACTACATTTTTATCTTAATGGGATTTAGCCGACCTGCATGGTCTCCTGTTGAGAGAGACATCTTAAAGGTTCCTTCTAAAGCAGGAGGATATCTCCTACAAACAAATACAGATGTGCGAACAATAGAAGTCCCTGTCATTATTAAGGCCGGGAGTCAAAGTGAAATGCAAAAGAAGAAAGAAGATTTAGCAGATTGGCTTTTAACAGATCAACCTTGTGAATTAATTTTTGATGATGAACCTGACCGGACATACATGGCTGTAATTGATGGTGAGGCAGATATAGAAGAGTTAATTTTCAGAGGGAAGGGGAAGATTACATTTGTTTGTCCTATGCCATATAAACTAGGGGCTGTTCAAACGAAAACTATGTCGATACAGAATCAAGACTTAAAAGCCTCTTTTGATAATAAAGGTACAGTAGAAACGATACCTGTTATTGATATTGAGGTGTTAAATCCTAGCCCATCCTTAGATGTATGGAACCAGGACGAATATTTTAGAATTGGATATCCTACAGGGGTTAAAAATCGTGTAGTGAAACAAGATGAGCGTCTTATATGGGACGAAATGAAAAGTTTAGCTCCTTGGACTGCTGTAACTGGACAAATAGGGATTTACAAAAGTTCGGGAACTATGAAGGTGTGGCAAGGGTATGCTTTTACACCTGATTCGTACGGAACGGGAACAGATACTGAGTGGCACGGTCCTTTTATGAAGCGAACGATTCCTAATACAGGAGGCGTTATTCAAGACTTTAGACTTGATGTGCAAATGAATTTCCAATCCGAACACTGGAACAGAATGGGTAAAACCGTAGTAATGCTTTTAGACGCTAATGATAATGTGATAGTTGAGTTAGCAATGGCTGATGAATACATGAGCCATGAGATGACAACAGCTCAAGCTATCATAGACTCAAGAGGCGCTAGAAAGTGGATTTCTGACGAAACGGGAATGTATCGAGATACGTTTAATGACTTCAGAGGACATGTTTCAGTAGCTCGTAGAGGCAAAGAATGGAGCTTCTATTTTGCTAAGTATCGTAAAAATACTGAGATAGATGATGCTAGTTTTGTTCGCAAATGGAGAGACGAGTCTGATAGTAATCCTATGACAGCTAGACCGGTAGCCAAGGTAGCTATAGGTTGCATCGCTTATGGTACTAATCCACCTGCTGATATAGCATTTATTGAAGACGTTAAATTTTGGAGAATAAACACTTTAAATATAGATGAAACTCCTTATATCTTTGATGTTGGAGACAAAGTAAGAATAGATACAGAAAGATCTTTAGTAACAATCAATGGGAAGAATGCGATTGGATTGAAAGACATCTTTAGTACATTTCCTATCGTAAAGAGAGGGCAGAACGATATTATTGTGCGGCCCTCTAATATAGGAACAGCTCAAATAGCATACAGGGAGAGATACAAGTAATGAGAAAGCCTAGCGGAGATTTACACATAGTAGATTATAAAACAAGACGTGTTATCGCTACAATTCAACCAGAAGATTACACAGAAGATTTAAGACACTGGGAGATTAAGAATAGCGTAGATATATTAGACTTCAAAGTATTAGAAAGCTCTCCGTACGCTGTATATCTTCAACAACAAAACTTAGTGTTAAAAGAGGTGCGTAGCGGTGTTATTGTACCGTATGTAATTACAGAGATTGAGAAAGACTCCGCATCCCATCTCATTACTGTATATGCTTCGGGCGAGTGGACCTTATTAGATAAGGACAGTTACTTTGTTCCTCAACGTATTGAAAGTTGGACTGCAAAGCAATACTTAGATTTTGCTACAGCTCGTACAGAATGGTTAGTAGGGAATATCGAAGCTAAAGGAACACGTACTCATACAATCAAAGAATTCACTAGTCCATTGAAGCTTATTCATGATGTATCTACTTTGTTTGATAATACGGAAACGCAATACCGAGTCATTATACAAGGTGGCGAAATAACTAAAAAGTATATAGATCTTGTAGAAAAGAGAGGAAGAGAAACAGGAAAAGAAGTTACTCTCGGTAAAGATTTACTAGGAGTTAAACGTGTAGAAAACTCAGAGAATATCATTACAGCTTTAGTTCCTTATGTAATGGGACAGGATGAAGACGGAAAAGAAAAACTTATTACGATTGAGTCTGTAAATAATGGCTTACAGTATATTGTAGATGAAGATGCTTACCAACGTTGGAATGTTAACGGGAAGCATCTTTTTGGTTTTTATACACCAGAAACAGAAGACCAAGACATGACACCACAAAGATTATTGACATTAGCGAAAACAGAACTACGCAAACGAGTTCAAACTATCGTGACGTATGAGGTTGATGCAGTAGATGCCTCACGTGTGTTTGGTTTGGAACACGAACAGATTAACGAAGGCGATACGATTAACATTATCGACGAAGGTATGCATCCGACTTTATATCTTGAAGCTAGAGCGATTGCAGGTGATGAATCTCACAAAGACCCACGTCAAAATAAATACACATTTGGTAATTACAGAGAGATTGTTAACCAAGACGATGCACTACGTAGAATGTACCAGAAGATGCTTACTATGGTTCAAGATAAAGTATCTAAAGAATGGTTTGATGCTTTAGAAGAGAAAGTAACCGAAACAAACAACAAAGTTGATACAGCAGTAAAGGAATCGCAAGCTGCAAAAGATTTAGCAGAAGCGACTCAAGAATACATGGAGAAAAATCTTGTGGATATTATAGAAAGTGCTACACCGCCTACAGATAACCTAAAGGACGGGAAAACGCTTTGGAGTGATTCAAGCGTCCCTAATAACAAGGTTCTGAAGCTTTGGAAGGGCGGGGCATGGATAATTATCTCTCCTGACACTAAACCGCTTAACACGGCTCTTACGCAGGCTCAGAATGACATTACAAAAGCTAAGCAGGATATCACTACTAATAAAGGGTTATTAGATACTGCTAAGTCAGAGATACAGGGCAACATTAACACCGAGAAGCAACGTATTACAGATTTAACTACTACAGTTGGAAAGAAAGTAGATAAGACTTGGATTGACCAACAACTATTAGATAAAGCAGACAAGTCAGGCGTATACACGAAAGATTACATTGATCAAAACACTGTAGGGAAGCAGGTATATGAGACGGACAAGGCGGGTAACGTTCAGAAATTCACTGATATGAGCACAGACATTACTCATAACGCTAACGCTATTAAGTCTAAAGCAGAGCAGTCAAGTCTCGATACTACTAACAACAATGTAACAGGCGTTACTAACCGTGTTACTACAGTAGAGCAAACAGCTACAGGGCTTACTACTCGTATAGGTTCAGCAGAGAGCAAAATTAATACTGCAACTGGGGACATTTCAAGTCTGAAAACTAAAACGAATACAATTGAGCAGACAGCTAACGGCTCTGCGCAAAAGATTACCGAGTTAACAGGACAATTTACACAGAAAACGAATGAGATTATTAACACTGTAGAGACAAACGCTCAGAAACTTACTGCTGTAGAGACAACTGTGAAGAATGCCAAGTACGGACGTGATAACTTAATACCTAACTCGGGGATGTTTTCTAACACAGGTGGTTGGATTCCTAACACGCCTGCTAACTCAACTATGGAAGTTGTAACAGAAGACGGCTTTAATGTTATGAAAATAAAAGGTTCTATCCGTGCAAGTAATCCTATTACACTTAAGCCTGATACAGAATATGTATACTCTGCATTGATTAAAATACCTGTAGATAACGTCGTTTCTGACGGTTCAGGGAATCCCCTGCACTTTTGGTCAACTATTGGAGCAAACCCTCACACAGCCGTGCAGAGGGCTATTTTAGAGCCTACTTCTAAGAAAGTACTTGCTAATACATGGACACGTGTTAGTTATAAGTTTAGAACACTAGCAGGAGCAGAAAATACGCTGTTTACTCCTTTCATGTATTCTACTGAGTTAATTAACTCCAATGCTTTCTTTTACGTTAGATACTTCCAATTGATTGAAGGGAATCAAATTACAGAGGATTGGCAAGCACCAAGCGGGGATATTGTTAAGAAAACAAACGAAATTGTACAAACAGTTGACAGCACTATTTCACGTGTATCTGCTGTAGAGAATAGACGGACGGGCTCGGACAATTTAGTTAAAGCTAATAGTGACAAAATGGTTGTAGCACCGAAAAACCTCGGAAACGATGCAGACAATTACAACTATGTAGGCGTACCTGTAACTATGCAAATGGATCGTACCTACACAATTTCAGCCCGTGTTAAATTCACAGCAGGCACAGACAGACACATAACTGTTTACCCTTATACGAATGGAGTATCTACCCACGTTGAAATTAAAGACGGCTTCATTTTCCATACTTTCAAGAAAATAAACGTTAACACTACTCAGATACTTCTTTATTCAGGTAAAGCGGGGACTACACGTAGTAAAGGTGTAGAGTTCACTGAAATTATGGTTACTGAAGGGGACGGGGTAGTTGCTTACGCTCCACCAAGCCCGACTATAGACGAATACACTCAAAAGACTACAGCAATTGAGCAGACGGCTACAGGGCTACAATCTAGCATTACAGCTACTACTAACCGTGTAACGGCTGTAGAAGGAAGAACAGGAACGTTAGAAACAAAAAGTAATACCCTACGCAGTGACGTTGACGGAAACACTACAGATATTAGCTCCCTACGTGAAGATGTAAAATCGAACGGGGAAAACTTATTTGCAGACTCTTCATGTAACAATGAATACCCTAAATTCTTTGACGATACAGGCTATATTATCAACGGTGCTACTCATGTGTTTTGGGAGGACTATATTAAGCTAACATGTACTAGCTACGCAGACGCTTTCTACCAAGTCGGGGGCTCTCTGATAACTGCTACACACGGTATTTTACCGAATGAGACACTTACACTTTCATTAGAGTTAATGCAGAACGTAGCAGGAGGACAAACGCTTATATTCCAACATGATGGGACTAATTGGTCTGAAGCAGAAGTTAAAACGCACACTAATACAGGATGGAAACGAGTAGAGCATACTTTCAAAGTAAAAGCAAACATGAAAGGAATCATGGTACGTATTAGATTTCCTAGAGTGGCTGAAGCAAATACTAAGTCACTATGGATTAGACAGCTTAAGCTAGAGCGTGGATCACTTGCAACGCCTTGGGGAATGTCTTCAGTAGAAATCCTGAAGAAGAATAACACAATTAAGCAAACGACTGACGAAAACTCTGCAACGTTAACGTCCATGAATGCTAGCGGTATGGTAGGGGCTAACATGGTTTATAACGCAGACATGCTACAACGCCCTACAAATGGCTATCCTGACGGTTGGGCTGTATCAAATATAACTAATATCGTATGGCAAAACCCGTGGGCTGATGAACCAAGGGGAGCAGTATTCCGTTTTAACCGTACAAACTTAGCTGATACCGACCCTAACAATATTGTCAATGCTTACTCTAATAAGTTCCCAGTAGCACGAAACAAGGATTATACATGGAGCGTTTGGATGTATGTACCTGTAGCAAATTGGACAGCATTCAAAGTTAAAAATGCATTCGTCATGGAATATTATGACAATGCAGGCACACGGGTACAATACCAAGATGTAGGCTTAACAACTGACGAACAAAACAGCTTAAAAGCAGGTAATTGGACACGTATAACTAGAACATACAGACCAACTACAGCAGGGATTGTAACAGGTGCTTTCCGTCTTGCTCTATTCCATAATGGCGACATCTACTACAGAATGCCACAGGTGGAGATAGGGGCTGTAGCTACTGGATGGAATCGCTCTACAGTAGACTTTGCAGGCAATTACCAATTTGAAGACCTTAACACTCGTAGTAACACAATGAAGCAGACGCTTGACGGGACTGTCTCAAGTGTTAATTCAATTAGTCAAACTGTAGGGCAACATACAACGCAAATAACACAGCAGGACACTACAATCACGCAAATGAATAACGAGATAGGTCTGAGAGTTAAAACAACTGAAATGACGGACTATATGGACTCTCTAGGGAATACGAATGAGTTACGAAATTCAGCCTTTGAGGATAGAGTAATACACCCTACAACAGGGATCGTTACGAGCAGGACACCTAGTATCTCTAAGTGGAATACATGGACGAATGGAGTCGCTACTGCAAGCTTTGTAGCTGATTCTTCTAGAAATCACGCAGGCTACAACTCAGCAAAAATAGAAGTAACTTCACAGCCTGCTAATAAGTCTGTATCACTATATCAAGGTATTCCTATATTGCCTAACTCAGGGGACTATATATTCTCTGCTTGGTTCTATACAGATAGTGTAGCAGGACTTGACGGCGGGGCTTACATGGAGATTTCCTTCTACAATGGCGGTACTTGGGTATCATCTAAAGCAGTTCAGTTAGTACCTATTATGACTAATGGGGCTTGGAAGTTCGTTTCTGCTACTCTTCCTGCTCCCGCTTCAACGATTACAGCAGTAAGAGGGAACGTCACTATTAACCGTAATGGTAAGCTATGGGTGAGTCAGCCTATGTTACAACAAGGAAAGTACCCTAGCTCATTCCTAGAAAACTCTAATGATTACGCTAACTATGAGCAACTAGTTAGGGAAGTCGCTAAAAAAGTAGCTACAACGGATTACAACACTAAGATTACAACGATTGAGTCAAGCATTACACAGGCGAATAATGCAATTAACCTAAGAGTGTTATCTACTGATGTGTACAAGAAAACTGAAGCTGACGGACGCTTTGGAAGTAAGGCTATTGTAGATACACATGAGAGCTCTATTACTCTTCTAAAGAATCAAATTATCTCGAAAGTAGAAGCAGGTGGAATAGCTTCAGCGATTAACCAAACAGCTCAAGCCGTATTGATCCAAGCAGGAAAGATAATGCTAGACGGGTACGTGGAAGCAAAACACTTGAAAGCAAACAAGTTAGTCGGGATTACTATCGAGACAGAAGCAGAGAACTTTTCAGGAGCTAAGCTTACTCTCAATAAGTCAGACTTAACGGTTTACCGTAACAATGTAGCTCGTGGGTACTTTGGCTTCCTAGATAGAACTGACAGATATTATCAACCACTACTACAAGTCGGCGGGGGGTGGAAGAAGGATGTTAACTCTTCTATAGCTGAGTCTATTATGATTAGCACGATAGAGGATTATAGTGGAGCAGGTAACTTGGGAGTCATTGGACTTGCTAAGAGCATGAGCGGTAATGATATCACTTACTACCACTCTATTACGATGAACCCAATTAACAAAACTTTAACAGTCAATTCAGAGGGCGACTCACGGTATACAACTACAGACGGTGACTTATTCATTAAAGCTGTTAGTTCACGTAGTGGCTACGGTGATATTTCACTTGATTCTCAAAACCATATAATAAATACTGTATGGGGTGGGAAAGAGATTAAATTCAAAGACGGATCGAGTGAGTTTGCAAGTTTCGTAAAGAGTAGCTCCTACGACTCTGATTTGAAGCTAGGTCATTTGAAATTCCGTGTTTCTAATCACGCTGACTATTCGGGTTACGGTGTACAAGTAATGTACGGTGCAGGTATGGGGAATCTATACGGGGCAACTATTAGAGCAAAAGACAACATGTATGCTACTAATTTCCTTCCTAACTCCACACGTGCAATCAAGACTAACATTACAGAACTACCTTTCTCAGCGTTGCAAAAATTAAACTCTATCTGTATCAAAGAATACAATTTTATTAGAGACGTTGAGGAGTTTAATGCAGGCTTTATAGAATACGTTCCTAAGAAGTACGGAATGATTGCAGAGGAAACGGATGGTATCTTTACTACTAAGAGTAAGGACGCTGTTTCACTGTATGACATAGCTTCTATAACAGTAGCTGCTGTACAGGAAGTTGACTGGAAAGTAGCAAATGTAACCTTTGATGTTGGAATGCTGAAGCAGGAACTTGAAGCACAAAAACTTAGGGAAGTGACTCAAGATGAGCGAATCGCAGCATTAGAAGAATTAGTTCAAAAAATGATAAATGGAGCGCAAACAACTGAAAATACAACGCTAACAGAGCAGCTATAAGCTGGTCTTTTTTTATTGCCTAAAAAGGAGATGAACCAATGCAAGAAATTCAAGATTTAAAGAAAGAGTTCCAACAAGAGGTCCAACAGATAAAGTTAGATCAAAAAGACATGCAACGAGACATCAGAAATATCGAAACGCGTACCACTGTCAACGAAAAAGACATTGTAAATATAAACAAACTTCTCGATAAAATCAGCGCCAACACTACATGGATTCTTCGAATCATCATTGGGGCGATTGTAACGGCACTTATTGGATTGTTATTGAAAGGAGGTGTATAAGTTGGTTGAAGTCAGTGTAATAATTGCGGTTGTTGTAGCTTTATCCCAAGTGGCGAAAATTCTTGGCTTACAAACTAAATATATCCCATTGCTTAATTTAACGCTTGGCATCCTGCTAGGCGTTTTATTTTTGCCATTTGATATAAAAATGAACGTGTTCCAGGGAATCATCATCGGTTTATCAGCAAGTGGGCTATACGATCATTCCAAAATAACGAAAAAGGATGTTGATAATAAATGAAAAAAACTATGAAACTAGCTTCCTCTGTATTTATGACTATATTGCTCCTGTTAAGTTTCAAGACAGGGGCTTTTGCTGATAGAACACTTATTATTCCTGATTTACCAAAGCAACCATACCGCTATGGCGTAGGTGCTTATGAGGGCGTTGTAGCGCATAGTACAGCAACTCCTGAAGCTCCGGCTATTAATATCCAAAAGTATGAGTCTCGTACATGGAGAAATGCATTTGTTCACTACGCAGTCGATTGGGACGAAACAATTCAAATCGCTGACACAAAGTACATCGCTTATGGCGGTGGACCTGGTGCGAATAAACGTTTTGTACATGTGGAGCTTTGCGAAACAGCAGATTACGATAAATTCAAACGCAGCTATGATAAATATGTAAAGCTACTTGCTAAAATTCTACGTGACCGCGGTTTATCTGTAGAAAAAGGATTATGGACTCACTACGATGTGACGAAATATCTTGGTGGTACAGACCATGAAGACCCACTTGATTATCTGAAATCTCACGGTGTATCTGAAGCTCAATTTCGTGCTGATGTACAACGAGCATATAATAATTCTAGTGTGGAAGTTTCTGTTCCTGAGAAGCCATCTAAACCAGCAGAAGTGCAAACGGCTGTAACTGATGGCGTGGCTTATATTCAAGGTAACAATGTTAATTTACGCAAAGGACCAGATACAAGCTACTCTAAGGTTCGCCAGTTAAACAAGCCAGAAGCTTATGTTGTATGGGATGAAAAGGATGGTTGGTTAAATCTTGGCGGTGAGCAATGGATTAAAAACGATCCATCTTATGTGAAGTTTAGTAAGAAAAGTACAGTGGATTCATCTATTGTAGGAAAACGTGTTGTTTCTAAAGTGGACAACTTACGTTTCTATGATGCTCCATCTTGGCAGGATAAAGATGTTGCTGGTTCTGTAGATGTAGGATTAGGATTTACGATTGATGCGAAAGTAATTGTTAATGGTTCACCACAATATAAAGTACACAACAGCAACGGCAAAACATACTATGTAACTGCAAACGAAGCCTATGTGTATGTGAAGTAAGTAAAAGGGTCTGCTCATTATGAGTAGACCCTTTTTTTGTTTATATAACGCAGGTTGATACACTATTTATCAGTTCAAATATTCCTTTATAAAACATATAAAAAAATGGACTTTTTTCTATATTTAACCTAAATTCATTTGACTCACGTCAAACGAAATGATATAATAAGAGTATAAAGAAAAGGAGGTGAACAAAGTGGATTGGATGATAATCTTAGGAACGATAACAGCGTTCATAACAATTTATTCTCAACTTTCTTCCGGTATTAAAAACACAATTGATATTTACTACAAAATCAAGGAAGAAAAACAAAAGAGTCGCTCCCGCCAAGAAAACGACTCAGAATAACACTGCAAGAGAGGGAAACCTCTCTTGTACCTAAGATTATTATAACACATTCCACTATATTTTATGAAAAAAGTCATTTTTAGTAACATACCAATTCTTGTGATTTTAGGATACATCTTGTATCAAATTGATTACACCGATTTACAAACATTAGATTACATCTACATCGTCCTATGTATACTTACATTAATAATGATGGTGTTTAATTTAGTAACTACCTATATCAAGGAGAAAAAGAATGTATAAATTTGAAACCAAAGACGACTTAATTCGTTTTATTCAAGATGAAATTGTAAACACTTCAGAAGCGTTAGAAATTTTAGGGTGTTCACGTCAAAATCTAAATGTAATGGTGCAGAAAGAAAAAGTGAAGCCGATTAAAGAAATGCCTCGAGATCGGTTGTACTTCAAAGAAGATATTTTAAAAAGCAAAGAACAAATGAGAAAGTAACCTTTTAATTTAAGGTTACTTTTTTTTAATTTCAAGGGATATTATAACAAAAACCTATTGATTCAAGTAAACAGATATGGTATAATTATATATGTAAGGGAGGTGAGAAACATGGATTGGGACTTAACAGAAAAGATTCTTAGAAATCTAGCTTACATAGTAGGCATGGTGGTAGGAATCACAACCGCAAAGAAAAACATAAATGATATGAAAGACAGAAAAGAAAAGAAAGAAAACGAAAAAAAACGTCTAGCCCGCAAGACTAGACGAAAATAACACAAAGGGGGAAGAAATTCCCCCACTCTTAAAAAAGATTATAACATGATTACAAAATTACACAAAATCCAATCCATGTAAATATGAAGTTAGATCGAAACACTTTGGTATTAGTATTATTTTTAATATTAGTGGTTACAGTAACAAACTATACGAATCCTGAAGTAATTGACTATTTAGGAATTGCTTCCACAATAATTTTAACTATAGCACTTGTTATTAATTTAGTTTCTTTATGGAAAAAAGGTAGGGACGAAAAATGAATATGGACTATAAAATGAGTCGTGAAGAAATAGAAAAGTTAGTTAACCAAGTAGTTTTAACAGCAAATGAAACTGCAAATTTATTAGATGTCACAACTCAAAGATTACATGTACTTGTAAAACAAGGGCGACTTATTCCCATTAAAGTAGTTGATAGGGTTTCATTATACTTTCGTGAAGATGTTGAAAAACTTGCTGAGGAATTAGAGGGCTTGAGAGGAAAATATCGACCATATGAATGATTAAAAGCCCTTTATAAGCAGGGCTTTTTTCTTTGAAGGAATTTATTATCCATCATTTCAATTAAATCCGTTGTAGCGTTATGCGGTGGTTTGTTCATTATGGTCGGCAGCCAGGAACGGGGATTCTCCCTTATTTCAAGAGCGGGAATTGGTTATATTGTTGTTCAAATGATACCGTTGTTTATGAGGTTACTAGTTGAGATTGCTAAAGCAATTTATATGAAAGCAATTGACGTTTTTTATATAATTATTATATATTAATATAGCGAAAAAACAGAATAACAATTACTTAAAAAACAACGGATATAAGTGATAGTTATATATTGTTTTATATACTTAGGAGGAATCATAATGAATTTTAAACATGTACTTGTAACAGGCTTAATTACCGCCACGCTATTCGCCACAACGAATACTCATGCACAAACTACAGCTTTCACTGATGTACCAAGTGGGCATTGGTCTGAAAGTTCTATTAACTACTTAGCTGATAAAAACGTAATTAATGGTTATGGAAACGGAAGATTTGGTTTTGGAGACAATGTAACTCGTGGACAAGTATCTGCGATTATTTCAAGATACCTAAAACTAGAAAATAATGGATCTACAATCAAAAATTTCTCTGATATTCATGGGCATATGTTTGAAAACAGTATTAAAGCAGTTGCTCAAGCAGGGATCATGACAGGAGACAGCACTGATAAATTTAGACCCGATGATACATTAACTCGATACGAAATGGCTGTTATCTTACAAAAAGCTTTTCATTTAGCTGTAAAAACAAACGACCTTTTCTATGATGTTTCAAATAATCATTGGGCAAAAGACTCTGTTCGTTCATTGTATAGTAATGGCATCACAAACGGAATTGGAAACTATCAATACGGCGGAGAAATGAATGTAACGAGGGAACAATTTGCAAAATTTATGTATAATGCAATTTTTGTAAACCCTAACTTTGTTCCTGAGTCTATTCCTGAGAAAGATGGGGATGAGCAAAATTATAAAGAAATTCAGAATATACTGATTGATTCTGGGTTTGAAAAAACCGAATATAACTACAAATATAATAGAAATGGTAACGTATTTGATCCCATTATGTATTTTGAGTTTTCTTCTCGAGATGCCAGCGCATATAGAATGTCTATTCATAGTGATGACCCTGTATTAAACGAGCCTGTGAAAAAAATCCTAAAAACACTACTACCAACTAAAGGAGATTATCTGTACAATATAATTAAAAATCCTACTGCAAGCTCTCGAACAATAGAATTAGATGGTCGCAAAGTTGAAATTATAAGAGACTCTAGTATAAGTATTTATATTGGAAAACAAAAATCCTAGAAGTGACTTATAGATGATTTAAATGTTCCCTTTGCATAGGGAATTTAAAAGGAGCTACCCATAAGTCAGTTTCGCTGCTTATGGGACAGCTTCTTTTTTTATTTGCAGGAATTTCTTGACCATCATGGAATACTCTCACTAGGAGGTGTTGTGACGCTATGACGGACGAGATTGTTTATTCTGCTAGTGAAGTATACAAACGACTAGGAATAAGTGATAGCACCCTTAGAAAGTACATGGAAGTATTATCTCGCGAAGGATTTGCAGTAAAGAAAGATAAGCGCGGCAGACGCGAATACACAGACGGCGACATTATGGTTATTGAGAGATTAATTGAGCTTAGCAAGCATGACGGTATGACGCTGGAAAAGGCAGCGAAGATGATTGCGCAGCAAATTGAGAAAGTTAACCCAGATCTGATTAAAGAAGAACCTCAAGAAACAGACTTAATCCCATTCCACATTCAACAACAGTTACAGCAACAATATAGCGTTATGGCGCAAGAAATGAATCAGAGTATAGCATTAATGGAAAGACGATTAAATGAGCAAGCGAAGCAAAGCAACGAGGAAATCAAAGCGAGTATAGAACAACATAATGAACGAGTTGAGAAACGATTAGAAGCCAGGGATGAGACGCTTATGAAAACACTACGTGAGATGCAGGAAGCGAAGAGACTGATGCAGGAATTTCGCGACGAGGTTGCTGCAGCGAAAGAGAAGAAGAAGCCGTGGTGGAGGTTTTGGTAAGGATTTGTAACAAACTACGCATAGGTAAAAGAGGAGTGAGATTTCACTCCTCTTTTTTTAATTGTGGATTTCAATTCGCATTAGATCGCTACTACGATTTTGCATCTCTAAGCTTATATCTATTTTAAGATTGTTTTTATCTATATGATATGCACCCGTGCGTGTATTAGAAGACACTATTTTCTCAATCTCTGTACTCAAATCTAAGTTTGGATTTATCATAGTAATCCATTTCTCCCCTAACTCCATTAACGCCTGCTTACTTTGATTTCTATCAATTACAAAATGAACAGTAAAGTTATTTTCATTATCGCCAGCTACAGTGAAGTTCCCATAAAATTCAGGAATCCCCTCTAATACAGGAGAGAACAAAGCGATCTCTGAATGTTTACCTCCTACCGCTCTATACTTTAATTCCGCATTATATTTTTTGTTGATTTCAGTAACGAGATTTTGTGCTTCTTTAGATATAGATTTTTTTAATACCGATGAGCTATCCATCCAACCTTCATGATAATAAATGTCATCGTCTGCTAAATCTTGCGGGATAACAGTAGGCTTTGACTCAGGCTCTTTTTCTGGTTTTCCTGACTTAGTAATTGCATTGTATAAGAATTGTGCATACTGCTCACGAGTTACAATATTTTTAGGTTCAAATAGATTATCCCCTGTGCCAGCAGCAATTTTATTTTCTTGTAATGCGCTGATAGCATTTGTTGCCCAGTAATTCTTATCTACATCTTTGAACGTGGTAGTAGATGTGGCTTTGAAGTTAAAAGCCTTTGTTAATACAGAAGCCAATTGTTCTCGTGTTAGAACATTATCCGGACCAAACTTCCCATTGCCAAATCCGTTCATAATACCTGCCTTACTAAGACTTAAAATTTCTTTTTCAAACATATGTCCTTGGACATCGCTGAAAGGATTTGGTGCATTAGGTTCATCTGCTGGCTTCAAGTAGGCATATATCAGTCTAGCTACTTGTCCTCGTGTAATATTATCACCAAAACCAAACATTCCATTTCCATAACCAGCTACAATATTTTTCTCTTTTAAATCCATAATTGCTTTATAAGACCAGTGATCTACAGGAACATCTTTAAATCCTACCGTTTCTGCTGCTTGCACATTTGTTAGAGGGGTTAGTGTTGTTGATGCGATAACTGTCCCTGCTAAGATTAGTTGTTTAAAGTTCATAATTAAATCCCCTTATCCGTAAAATAATGTGTTCACAAAGAACACTGTACGCATTCTATTTAATATTAACATATAGATATTTAAATTTAAATGTTTATTATGGAAATTTTTCTCAAGTAGTTCGTTTCAATTATTTGGTGTTTTTGTCCATCTCTTTGAAAAGGAGAATAAGCAAAAAATATTGTGAAAAATCCTTATATCCCATTCCACTTTCAAGAACAACTGTAGCAACAATACAGCGTTATGGCGCAAGAAATGAATGAGGGTATGTTAATGATGGAGAAGCGATTGAGTGAGCAGGCAAAGCAAAATAGCGAGGAAATCAAAGCGAGCATAGAGCAGCATAATGAACGAGTTGAGAAACGATTAGAAGCCAGGGATGAGACGTTGATGAAAACACTACGTGAGATGCAGGAAGCTAAGAGATTAATGCAGGAGTTTCGTGATGAGGTTGCGGCTGCGAAAGATAAGAAAAAGCCGTGGTGGAGGTTCTGGTGAGGTTTTAAAACAAACTACGCATAAGTAGAAAAGCAGAAATGTATACTTTTCTACTTATGATTAGATAAAAAAGAAATATGTATTTATTCTTTTATATCTAAAATCTCATGGATTCTCTGTTGCATTTTTAATAATTCGTGAATTTTGGCCAATGAACTTAAATCATATTCAGTGAGGTAGTCAACTATTTCTAAGTTGCTAACTGTATTCTTTACTTCTGCGAATGCATCGTCGAGTATATTTTGTATTCCTTTTAAAAGTTCATAGTCTTCTTTTTTTGCTGTAGAGTCATACAAGTATAACCCCCTATCAACTCGAAACACTCCTTCTTTTTCATTGTCTTTTAACACTCGATTTAAAGCTCCGTTTTTAGCACCTTCTGTAACTTCAAGTTTGCTATCAACATAGTCCTCTAGTTCCTTTCTTCTGAATTGTTTTTTCTCATTAATTTTAAGAAATTCCATAGCAACTTCTCTTATTTTTGGTGCTGAACTTTCTAAATTTGCATTCATAAAAAACGCTCCCTTGCAGTTTATTTAAGAATATAATAACTTTAATATCATCTAACGTCAATAGTTGTAGATGTATCGAATATATCTACAACTATGATATATGTGATATTTGAAATATTTAAAATGTTTAAAAAAAGCCTTTAGAGGTTTAATATCCTCTAAAGGCTTTTTACGTGTTATTTCTTCTCTAACATCTCATAAAGGTGCTTGTACATCCCTTTGTATCCTTCAGACTGTCGAGTTGTTAGCTTAGTATTTACATAGCTTTCAAGAAGCATATCGATAATGCTGTTAATCGATGCTTTATCCATGCTTTCTTGTTCTTTTATAAATGGTTTAAGAGTATTTAGCTTTAATAAAACAGCTGGTGAAATTTTAGCAGTTTTAGATGGAACTAAACGTTGATCTGGCTTCTCAGGAGCAGTTATTTTTGCTTTATTGATGATAGGTTTAATAACTTGCTTCTTAAGGGGCTCACTATTACGGCCAAAATCGTTAGTTCCTTTTATCTGTACACCTTTGTCATTTAAAGTGTTTCCAGGTTTTGTGACTATAGGTTGAAATGGTGCTTTAGACATTATGAACCTCCTCCTTAAGCATTAATAGTAGCAAAATAGTTTTCATGTTCATTAAGTTCGCTAAGAACATCGATGAATAGTTGATGAGCTTTTTCATCCCACATATCAATATTGCCGTTAACGTTAACATTTTTATGAATTCCTTCAATATCGTACACTTTTAGACGCTCTTGGTATCTAACGATTGTATCTAGAACGTTTCCGCCATACATTTCCTGAGCTTGTTGTAATACTTTATTATCCACTCGTTTACCTTGATGTAACATCATTGGGATAATACCTAAAACTTGTAGGTCTGCATCATATGTTTCTGCTAAGAACTGCATATAAGCGATGTATGTTTGAGCACCTTCTAAAGATAATTCTTGTGTCTGTAGAACGATGATACAATAATCTGCTGCTATCATAGCGTTATCTGAGTAGTCACTGATTGTTGGTGGTACATCTATGTATATGCGATCATATTTATCTTTTAATGGTTCTAGTAATTTTTTTAAATTTGTAATCTGGGCAAGTTCATCTTCAGGGAACATATCAAATAAGATTTTTGATAGTTTTCTAAATGAAGTGTTAGATGGAACAATGTCCAAATTCTCCATTACTGGGATAATCTCATTCTCTAAATTTTGATTTAGAAATGCATCCGTAATAGACTTGTCTATTTGTTCAATGTCACCTGTTTTAGCAAGGACTCTTGTAGCATTACCCTGAGGGTCCATATCCACTAAAAGACATTTCTCATTAAATACTGTAGCTGCTTCATAAGCCAACATTGTAGCTGTTTTTGTTTTTCCAACTCCGCCTTTAAAGTTACCGATTACGTATGTAGTTGCTTGTCTAGTCATTTTCGACACTCCTCTATAAAACTCCGAATAAGTATACCTTTGAGTAAAATGTAACATCTACATACAATATTCGCAACAGTATACCGCAGAAAAGTTTATGTTTTTCAAACGGATTTATCGAAAGAGTAGAAAAGTATACATAAGCGTAAGATTTTTTAGTATACTTTTCTACATTTCTACTTAAGCGTAGTTTATGTAAAACGTAATTTCACAGGTAGAAAAGTATACATTTCTACTTAAACGTAGTTTTGAATGTTTTTCTCTGTACGCTGGTATTTAAGGGTTAATTGCACTTTTCGAGGAGAGAATGCTTGTAAATATGAGTGCCGAAGTATACATTTCTACTTACGCGTAAGTTAGAAAGAGTATACCAAATTTGAAACTCAGGTAGAAAAGTATACTTTTACACTTTTTCGTAGTTCCACTTTTCTACTTATGCGTAGTTTTGAGTTGTCAATTCTGTATTTACAAACAAAAAAACTTGCTGTAAGTTAATACACAACAAGCTTTTTCTACAAAACAAAACATATTTTGATACTTTAAATAAATGAAGATCGATAGAACGAATATAACTACAATTGAATATGAACACAAAACAAAAAGCCACTCCCATATGTTAACGGCTACCAACCGTTGAGGGAATGACTCAGTTCTAGTAATTGCTACCAACACTTACTAGATATAACCTGTAACCAAGCAGGACTTCGGTTTAAGTAGTGAACCAACACTATCTTAAACAATTATGCCTTTCTCCGAGGCTTCTTTGATATACCCATTTTATCTATTGTTTGGATAAATATCAACTAGTAAATACTAGTTTTGATTATTTTGTAGTCCAAAAGATATATACCGGGCATCTCTAAACCTAGAAGTCTTGTGGATCTACAGGCCATTTAGGAATTTGGAGGTGCCTTTTCGTTTTTTGTTCGCGTGGAATTGCCTGATACCACGTATGAAAAACTGATAAGCCGTAATTCCGTGCTTCTATATAGAGGGAACGTGTTACGGCGTGGCTTGCTGTTAGTCGTGCAGGGGGTACAGAGTATACGCCTACAAAAACAGCACCCCTCATTGGAATCCTGTTCTTCTGGTGAGGGTGGGCGAGAACTTGCCCAGGGACGATTCTCTAAAAGGTTCGGGTGGTTATCGTTAGCATTACGGTGCTAGGGAGTACATTCAGTTTGTCGTGTAGGGACGATATTACAAGGACAAGCCATAGAAAAAGGATGTATGCGGTGAAGATCGCTGAGTGAACAGGGTCTATACATACGGATACCTTATAAGTGACCGCATGGCGAAAACAAAGACGCTTATCCATCTATTTTGATCGATTACTTTTTTTCTAGTCTTTCAAAGTAGGGGATAAATCTGCCTTCCAGCCGTATTCCATAATGGTTCCCACATGATAAAAACCCTTAAGACCTTCAGTCAAGATTAAATTCGAAGAAAAGCAGAAAAATATGAGGTTGTATAAGTCCTAGGGGAACTACTTGCTAAGATAGAGGAATAGATAAGGGAATTACTAGTTACTTAGTGAGAGGATAAGGGGACGGATGGTAGAATAGGCCTTATTGCAGGATTTGGTTTTACACATCAGATATAGTACGTGAAATTATACAAATGGGGGAATTAATATGAATTTACATTTTGAAACGTGGATTAAAAAACAAAATATTTCAGAAGACTCTTCTAGATTGTTTGATGAATCTTTTTTATGTTATAGGGTTGGAGCATATCGTGCAGCTTTTTTGATGTCGTATTTAGGTTTTATGAAGTGTTTAAAAGACAGATTGCTTAATAGTGATAAACCGGATTTAGTGGATGAAAAGAGATGGGATACTGTAAAACAGTCATTAAATGATGAAGATGTATGGGAAAATACGGTTATTACGACTACTCAAGAATCTGATAGAGCTACAAGTCAGAATAAGTATTATTTAATTAGTTCAGATTTAAAAAAAGAGATTGAGTATTGGAAGATTAAAAGAAATGAATGTGCTCATGCTAAAAATACTATTATTGGATATAGTCATGTTGATATGTTTTGGTTATTTATTGAATCTAATCTTATGAAGTTTGTAGTGAACGGAGGGAAAGAAGGTTTATTAGCTAGAATAGATAAACATTTTAATTCTCTTTATGTTGATCCTAGATCTGATGCATCTTACTTAATTAAAGATATTCCATTAGTGGTGAAACCCTCTGAAATCCCTGAATTTTTAAAAGAAATTTATGATAATCATGTTAGCTTACATTCTAATCCAGAAGAGTCGTCAGAGTTATTTTGGCGTCAAATAATTCATTCTACAGATTTAAACGTATCTAACGCTGCTTTAGAGTTTATATCGTCTGATGAAGGAGTATTTTTTGATTTCATAACACATTTCCCTAACAAACTTATTGAATTGAATAGTCATACCGATGAGTTTGTTAGAGTTTTGTGGAAGAAACGGTTATTTTCTAGATTTTATATTAGTAATGATAATTTTTGGGAGATTGTTTGTATTTTACTTACTCATAGATTTATACCAATTTCTGATTTAGAATTCTTTATTTCAAGACTTGCTGGTTGTATTTCTGTATTCCGATTACCTAATGAAGATCATACCAAAATTTTAAAACAAACTAATCTGTTTAGCATTATTAAAAAACAATTATTTGAAAGTGGAAAATTGAATAAATCTGGTATTGGTTATAATACAGCTAATAATGAGTCACATAGGATTATATATTATTTAGAAAACGTAGCTCTTGATGATGTTGTTGTAAGTGAGTTAAATGAATTATTTAAAACGTTTAAGTTCGGAAGTTTCTTTGAAATGATGGAGCAACATATTGAAGATAATCCAAGATTTATAACTGATTTCCGTGAAATAGCAAAAAATAATGACATAGTACTGGTAGAATTTTTTGCAGAAGATATTGAGACTGAAATGCAGGAAAGTTAAGTGTATTTTATAAGGGTAGACAAAATTAAAATATTCTTATATCATATTACCTATGCTACAATTCACTATTAATATCTGTTAGCTCATTACAAGCACACCTAACTTATAAAGTTACTGTGATTGGAAAGGCATCAGGTGTGAAAGGTGACAGATTTCTTCCTGAAAATTGTACTCTTTTTTTTGAAGAGCACTTTCCAAGAAGGAGGATCCGCTTATGCGGAAGCCAGAGGAAACAATGGCTTCAGGATTAGCTATAGCAATAGCTATAATTAATCTTGTAGCAGCAATAATCCACCTATTTTAAGGTGGATTATTTTTTTATATAAAAAAAAGACACCCTAAGGTGCCTTCCTCCGACTTGAACCATCCAAATATTATTTTACCATGTTAAGTAATATTGTTCATTGAGAAATATGATCCAAATCTATATTTTGTTAAGTAGTTATGTTGAACACTTTTCTAAAAAATAGCTTAATGTATTCCAATAAGATAAAGATAATGATAAAATAAAAGTGCAACAAGATGTTGCTTAGTTTTTTAAATTTCATGGGAATATCTAAAAGCTAGGTTTGGTCGCCGAGTTTTTTCATTCCTATCGGTCATGAGATACCTCGGTTGGTCGCCGGGGTATTTCTTATTTATTTAAGTATATCTAGGTCTATTTTGGACAAAATAAAATATAATATTAGTAGAAAATAGAACACTGACATCTTTGCCACTTCTAAATTAATTTGGTCTTGTGCAAAGAAAGTATGGTCAGTACTTTCAGCTCAATGTTCTATTAATTCTACCTTTTGAGTTGAGTGTTGCTAATTATAGCAGCACTTTTTACATTTCGATTCGTTCTTTGATGACTTTGACTATATGTTTTACGAATTCGCTTTGCGTGAAAAAGTAATGAATATTCTTCATTACTGTTGTCCACGATGCTAGGTTACTTACGAAAGACTGGGATTCTGTCTTTTTGGTCGCCTTTTTGTTACGTTTTTTCATTCCTATCCCTCCCTTCGCAAGGGAAGGGCAAAGACGGCACATCTTATATTTTAAAGAGTTATATAGAAGAGAACAAGCTATTAATTAGTAAATAAAGAAAAGACACCCATATAAGAGTGTCTTTTCCAATAGTTTTTTAGCAGAAGCAGCTAGCTCCAACTATGATTAATAAAATAAATAGTACAACTAATAAAGCAAAGCCTCCAGCGAAACCGCCGCCGCCGCAACTACCACCAAATCCCATTTTAATCTCTCCTTTGAGTAGGAGGGGAAATTCAAGGTCACTCATGTATTTTAACGGGTTCACTTTACCTTATGTTTTTACGCCTAGATTGAGCAGGTCCTAAAAAAAAGACGCCATAAGGCGTCCCCCACAATTGGGTAGATAAGGTTTAGTTTTCCACTTTTAAGAAATTAGGTATCACACCTTGAGAGTATATCATAATATCTATTAAATTTAATATTATATGCATTATTACATAAAAAAAAAGACACCCTAAGGTGCCTTCCTCCGACTTGAACCACTTTAATTTTAATATATGTATTGGACGCCAATCCATATATTATTTTACCACGTTAATTAATATGGGTCATTGAGAAAAAATAAAAGCACTCTTTCGAGTGCCTTCAACTATTCTACTTTTAATTTAATTTCTTTACCTGTCATACCGCCACTAGCTTTTAAGAAAAGTCCTTCAGCATCTTTTGGTATATCAAATACAATTTTACCTGTCTGTGTTAGACCAGGATTTAATTGTTTTAAGAAGAAGTCAGTTTTTCCACCGTTAGCTAAGTCAAAAGATGTTTGACCTTGTACTGAAGATGTGAATTCACGACCTTTGTTATCTACCAATTTAAAGCTGTTAGTATCAACAGTGATAGCGTCTTTTTGATTATTAGTAAGTGTAACTTCTAAAATCTTAAAGACACCTTGTGCTTGTTCTTTTGAGTATTCATTACCAACAGAATCTACTGTTTCCATAGATCCTACAGCGATTTTTACATCAGAAGATACACCTTCTTTTGATACCGCTTTAGTGTCTGTTGAAGTTTTTTCAGTTGAATCTCCGCCACCAGCAACCATAGCAATTATTCCGATTACAAATAAAGCTATAATGCCTAGGCATCCAAACTTAAATATTTTCCCCACGTTTGTTCCTCCAATTATGTAAAATGTAAGATTGCCACGTTAATAATAACAAATTAAATATCTTTATATTGTCATATTATGTCGAAAGGAAATAAAAAGATAGTTTAGAAGTTTCAGACTGTATTTCTTTCCTATGACTTATTTTTCCCACGTATCTCTTATTCATAAGAAAAGACACCCTAAGGTGCCTTCCTCCGATTTGAACCATCGTATAGAAATATAATATCGATTAATAATATAAATTATACAAATAATTCGTTATACTTCCCTGTACTCTAGCTGATATAATGTATAAGGCAATTATTGGTTAATTAATAGCGCACATATATTAGGGAGGTACATAAGCCATGTTAGAGGTAATTACGGCATTTTTCTTACTAATTTTCAATTCCATTGTTTATCTCTTTTCAAGTGGAGAAACCAAGCAAATAGCAAAAGATCATATAAAAAAAATTGTTAATAGTCCTGATGGAATAATAATATTAATCGTTGCTGCGGCACTTTTAATCGGGGGGATATATTTATATTTTTATGGTTTCGGTTTATGACTATAAACTAAAATCATATCCAAGTATACGAGACAATGGTTCACCTAGGAAGTATGCGTATTATGGTGGAGAATGGGACACAGGTGGTCTTTTTGGAGAAGCCAAATGTATTTATAATAAAACTGATGAATCGGATAATAAGTAGTATATATAAAGGCCTTACCATTTTCATAGGATGGTGAGGTTTTTTAATGTACAAAAGAAAAGACACCCTAAGGTGCCTTCCTCCGACTTGAACCACTTTATTTTTAATAATATAAGTACATTATGCGGATACAGTAGCTTTACCCTTACGGAAGATACCCATTAACCCGCCAATTAATAATAATACTCCTGGTAATAAGTAAATAATAGAGATACAGATGAATCCACCAATAGAAGCAACTGTCATCATGATACCGCCAACTTTAGCGTTCTTCTTAACTACTACGCAGCCAACAATCCCTAAGATTGATAAAGCAACAGCTCCCCATCCTAAACCGATGATGCTGTCTGCGCCTTCCGCTTCAAACGCTGCTCCCATACCGCCGATCATTAAAGCGATAAAAGCACTAATAATACCAAAAATACCACCAATAAGTCCTAATACAAATTCAGTTGTTCTTTTCATTCTAATCTCTCCTTTAAAATTTATTCTACTTTTAATTTAATTTCTTTACCCGTCATACCGCCACGAGCTTTTAATACTAAACCTTGTGCGTCAGCAGGAACGTCAAATATGATTTTACCTGTTTGAGATAAACCAGGGTTAAGTTGTTTTAAGAAGAAATCAGATTTACCACCATTTCCAATATCATAAGCTGTCTGAGCTTGTGTAGAATATGTAAATTCGCGGTCTTGGTTGTCCATTAATTTGAAACTATTCGCATCAACAGTAATAGCATCCTTTTGATTGTTTGTAATAGAAATTTCAACTACCTTAAACACACCTTGAGCTTTTTCTTTTAAATATTCGCCACCAACAGAATCTATTGATTCAACAGAACCTACAGCGATTTTAACTTTAGAAGACTCCCCTTCTTTAGAAAGTTCCTTTTTAGGTTCCTCTTTCTTAGGTTCTTCTTTCTTTTTAGGCTGTTCTTTTTTCACTTCTTCTTTTTTAGGCTCTTCTTTCGCCTCTGTAGAAGCTTGTTGAGTTGTTTCTTTAGCCTTAGGTTTTTCTTCTTTATCTTCTAATGGTATTAAGATCATTGCTAACACAAGGCATACAATAGAACTAATAATTAGCTTGGCCTTAGGTTTTTTTTTGAAAATAGCAATAATAAATAATACAAACAGAACAATTGAAGCTAGAAAAATCAGTACTGCTAGTGTTTCCATATTCGATCCGCCTTTTTTTTATAGTTTTTGGTCAATATGTAAGATTTCCGAAATTATCATAACAGAAACAGTTACAACTAGTTTGTCGTATTTTGTCGAATATACAAATAAAAAGATATTTTAATGAGTTGTTTTTTCTAATTCTTCAATAACAACCTTGTCCTTGCCTCCTTTGATCTCTCCAACTAATTTGTTATTTTCAACAAAAATACGTTCGAAAACAGGGATTTTAGTCATTTGAATAGTGTTAGTTGGATTTTGCTGTTTTGTTTTTCTAAAATTATCTAAGTTTATAAGCATTATGGTAATCCTCTTTTCTTCGAGAATGTATGTTCGTTTCTTGATTAAAAATAAAAGCCCAGGGAGGACTAAACATAGCAACATACTAATTTTTGATATTTAAGTAATAATAATTCTTTTGGAATCCCTGTATGATGAGAGATTGCATCAATCGTTTTTAACTCTTTTGCATATGCATGCCAATTCTCATCGGGTAGTAACAATTCCACTGCAAATAAATTAGCTTGTCTTTCAAATTTATCTACAGATAAGAATGTATTAGCACGTAAAAATGGAGTATTGACATGTTTATGCATTTTACAATGGCCTAATTCATGGGAGCAAGTAACAATTTGTTCAGTGATACTTAAATTTTCGTTAATACAGATATATTGGTTTTTCTTATTATATTTATAAAAACCCATGATGCTTGGATGTAAATTTTGATAAAAAACATGAACGTTTAAATACTCAGCTATTTCAAAAGGGTCTGTTGTATTGTATTTGTCTGCTAGTTCTAATGCTGTGTTTTTTTCGTAATACCCCAATTGAATCTCCCTCCCCTGAATCACTCTGATTCTTTTCTATATTTTTTAGGGATGTATTTCTTATTTACTTTTTGTGTATGCTTCACGATGTATTCCATTGCATCCATCAATGAGTCCAAAGCTTCTTCAGAAAGGGGTTCACCAGAAAACATTAATCCGTCAGTGTCTGTCAGATCTTTGCGTATTTCTTCCATTCTTTTTCCGATGTCTTTTTTATCTTTTTCGGTAAAACCTTCTTCATCTTTAATAATATCTTTATTTTTCTGTTCAGTTCTTCCTAATAGATAATCAATTGAAACATTAAAGTATTGTGCTAGTGCTTCTACTCTGTCAATTGATGGTTTTTGTTTTTTTAGCTTATATAGAATGTTTGGACTCAATCCTAATTTTCTTTCTAATTCAGCTATTGAAAGACCTTTACTATCGGCCAATTCTTTAACTCTTTCAAATAAAGTCATATATATCATTCCTTTTAATGCGAGAACACTTCTTACCTAAAAGTAAGATGAACCTGTTGACATCTAACCTATAAGGTAGTATCATGTGTCCATAAGCTATTTATTTAGCCACTTAAACATCACAAATGCAAAGCCGAAAACCACGTTCCCCAACGTACAAAGGCAATATATGCATGTTTATTTAGCTATGGTTAAATATTAACCTATAAGTTAGAATGTGTCAATAATAAGCTAAAAAATTAGCTTATTTTCCAGAAGATGAGGTGAATAGAATGAAAAATGAATTTGGCATGAAGGTTCGAGCAACGCTATTCGCTAAAAATATGCACCAAAAAGAATTAGCAAGCTTGCTTGGAATATCTAATGCTTACCTATCGGATATTATTCGGGATAAACGGAACGGAAAGAAAATTCGAGAGAGAATCATAAAAATTTTAGATATAAAGGAGGCTTCATGAAAATGAATCAATTACAAGTTTTCAATAATGAAGAGTTCGGGCAAGTTCGAACAGTAGTACAAGGTGAAGAAGTGTTATTTGTTGCAAAAGATGTTTGTGAAGTGTTGGAGATAAAACAATCTTCAGTCGCACTAAAGAAATTAGATGAAGATGAAAAGGTTGTGATTAATATTCACACCCCTGGCGGAAGTCAAGATACATGGGGGATAAACGAAAGCGGTCTTTACTCACTAATCATGACAAGCCGTAAGCCACAAGCGAAAGCATTCAAAAAGTGGGTAACCAGTGAAGTACTTCCTTCTATTAGAAAACATGGAGCATACATGACAAATCAAGTCCTGGAACAAGCGGTAACTAATCCAGACTTCATGATTGGAATTCTTACCAACTTAAAAGAAGAACAAGCAAAACGAATTGAAGCTGAACGAAAAGTATTGCAGCAACAACCATTAGTAACATTCGCAGAAGCTTGTATGCAGTCAGATAAATCACTAAAAGTGAGTGAGGTTGCTAAGTTAGCAGCGAAACACAATATCAAAATCGGACAGCGTCAGTTATTCGCAAAACTTCGTGAATGGGAGTTAATGTTCAAACGTTCTACTGAGCCAACACAAAAAGCAGTTGAAAGAGAACTATTCGAGGTTGCACAAGGCGTTAAACAGAAACCAAGCGGAGAGCCATTCACATGGACAACAACATACGTAACACCAAAAGGACAAGCCTACATCATAGACCGACTGAAGAAAGAAAATGAACAGAAGGCGGTGTAAACAATGGAAGAAAGCACATTCTCATTATGCATGGTTCTGGTGGCAGTCATAGTTTTCAAAGGGTTCGTGTATTTGATGGAACGTATAGACAAACGGATCATGAAGGATGAACAGTGATGGATAAACAGCAGCGAGATGAATACGAAGGAAAGAAAATTTTGTGGATCATAAAGGATTTAAGAGCTAAAGGGGTACATAACAGCGCAGATAAGGTTGAGGAAACATACAAGTATATCACTCTAGCTAAATAAGAAAAAACCCTACAGGGGATGCAGGGTAATAACTAAGGGTATTGAGTTGTCGACTCCATAAGGACTTCTTGGAATGTACAAAGTGTAACACATAATTTATAAGAACTTTATATATAGATGTTACGAAATTATGAACATGGACAAGCTTTCGCTTGTCGGAATATTCAGTTATCTAATGGTATTCCCCACCTAACAAACAGGTTACTGGATATTCCGATGCGTGAAAGCATCAAAAAAGCCCGTACAGAAGCACAGGCCGGTTGTTACAAATATCGGTAACTAAATATTAACAGAATTGTTTAGTAAGTACTATTGAAAAAATAAAAAACCGTCTTACCCCTAAGACGGTTTGGAGAAAACACATTTGTAATGACTCAATTACATTATACCAAATGTTTTCTCCTACAGTAAATAAGGAGGAATGAGAAATGATTGAAAATCCATTAGTAAATGGAAATCAACACGATTCATCAGCAAGAGACTTCATTGAGTATTGTGAGGATTGCGATGGAGAACTGTATTTTGGAATGACTTATTACAAATTTGAAAGATCTTTAATTTGTGAAGAATGCGCTTCGGGATTTTTAGAAAGACATGCGAGAAGGATGGTGGCTGGAGAATGAAAGAACAATGGAAGCCAATCACTGGTTATGAAGGGCATTATGAGGTTTCAAATAAAGGAAACGTAAAGTCTCTTAAATATAAGAAACATAGAATTTTGAAGCCGTTTGAATGGCAAGGATATAAAAAAATCAAGTTAGTAATGGAAGGCATTGAGAAAACATTTAAAATCCACAGACTTGTGGCTAAAGCCTTTGTTAAAAATCCAGAGGATAAACCTATGGTTAATCATAAAGACGGAAATAAGGGTAATAACATCTACACAAATTTAGAGTGGACTACAAATGCAGAAAATATAAAACACGCTTACGATAACGAATTAATAAGCATTAAAAAGAAGATGAGAAGCGCTAAACCGAAAGCGGTATTACAAATAGATAAAGAAACAGGCGATGTATTAGCAAAATTCGAATCTGCTGGAGAAGCTGAACGTGAAACTGGAATATGGGGATCTCATATTCGCAGAGCATGTCTTGGAGAATTGAAACAAAGTGGTGGTTATGTTTGGGAATATGTAGAGTCTCATTCAACAGCGAAAGTGGCAGGTGAATGAAATGAATATACATGACAAGTTCCAAATGGAAAAACAAATTCTTATGAGCTTAATAGAACGCTATAAACAAAGTGATGAGCCAGGTGCTTTATCCATGGTTATGGCTTATGAATATGGATTGCAGGCGCTTACGGAAGTGTACGTTGTGAGTCAACAAGAAGAGGTGATCCCATTTTGAAGCGCGCGATAAAGGAGTTACAAAAGTCACTTGGGGTTGAAAAACGTAAGTTAAGTGATTACGAGTTTAAGTTGAAAAATCTAAAAGAACATGAGATTTTACTTCGCGAATCCATATCAGACGTAAAACTAACGATTGTAGATATAGAAGAAACCCTTTCGACACTAGAGATTATGACAGAAGGGGCTGAATGAAGTGAATAAAAGCGAAACGATTACTGAATTAGCTAAAGCGTTAGTGAAATTCAATTCAGAGGTAAACAAAATAGCAAAGGATGCAGACAATCCTTTCTTTAAAAACAATTATGCAACGCTAGACACGATTATAGACGAAATTAGACCAATCCTTTCTAAACACGGATTAAGCATCATGCAAATACCAAGCGGTGACGGTCAAAATGTAACGTTAAAAACACTTCTCTTACATGAGAGTGGTGAATGGTTAGAAAGTGATGAACTAACAATGAAGCCAGTAAAGAACGATCCGCAAGCAGTAGGGAGTTGCATCACATACGCTCGTCGCTATTCATTAGCAGCATTCCTGAGTTTGAACACAGGCGAGGATGATGATGGAAACGGTGCTACTTACGGAAAAGGTAACAAACCTAATCAGAATGGTAATAGTGGACAAGCTCCAAATAAGCCCGTAGGAAACGGAAATAGCAGTAGTAACGGCAAAGCATCCGAGAAACAAATGAAGATGATACACGCGAAAATAGCGCACATTTCAGCTTTAGCGAAGACCGATAAACAAACTATTGAAGATACATTGAAAGGCAATATTGGAACTGAAAACCTAAGCGAAATCAGCTCGAAAATTGCATCAAAAGCAATTGAATTACTAATGGGATGGGAAAAGCAATATAGCCAAGCAGGATAAGGAGATGAAACCATGTTAGATAAAAATCAATCAAAAGTCGTCCTTCCTTCATGGGTGTGGAAGGGCGCACGAAACGAAAAAGAAGCGAAAATGAAGGCGATTGAGTACATCACTCCTGATCGCTATCCAGGATACAAAGTAATTAAGGTTCAAGGCGACATAGCGGTATGCGAAAGGGACGTGATGTGATGTTTAAGGTACCAGTAAGACGTGGAACAATGACTGAAATGTTAAAAGCGGTTCGCGATTTAGAAAATCGAGGTTATGACTATATAACCCCAATTAAGAAGGTATATAGAGTAGAAAAAACATTTTATAACGATGGGAAATTCAAAGGGAAAGACAAGATTAGGTTTACGGGCATGGATGATCATGTCAGTTACGAATGTTGGATGAAGAAGGTGAACTAAATGGCAGATGTTAAATGGATAAAACTCTCTACTAGCATGTTTGAAGATGAAAAGATTCGATTGATTGAAAGCTTACCAGATGCAGACACACTACTAATCATTTGGATTAAATTGTTGTCTCAAGCGGGCAGAACGAATGCCAATGGTTACATCTTCTTAAGCGAAAACATTCCTTTTACAGAAGAAATGCTTTCAACGCTTTTTAATAGACCAATAGCAACTGTGAGACTTGCGTTACAAACATTTAAACAGTTTGGAATGATTGATGTCACCGATGATCAGTACATATGCATTTCGAATTGGGAGAAACATCAGAACATTGATGGTTTAGATAAAATTCGTGAGCAAAATCGATTACGTAAGCAAAAACAAAGAGAGAAAGAAAAACAGTTTCTATTAGGGGATGACATGGGTACATGTGCTTATTGCGGAAATGCAGCAAACACACTAGACCATCTAATTCCTAAATCGCATGGTGGATTGGATACTCAAGAAAATTGCGTAGCGTGTTGCAAACGATGTAATGAAATGAAAACAAATCGTCCTTTGGAAGTCTTCCTTAATGAATGTTTACTGTTAGGAACTCCAGTGTTAGATCTGAAGTCAGTTTTAAATAACAAGAAAATCATGAGTTTAGTTGACTATCAAGGCGGAAGATTTTTACGTCCCGTGACAGGTCACGTGACTCGTCACGGTAGTCACGCAACAGATATAGAAAAAGATAAAGAATTAGATATAGATAAAGAAAAAGATAAGAAGAAAGAAAAACCTTCCCGTCACAAGCTTGAAACTTGCGACACCAATGGGGCTAAGTATTTATTTGAAAAAATTAAGGATAACAACCCTAAACAAAAGGAACCTAACTTCGATACTTGGGCTAATGACTTTAGATTAATGCGCGAAAAGGATAACCGTGAACCACAAGAGATTAAAGATGTTATTGATTGGTGCCAAGCAGATACATTCTGGCAAGGTAACATTTTATCTGCTAAAAAGCTACGTGAAAAGTTCGATCAGTTAACAATTCAAATGAATTCTAAAAAAGGAGCGAAGAACAATGCAGAGAGCGGCGGCAGCAATACCAACCGATATAGCCAAAAAGGTGAATATGACTATGGATTCTGATGTTTGTGATACGCATGGCATGAATAAGATGAAGTTCGGTGGACAAGTTGTATGCCCTCGATGCTTCCTTGAAAACGAAAGTAAGAAGCTCCAGGAACAAGAGCAAGCGAAATACGATGCGGATAAAGCGAACGAGAAAAAGTTCATGTTCCATCAACAAAGCATGATAGCTGATAGCAACATTAAGAAAGCGAATTTTGATAACTACCAACCTACTAGCAAGGAAGGAGCAAAGAACCTTGAACTCGCAAAGGTACTTGCAACGGATTATCTCAATGAGAAAGTATTCAATACGATTATGGCCGGGAATTGTGGAGCAGGGAAAACGCATCTTGCTTATGCAATCGCAGATCAGCTTGCAGGAGCAGGGATATCAGTTGTCTTCGTTACAGTCGGTGAATTGCTACGGAAGATTAAAAGCACTTTCAATAAAGATTCCTCCTTAACTGAGGATTCAATCATTCGGACGTTAGTAAGAGCAGATGTATTGATAGTCGATGACTTAGGAGCAGAGTTAGGCGCGTTAGATGCAAATACAAAAGCGACAAACTTCATTAATAGGGTGTTATTCGATGTTTTTGATGGAAGGCAAGGTAAATCTACCATCTTCACGACAAACCTCACAGGAGAGCGTTTAGAGGGTGCATATGACGAACGGATTGTATCACGTATTTTCAATAATTTCAGAGCGATTGTTTTCAAAGATACAAAGGATTATAGAAGAAAAGCATTACCATTTTAAAAGGGGGAATTAAGATGTGTGCATGTAATGGAACGGGAGTAATTAGAAACGATATTGGAATGGGAATGTACCAATTTGCACCATGTATTTGCGAAGCAGGGAATCGGACACCTGAAGAAGTGGATAGAAGACGTCATGCTGTTATGGCGGAACTAAGAGAAATTCATCAATTACAACTGGAGGGGAAATGGGATGGGGAACTTCGAAACAGCAGAACAGCTTGAGAATTACACGATTTCACAACAAACAAAAAAGTACATGAAAAAAGAGAGACAGAAGTTATATATACCTCTCGAAAAGTATGATCTTGTATTCAGTGATAAAGAAGTGAATCACATGAAAACATTGTGGAGAGAAAATAAATCTATGGTTGAAATCGCTGAAGAAATGGGGCGTCATGAAATGGAAATAGCGGTCCTTATTATGGATCAGGGTGATAAGAAAAGAATCAATAAACGTCCAATGGGATTAGGGGCATGAAACAACTAACACTTGAGGATGTTGTGGGAAGTTTTGATTACGCAGCAAAGAGCACGGCCGAGCTATTCCTAGCAAAGCCAAGCTTCATAACGTCATACGAGGTTCATTTCTACGATCAAGACGAAAGGCAAAAGATGGATTGCTTTGATGCTGATACTGAAAGTGAAGCATGGGATGCAGCGGTAAAAGAACATGGTAAGGGGATTCAGAAGATTAAGATAAAACGTTCGAATCGTACGAGAGCTGAATTTTTAGCACTAGATTAGGAGGGAAAGGGAATGGCTTTTGATCGTTGGTTAACTGATGAGGAATATGCAAGGGCAGCAGCTAACGGGGTGAGCAGAGAAAGGTTGAACAGTCGTGTCTATGATTTTGAATGGGATTTAGAGTTAGCAATATCAGCTCCACTTGGTACGGTTAGACACGAATACGAAAGGAAACATGCAAAATGGCTCAAAGTAGCATCAGAAAACGGTATAAACATTAGCACTTTTTACAGCAGATTAGGGTTAGGATGGGAGATCCAAGAAGCCGCAATAAAGCCAGTAAGACAAAAGAGCAAAGCAGAAAAAACGTGGTTAAATATCGCGAAACAAAATGGGATTAGCTATCAAACTTTCATGTCACGGATTCATACCCGGAAATGGGATTTAGAAAAGGCAGCAACAACGCCACCAATCAATACAGGAAGACGTTGTTCAGTAAAAGTTAAGGAGGAAGCGTTGTGAAGTATTACGGCCCAGTCATAACTGAAGATGATTACGAGAAGGCTTCTAAAAATGGTATTAGCAAATCAAATGTATATCAGCGAGTTAATGAGTACGGATGGGAAATAGAACGTGCTATAACGGTACCAATCAGAAATCGAAAAGGCGAAATTAGTGCCGGCATGATAACACTCGCAGAACGGAACGGTATTAGTAAGCCGACTTACTATAAAAGAATTAAAACTGGTATGGATCCATATGAAGCAGCAACGAAGCCAAAAGGATACGCAGCGCACTTAGAATTAGCGAGAAAAAACGGGATTAAAGACGCTACGTTTTATCAAAGGATAACTAGGGGAATGAAGCCTTACGAAGCGGCTACAAAATCAGTGGCGAGCCGAAAAAAAGTGCAGCAAATCAGCTAGGAGGCAACATGGACAGGCAAGACGTTTTAATCAACAAATTAATCGATAATCACATATACAAGCTACCGGATGGGCGCGATCTCTTTGAGGGGAGTTGCGAGGAACTGGCGGGGCTGTTGGAAAGGGATGGGGAGAATGAGAGAGATTAAGTTTCGCGGAAAACCAATTGAATTTTACAGTGATACAAAATGGTTTTACGGAAGTGCGATTATGAATTACGAAGACCGATTAGCTTATATCGAGGAACCAGGTAATGGTTTTGTACCAGTTAAATGGGCATCAGTTAGTGAATATACAGGTCTGAAGGATAAGAATGATAAGGAACTTTTTGAGGGTGATGTATTTGAAGAGAACTATTTCGACAACGAATACGACGGGCAAGTAATTAATCGATATGAAGTTATTTTTAATAACGGTGCATTTATGGCAAAACCAATAGGGGTTACATCTAATAAATTCCCAATATAGCTCGTGTTTATGTTTGCTAATAAACCGAAATGCCATGATGTAGAGATCTTAGGTAACGTCTATGAAAATCCAGAACTACTAAAAGGAGCGGATGAAAATGAATGAAACATTAAAAGCATTTCAAGCGTTAGCAAATGAAATTTGGGGAGAAGCGAAAGTAAACGGAGAAAAAGCGGATGAAGCTTTCGACAAGATGGATTTAGGTTTATCAGGTTATCACAGAGGAATGCATTTCGTGAACGCAGGAATAGCGTCGAGAATTGAAGCGATTCTAGAAGGTCATAGAGAGGATGAAGAATAATGAGAGAAATCGAAAACGGCGTATTTGAAATTACTAAACTAATTAATGATGCAAAGGAGAAAAAATAAAATGATTAAAATTACGGTATTCACTAAAAACAATTGCAACGACTGCAAACGATTAAACCTGATGTTAGACAACTTTCCTTCTGATGTTGCCACTTTAGATGTGACTTACTTCAATGTTGAAGAACCTGAAAACGCACATTTCATTCAGGATTACGATTTAATGGCGATGCCAGCTTTACGAATCGAAAATGATGATATTATTCATGGATTCCAGGAAGGAAAAGTAATGACTAGGTTAGGAGTATAGGAGGTTTTTATGAAAGAATCGACTTTAGTTCAAATAAAAAGCGAAATCGTAACGAATCAAGATGAAATTAACAAATATAAATGCCATCTTGTGATGGCTAAAATCGAAGTTGAGAAGACAGAAAAGAAAATTAAAGAATTAGAAGAACGTAGAGAAACGTTATTAAATTGCTTATAAGGAGTGGGACGGAATGTTAAACATACAAAAGATTTTCGAAGCACAGGACGAGCTAGATAGTAAGGTTGTTGAGGTTCATGGGTTAGAAGGAAAAAGTCTTACAGGTGATATCACCCAAGCTTTATACGTTGAACTGGGTGAACTCGCGCAAGAAATAGGATTCTTTAAGTATTGGAAAAAGAACAAAAAAGACGACAAGGCGCGTCAGTATGATGAGTGGGCGGATTGCATGCACTTTATGGCGAGTTTGGGTAATAAGTACGATCATGTGGATTATGTTTTATTAGGAAGAGTAAAAAGCGCTATGAAAAGAGATATTGAACATTGTATTAACAATGAAATTGCATACCACATTCTTTTTGAAGAATTATATACAACAAATTTTAATAACGAATATGAATATGCTATTTCTTTAGCTTTACTGATTACAATCGGACTTAAATTAGGGATGTCATACGAAGACATGGAAAAGGCATATTTCGAAAAGAACCAAGTTAACTATGATCGATTAAATAGCGGTTATTAATCAAATTAAAATGGAAAGAGCCACGAGTTGTGAAGGCTCATGGCTCATTGTATAAGGGTAAAGCCAAATTAATGACTTTATAGATAAATAGTATCATATTTATCCAAATAAATACAATAAAAGTAAATTAAATGGTATAAAATTTGAATTTTGTTAAGAAAAGGAGAGATTAAGAGTGGCAAATTGTTGTGATCGTTGTAAAAACGTTATTAATCCTAAAGAAACATGCACAGTTACATTTGAATTTAAATTTCGAGAACGGGTAAAAAGTTATTTACTATCGGTTCAACGTAGAATGAACGGGCAAAGTGAATACGATGACATAACTGCGACTGGGAAAGTCGATATGTGTGCAAAGTGTAGAGAATCTTTAAAAGAGTTCCTGAATGGAGCCGATGTAGTTAAATCTTAAAGTTTAACAAAAGCGTTATTTTAATCGAAAAGGGGAATGAAAATGGAGAATACAGGGATAACAAGGGCTATAGATCAATACGGAAGGTTAGTTATACCGATTGAGATTAAACGCCAATTAGGAATTGGACCAGGAACAGAAATGAAGTTGTTTTTGAATGGCGAGGATATTGTAATGAGAAAACACGAAAAAGCTTGTCTTGTTACAGGAAAAACAGTTGAAGAACCTATTGAATTGTTTGATGGGAATTTAACTCTTAGTAAAGAGGGAGCTAAAGAGTTGTTGGAGACATTAGCACGATGGGTATAAAAATTTCATTTTGTAGAAAAGTGTGGTGAAAAAAGCATGTTAACTTGGATAACAATTGGCGTACTTATTTATTTGGTAATCGGGATAGGATTATTAGTTTGGTCAGTAACTACTTCTTCCTGGGGCGGATTAATACTACATTTCGCAATCCCAATTATACTATTTTGGCCTTACTTCATTATTAGGAGTTTATTCGATAGATAAACAAAAGAGCAGCTAGCAAAAGCTAACTGCTCGGTTCTCCAAGGGGGAAAGGAGAAAGGTTAGGGACTTCATTAAATGAGTTCTGGCTATCGCCTATCTATATTATTGACGGAATATTGAGTTTTATTCAGGGGGAGGAACTAAAGATGGAAGAAAACGAAAGATATTGGATTTTAGAATTTTACAGATATCATTGCGAACATAAATACGAAGCCGATAGCAAGGAAGAAGCACTAAGATATGGTTGCCTTCGAGAAGATGAAGGTGAAATTTCAATGCGTCGATTACTTGATCCAGATGGAAATGTAGAAATGGATAAACAAGAGCTATCTCATTACTATATTCATGATTGGGAGTATTAAACTCAACAAAATAATCCTTTGAGTAGAAAGTGAGGTTAAAAGAATGGAAGGTAACGTAAAGCTTTTAGGTGCAGACGGAATGTGTGGAATGGAGTTTAAAGGAAATAAGGTTAATGTTTATAACGATGAAGGATACGTAATGGAGAGTATGACAACAAGGGAGCATATTCAGGAAGTTATTGATTTCCTTGAAGAGTGTAAGAAAGAAATGGAGGAATAAAAATGGGACAAGGTAACCGTGGAATGGCTTTTGAAAAGCTTATCAATCTATCGAATGAAATGTATCAACGCGAGGGAGTGGCGCTTATAAACAAGCGTCCGACTCCTGTAAAGGTATTAAAAATGGTTTATGGACGTGTGAAAGATGGTTATTACGAGTCTAAAAGTACAGTAGACTATGACGGTGTGTATAAAGGACGATCTATAGCGTTTGAAGCGAAGTCTACAAATGAGATAAATCGATTTGATTTAAAGAATATCGCGCAGCACCAATTGGATTATCTAGAGACAGCGGAGAAGATGGGAGCAATATGTTTCTTCCTTATTGGGTTTAGCAAGGACCAGTCAGTATTCGCGGTACCACTATCAGTCATTCAATCTTACGTAAGGATGTCGCAACAGCCAAAAGGTAAGAAGTCGATACCAAGAGCAGACTTTGATATTTATGCGTACTTAGTAGAACAGACAGAACGAGCGCCAGTGGATTACTTGCAATACGTAGATGACACAGTAACTTCTGTTATGTTTGATGGAATGATTCAATTTGATCAGGACCGTCAAAAGGTTGCAAATAACATTGAAGCAGCAAAAGAGAAGATGGCCAACAAGAAACGTAAATTATTAAAGGCTTAATGGGGGCGAAATAATGAGAGAAGACATTTACAGATTATCAAAAGAGAGACAAAAACATATGGATAAGTACATTTTACAGAAAGAGCTTTTTGATTTGCCTATAGGTACAGTATTTGTACACGATATGGAGGATAGATTTAAAGGAAGTCCGGCAGCAGGTTGTTTGAAATTAGCATGGACTGATGATGGTAATTGTCAAAAAGGTGTTAATTATTGTGGAGAGACATTTATACTTCATGCGGATGTTAGAAAGGACGTGGAATGGTTCATAGCATCAGATGAGAATGTTCATTGGAAGAATGAAAAAGAATACCTTGAAACCCAATTAAGAAATCTAGAGGGAAAAAATCGGATATTAGAAAATGAGAAACAAAAGTTAGATAAAGTTAGAGGTTCAGTGATTGGATTATGGTTATTGAAGAAACTAAGAATCAAGTAAATGGATAACGGAACAATGCAGAGTAGATTGGTGGGGGCTACTTTACTAAGCATCGTTCCCTTATTCAACAATGAGATAGTAAAATTTCACGTACCTTATGTGATGTTAAAAAGACAAATTCGAAATAGGGGGATTCCTTCATGGAACAATTAACTTTATTACCGCAAATCGATGACAAGAAAGTGCAAAAGGAAGTAGTCAGCATCTTAAAGGAATACCGTGCATTAAAGATGCGATTCAATAATGAAGTGGAACAAGAAGGGATCAGTCTGTTTCCAGAGATACGAAATTCAAGAAGAATAAGTGAATTAAAGGTGAAGCAGATAGAGAAGACTTTGGACCATATCTTAGATAAGGAAGAAAGAGACATTATTACAATGAAGTTCTTAACGAATGAAAGAGTAAAAGATTCAGATGTTTATCATGATCTACTACTCAAAAAGACTTACTTCTATGAGAAGAAGCAAAGTGCCGTGAAATTGATTGCTACATCGTTAGGGATTATCTAAAAACCGCGAACAAACCGCGAACTTTTTGGGGGACTAAATAAAATGCTGAAAATTATAAGCTATTCCTATAAACAGTTCTTTGAAAAGAGAATACGTTTTGGGGATAGCGTTCCCATTATAATAACGTTACTCGGTGACGCG
>NZ_QNUA01000030.1:0-80192 GCF_008042285.1 Bacillus sp. AR13-1
TGCCACCAGAACCACTGCCACCAGAACCGTTGCCACCAGAACCACTGCCACCAGAACCATTGCCACCAGAACCGTTGCCACCAGAACCGTTGCCACCAGAACCATTGCCGTCAGAACCACTATCGTCCTGAGAACCATTGTTTCCTGGAGGTTTATTATTATCTTTTGAATTACCTTCTGCTAAATTATCGTTATTTTGTACAATAGCGTTTGTTATTGGATTGAAGTTTTCAGTTGCAGCATTACCAATATTTAAGCCGCTAAAAAAGGATAAAGAAAGTGTTGATGCTAAAATGAAGATTTTTGTCATTGTTTTCCTCCTGAAGAAAAAATTATTGTTCCATCTAAAATACACCCCTTTGTAATATTTCATAGGAAAAAGAGTTTTATGCAAAAAAACTATATATAGAAAAAGGGAGGGCACTGAACAAGTCCACTTCATAAGAAAAAGGAGGTGTATTTCTAAAGGGAGAAAAGAGTTAATGTGAATATAGTAGAGTGATGGAGAATTTACACTCATAATAGTAGAGGAAGTGGTAACGGATGAAAGAGTATATTGCATTTGATATTGGTGGTACGCAAATTAAATATGGAATTGTTTCAGAAATAGGGGTAGTACTAATACATAAAAAGGTCCCAACAGAAATTCACTTGGGCGGGGAACAAATTGTTCAAAAGCTTATATATTTATCAAAAAAGTTAATGACTGAACATACTATTTCCGGAATTGGTATTAGTACAGCGGGAATTGTTGATATTGATAAAGGAGTTATAACGGGAGGTGTGGATCATATTCCGCGTTATGCTAATATTTCTATTGTTGAGAGACTACAAGAAGTATTAAAAGTTCCTGTATCTATTGAAAATGATGTTAATTGTGCGGCCTTAGGCGAGAAATGGAAAGGTACAGGGAGGGGAGAAAACGATTTTATTATGCTTACGCTTGGAACGGGCATTGGTGGAGCAATTGTTATAAATGGGGAGTTATACCGTGGACATTCGTTTGGCGCTGGGGAATGGGGGAGCATGTTAATAGAAGGGAATACTTTTGAGGAGGTTGCCTCAATTTCGGGATTAATTCATCTCGTACGAAGATATAAAGGTGAAAAGGAGTGGGATGGTAAAACAATTTTCGAATTATATGATAAGGGTGATAGCAGTGTTATTCAAGCCGTGAAGATTTTCTTTAAACATTTGGCGATTGGAATTAGTAACCTTGCTTATATTTTTAATCCGAAAATGATTATTATTGGTGGGGGAATTACTGAAAGAGGAGATGATTTTTTAAATGAAGTGAAGGAAGAGATAGGAACATACTTAAATCAAGATATTTATAGTAATTGTGAGATTAAACTTGCGCAAAGCGGCAATTGTGCAGGAATGATTGGTTCTATTTACCACTTATTACATCAGTATAAATAAATATAGTATCTATTTTCATATAATTGAGAATTTATCCTTTTTCTCATTAGATAAATAATGCTACAATATAAGAGGAGAATACAATGTTTTCCGATTTGGAAAATGCTTTGTAGAAAGGAAGAAACTTCATGCCTATTATTTTAGAAAAAGGACAAAAGATTGATTTAACAAAAGGACAACCGAGAGTAGCGAAACTGCAGGTTGGCTTAGGCTGGGATCCAATTGGGCAATCAGGTGGGTTTCTGTCTTCTTTATTTGGAAGTAAACCAAGTGTAGATTGTGATGCATCTGTTGTTATGTTAGAAGGGGATCGTTTTTTAAACAAAAATGATCTAGTTTACTTCGGCAACAAACTTTCTACTTGTGGTAGTATCATTCATTCAGGAGATAATTTAACAGGTGAAGGCGCTGGTGACGACGAAACAATTTTCGTAGAATTACATAAAGTTCCGAGCCGTATTAATCGTTTAGTATTCGTTGTAAATATTTATGACTGTGTAAATCGTCGTCAAGATTTTGGGATGATTCGCAATGCATATATTCGTATTCAAAACCCACAAACAGGTGAAGAATTAGCACGTTATAACTTGTCAGATAATTACGCTGGCAAAATGACTTTAATTGCAGGGGAAATGTATCGAGACGGAAACGAATGGAAGTTTTCAGCAGTTGGAGAAGGAACACAAGATAAAAACTTAAGTGAGATTGTATCACGTTACCAATAAGATAAACCAAGGAGGAATTGTATATGGCATCAATTTCATTGAAAAAAGGACAAAAGGTAGACTTAACAAAAACAAATCCAGGTCTTTCGAAAGTTCTTGTAGGACTTGGTTGGGATACGAATCGTTATGACGGACAGAGCGATTTCGATTTAGATGTTAGTATCTTCTTAGTAGGTGCTAACGGTAAAGTTTCAGGAGCAGAGGATTTCGTTTTCTATAATAATCCAAAAGGTGCGAATGGTGCTGTAGAGCATTTAGGAGATAACCGTACAGGTGCAGGTGAAGGCGACGATGAAACAATTAAAATAGACTTAAAAAATGTTCCTGCACATATCGAGCGTATTTGCTTCACAATCACAATTTATGATGGAGAAGGCCGTAGCCAAAACTTCGGACAAGTTTCTAACTCTTTCGTACGCATTATGGATGAAGAAAAGAATGCAGAATTAATTCGTTACGATTTAGGAGAAGATTTCTCTATTGAAACTGCAGTAGTAGTAAGTGAATTATACCGTCACGCAGGTGAATGGAAATTCAATGCAATCGGAAGTGGATTCCAAGGTGGATTAGGTTCTCTATGTAATAACTTTGGTTTAGATGTAGAGTAATAGATTTATATATCCATCGGTGAAACGCGTATTTACTGATGGATATATTTTTTGAAATTAAAATATAGAGGTGAAAATATATGGTTATTCAATTGCAAAAAGGACAGAAAATAGATTTAGCTAAAACAAGCCCAGGTTTATCAAGAGCAGTAATTGGTCTTGGATGGGATATTAAATCTTATGATGGTGGATCTGATTTCGATTTAGATGCATCTGCCTTTTTATTAGATGCGAACGGGAAATGTACGAAGGAAACTGATTTTATTTTCTATAATAATTTACAGTCTCCTTGTGAATCAGTTTTACATACAGGAGATAACCGTACAGGTGCAGGTGACGGTGATGATGAGCAACTTGTTGTCGATTTGAAAAAGGTTCCAGCAGATGTTCATAAAATTGCTATTACAGTTACAATTTATGATGGAGAAGGCCGTAATCAAAACTTTGGACAGGTTGCAAATGCATTCGTGCGTTTAGCAAATGAAGAAACAAACGAAGAAGTTCTTCGTTTTGATTTAGGGGAAGATTTCTCCATTGAAACAGCAGTTGTCTTTTGTGAATTATATCGTCATAATGGACAGTGGAAGTTTAGTGCAGTAGGAAGTGGATTCCAAGGTGGATTAGGTGCGCTTGTAAGAGCGTATGGCTTGGATGCATAAGAAGGGAAACGGTATTCGTTTCCTTTTTTTGACCTTTCTATAAATCTAGCAAAGAATAGGGGATAAAGGTAAGATGAGTATTTTGCAAGGAATCCTTGATACGTATGCTCAGTTTTTCGACTTGGACATGTGGATTAAAGTGTTACAAGATCCAGTATCTTGGGGGTTAATAGGTACACTTGTTGTACTTGAAGGGTTATTATCTGCTGACAATGCACTTGTGTTAGCGGTAATGGTAAAACATCTTCCAGAAGAAAAACGAAAAAAAGCATTATTCTATGGACTTATTGGAGCTTATGTATTCCGTTTTATTGCAATTGGAATCGGAATGTTCTTAATTAAATTATGGTGGGTAAAAGTGTTAGGTGCACTTTACTTAGCTTGGCTTTCAGTTAAATACTTCATTGATAAAAGAAAAGGTAATGCAGAAGAAGAGGAAGCTCATGGTATGAACCAAAATGGTATTCTCTTCAGAATGTTCGGTGTCTTCTGGGGGACAGTTGCGATGGTTGAATTAATGGATATCGCATTCTCTGTAGATAGTGTACTTGCTGCATTTGGTGTATCGAATGAAGTTTGGATTTTACTATTAGGTGGAATGCTCGGTATTTTAATGATGCGCGGTATTGCTGGCGTATTCTTAAAATTGTTAGAGCGTATTCCAGAACTTGAAACGACAGCATATATTTTAATCTTAATTATTGCAGCAAAAATGCTACTGTCTGTCATTCATATTGAAGTAAGTCATACGCTGTTCTTTATTATTTTAGTTATAGCGTTTGGAGCAACATTTATACTTCACTACATGAAGAATTCTGGACAAGCTAAAGAAGAAGTTGCAGCTACTAAAAATGAACATAAATAATTGAAATGGGTTTGCTCGTTATGCGAGCGCCCATTTTTTATAACTAAAAATAGTTTATAATAGAAGAGAGACTTTATAAAAAACGTAAATGTTTTTGGAGGTGAACTGTTGTGTTTTCACGTTTTACACTTCAACCATGTGCATTAAAAGATGAATCAGATTTAAAGCAATTTGAAGCGCATTTAGAAAAACGCCCACAATATGAACTGACAGAGAATGAGATGAAATTTAGTTATATAGCAAGTCGCATTCTTGGTGTTCCGAATGATGTAGATGAATATTTCAATGAACTATTTGATTATAATGAAGCAAAAGGGATCGAGGTTTTGCATGAACAAAATTTAAATAAGGTGATTGATCCCGAAAAACTGCGCCATATTCAAGAAGTTTTTGCATTACATCAAGAAGCGCCGAATGGACTTACAGTAAATAGGCTTGTAGCACATTTGTCTGGAAAACAACTATTACCGCAAGTAGACAATCCTGATTTACAGCATTATATACATACGACGTTTATTTCTGTATTGAAATTGTATGAGAAACAACATAATCAATCTTTAAAAACAGAAGGATTCCGGCGTTTCTTAATCGATATGATTAAATTAAGTGAAAATTACGTAGCGAAGTGGTTCTCTACGATTAATTATAAGAAACAAATGCCGCGTATCGTTTGGTACGGTGATGCGACGGAGAGTCGTATATATTTCTTATACTTTCTTATTATGCTCGGCTGCGATGTGCTTTATTATCACCCAGAAGGAAAAGATGGATTTGAGAGTGTAGATGAGGAAGGAAAGACCTTTGTCGTATCTCATTCAGGCCGTATTTCATTGGAACCATTTCCTGATCGGCGTCGTGAACGCGTCGCAACGGTAGCTTATCAAGCTTCAAAAGAAATCGAGCAAGTACTTCACCACGATAATTCATTATTATACAAACCGTGGCAATTCCGTTCGTATACACCTGTAGCCCGTACGCTCAAAACGACGTACGATGAACTCTTTTTAATTACGAAAGAAAAGGCATTTGTACGTCCAACATTCTTTGTTGAAAATAAGCATATTTATATTCCTTCTTTATTTGCAAAAATATCAGGTGTTTCAAAGAATGATAAAGAATATTTTCAGCGATTAAAGGCTGTTACATCATTTGATAACAGTTTCTTGATTAATACATTCCCGTTTACGAAAGAACAAAAAGCGAATTTCCAATATCATTATCGAGATGCATTGGACCGCGCAGGGAAGTTACATCCAGATTTAATTATGAACAGCCATTGGTGGCCACATAAGCGATTACCAGAAGGATTACAACATGGTATTGCAGAAGCAATCATCCATACGTGTGAAAGTGAAATGTGTAAACCAATTGCGAAAGAGACGAAACAAGATGTAGCACTGTATGTTTTCGCACAACTCTCTCAAATACCACCGAACATTTTAGAGCAGCTTGAGAAATTTGATTATTCGCAAGAAGTACCGAAAATTGTTATATTTAATAATGAGAAGAGCGGAGAATTAAGTCGTTCTGATGCTGTGTTATTACTATTTTTAAATCAAATTGGAGTAGATGTATTCCACTTTAATCCAACGGGGAGAAACGATATTGAACCGTATATTGAATCAGGAGCATTTGATTCACATTGGCTTGAAGAAGTTAATTTCGATCTTGAATTTCATGGTTCATCAGCCTATAAAAATTTATCACAAACAATAAAAGGACTATTTCGTCCATTTTTATAAGGAAAGGGAGAATACCATATGAATAACCCAGTCGTACTAGATTCGAAAACAGAATTGAATGAGCAAACCGCACAAGATGTTCGCTTGCAACTTAGACAAGATGCAGAAGTGCAACGTATTTATAACGCAGTAGACATTAAAGATCAATTAGAATTAATTGAACTCGGAAAAGAACCTTCTATGGAAATTTCACGTTTCGCTGATCAAATTTTACATACAATGTCTTTATCGAAAGTAGAAGACTCTGGTGAATTATTAAAACAGCTTGGTAAAATTATGGACAGATTTGATAGTAAAGACTTTGCGGAAGAGAAAAGTGGTTTCTTCTCACGTATGTTCAAAAAAGCAGATAAAATGATTGAACAAATCTTTAGTAAGTATCAGACGATGGGTCGCGAAATGGATAAAGTATACGTAGAAATTACGAAGTATCAAGATGAAATGAAAAAATCAATTGGTACGTTAGATGGTTTATATGAGCAAAACTTAAAGTATTATTTAGACTTAGAAAAATACGTAGTAGCAGGGGAAATGTTATTAGAGCGTTTAAATACAGAGTTAGTTCCGATGTACGAAGAGCGCATACGTAATAATGATCAGTTAGCGGGTATTGAATTAGAATCGCTTAAAAACTCTGTTGAAATTTTAGAACAACGTATTGATGATTTAGAAAAAGCACGTATGGTTGCTCTATTAACGGCACCACAAATTCGTATGATTCAACGCGGTAACAATAAATTAATCGGTAAAATCAATACAGCATTTATTACAACGATTCCTATCTTTAAAAATGGTATCATTCAAGCGGTAAATGCGAAACGTCAAAAGCTTGTTGCGGACTCTATGGCTGAACTTGATCGCCGTACAAATGAATTACTTAAGAAAAATGCACAAAATATCGCAACTCAAAGTGTGGAAGTAGCGAGATTATCAGGTTCTTCTAGTATTAAGATGGAAACACTTGAGGAAACTTGGAACATTATTTCAAGAGGTATGCAAGAAACACAACAAATTGAAGAGCAAAATAAACGTGAGCGTGAAGAAAGCCGCAAGCGCATGGCTACATTAACAGAGAACATCAAAAAAGAATTACAAGGATAAAGAAAAGGCAATGAGGAACAGTCCTCATTGCCTTTTAGTTTCTCTTAACTAATTTAATGATTTCATTCACAACAAGCGGAATGATACTTAACAAGAGAACAAATCCCCAATCTCGCATTGTTAATGCATGCACACCAAATATATTGGCAAGATGTGGGATGGAGATAATACACACTTGCATAAGAACACCGATTAGAAGTGAGAAGACTAAATATTTATTTGTAAATATCCCAATTGAAAAAATTGATTTCGTTCTTGAACGTAAGTTAAATGAATGAACGAGTTGAGAGAAACTAAGAACGACAAATGCCATCGTTTGAGCGTGTAATAGCGCGTCTTCATCAATTTGCTCTGGGAAGAGAGGAAATAAATTTGTATCTCCTGTATAGAGCTTTGCCCCAACGATAAAGGCTGTTAAAGTAAGAAGTCCAATTACAACCCCATTGAAAATAAGAAAAGGAACGCTGCCGCTAAATAAGCTTTCTTTCGCATGTCGTGGTTTTTCCTTCATCACATCTGGATCTTCAGGATCAACACCGAGTGATAATGCAGGTAGTGTATCTGTAATTAAATTTACCCATAAAATGTGGATAGGGCGTAGTGGTGTTGCCCAGCCGAGTAAAATAGCTAAAAAGAGAGCTATAATTTCGCCGAAATTACAAGAAAGTAGGAAGAGAATAGACTTTTTAATATTACGATAAATATTTCTTCCTTCTTCAACAGCTTTCACAATAGATGAGAAGTTATCATCTGTTAAAACTACATCTGCTGCGCCTTTTGCGACATCTGTTCCTGTAATTCCCATTGCTACTCCAACATCTGCTTGCTTTAAAGAAGGAGCATCATTTACACCGTCACCAGTCATGGAAACGATATTTCCTTCAGCACGTAATGCTTTTACAATCTTCACTTTATGTTCTGGAGAGACCCTAGCGAATACATTTAAGTGATTAATTTTACTTGCTAGTTCTGTATCTGAAATGGTATCTAATTCAGTTCCAATCATAATTTCAGATTTTTCTTCAGCAATACCAAGTTCTTTGGCAATTGCAAAGGCGGTATCCTTATGATCACCAGTAATCATAACTGTGCGAATACCAGCTTTTTGACATTCTGTAATTGAATCTTTTACTTCTGTGCGTGGTGGATCAATCATACCGACAAGACCGATAAAGATAAGATTTTCTTCGAGGTGATTTATATTCACATCGTTTGAATCGTATCTTTTATATGCGAATGAAAGTACTCTTAAGGCTTCTTGTGACATTGACCCGGCAGCTTCTAATATTTGATTTTTATCAGAATCTGTTAAGATCTCAATTTTATTATTTATAAAGATATGGGTACAGTGAGGTAAAAGTTTATCAATTGCACCTTTCGTCATGCTATAGTAGCTTTCATCGTACGTATGTACAGTTGACATCATTTTACGATCAGACTCGAAAGGTAATTCGTTAACACGTTCATGTTTATTTTCTAAATGATCTTTTTGAATGTTAAAAGAGCTTCCGGCAACAAGAAGGGCAATTTCTGTAGGATCCCCTGTTTGTGAGTCGGTACTGTAAGAGGCATCGTTGCATAAAACCATATTTTCTAATAATAGACGGTGTACATCATTATTTATATTCAAATTTTCTAGCTGGTCGTATGTGCGATCACTATAAAAGTGAGTAACGGTCATTTTATTTTGAGTTAATGTACCTGTTTTATCTGAACAAATAATTGTGACAGAACCGAGAGCTTCAACAGCTGGTAGTTTACGAATGATAACGTTTTGTTTAATCATACGCTGAACACCAATGGCAAGAACGATGGAAACGATAGCTGGTAAGCCTTCTGGAATGGCTGCAACAGCTAAACTAATTGCAGTCATAAACATTTCCAAAGTATCTCGTCCTTGTAAAAAACCGATGAGAAACATAATAGCGCAAATAGCTACAGCGACAAAACCTAAATATTTTCCTACTTGTGCTAAGCTTTTTTGAAGTGGTGTCATATCATCGTCTGCTTCATGTAAAAGGGTAGCAATCTTGCCAATTTGTGAGTTCATCCCAGTTTCAACAGCAACACCAGCGCCACGTCCATACGTTACTAACGTCGACATAAATGCCATGTTTTTTTGATCGCCTAATGGTACTTGCTCATCACTTTGCATGGAAGGGTGGTAGACTGCATCTTTATCGACAGGGACGGATTCACCAGTTAGAGCAGATTCTTCAACTTTTAAATTTGCAGTTTCGATAAGGCGTAAATCGCAGGGGATATACCGCCCAGCATCAAGCATAACGATATCACCTGGAACGACGTGCTCAGATGGAATTTCTTTTAGTTCACCATCTCGCTTTACGATAGCTTTAGGTGTTGCCATCTTTTTCAATGCTTCTAAAGCCTGTTCTGCTTTCGATTCTTGGATTACACCGATAACGGCATTTAAAACTACAACGAGCGCGATAATACTTGCATCAGCCCATTCACCTACAAAGGCAGAAATAAGGGCAGCGATAATAAGGACATATACGAGGACGTCATTAATTTGGGCGAAAACGCGTTGCCATAAAGTACGTTTTTGTTTGGTAGCTAATTCATTATAACCATATTGCTTTAAACGTTCATTTACGATTTCATCTGTTAAACCGTGTTGTTCATTTGTTTCTAGGTCGATTAATGTTTGATTTTTCGTCTTACTGTACCAATTGCTCATAAGTAAGCACCCCCAGTAAAAACAGTTAGCAATGGTAGTGTGGCAATTTTTTTAGAGTAGTATGTATGGAGAAAAAATCTAAGGTGAGATTCTACTTTCATTGTACAGTATTTTAGAATGTGATGAGGAAAAGAGAAGAGTTGTCATGAATTTGTTGAAATTAAAAGAGCCTCGCATACGTGAGGCTCTTTGTTATTTTTTAATTAATGTACCTAGTTCCTCAGTAATAGCTTGCATTTCACTAATACTGAATGTTTCACGTTTCATAACATGCTCATAAATGTCACGTAAGTCCTCGTACATTTCTTCGTTAAAACTAGCAGCTCTCATTGCTCCAGCATTAACCATGCGTAATTTTTCTTTAATAGCTTCTACCATATATTCAACGTTTGCTTCTGATTTCACGGATAAATCCACCGAAGTGTCCCCCTTTAAAATAACATAAGGTTATCTTAACATTTTTTTATCATTTTCGTTAATGAAACTTTTCAATCCTATTAAATTAGTAGGGATTTCCTTTATAATTAATAATTGGTTGCTTATACTATAGATATATATTAAGAAATGCACCAAGAAGGGAAGAAACAAAAATATGGTCCGAGTATTGTTTGTTTGTCTTGGGAACATTTGTCGTTCTCCAATGGCAGAAGCAATTTTTCGAGATTTTGTCGTAAAAGAGGGACTCGAAGAGAAAATTGTCATTGATTCTGCAGGAACTGGAGATTGGCATATTGGTCATCCACCACATAAAGGAACACAAAAAATTTTAAAAGAAAATGAAGTCTCTTTTGAAGGAATTAAAGCACGGCAAGTAGAAAAAGAAGACTTAACAAAGTTTGATTATATTATTGCCATGGACAACAAGAATATAGCGGATTTAAAAAGTTTTGGTAAAACTGGAGGCTATATTGGTAGGCTGTCCGATTTTGTTCCAGACGGTGGCTGGACAGACGTTCCTGACCCTTACTTTACAGGGAACTTCCAAGAAGTGTATGACCTTGTAACAGAAGGGTGTGTAAAGCTATTAGCTTTCATTCGAAATGAACAAGGAATATGAGGAAGCTTAGAAAGTAATACTTTCTAATATAAGAAATGAAAGGGTGAAGGAATATGGCAAAGAAAAATAATATTGCTCGAAACATTGCGATTGGTGTAGCTGCAGGTGTAGCTGTATCTATGTTAAAGAAAGAAAACCGTGAAAAAGTAAAAAATACGGCAGAAAAAGCAAAAACAAAGATGATTGAGATTGGTGAAAATGCGAAGATAAAAGAAAAAGTGCAAACTGTTACAGATAAAGGACGCGAACTTGCTGATTTCAATGTAGTGAAAGCGAAAGTAGCAGAAATTAAAAAATTGACGCCGTCTGTTGTAGAAACGTTAAAAGAAACGAAAGAAATGTTTAGTAAGAAAAAGATTGTGCCAGTAGAAAAGCCGGAAACGATTGAAATTCAAGCTGTATCTCCAAAGGTAGATGAGCTTAAAGCAGAAGAAGAGCCAGTGGTAGCTGAAGATGGTGGTATGAAAGAAGCGCGTGAATTATTTATGAAGGACTCAAATGCAGAGGAAAAAAAAACTGAAGCATACATTGAGCTAAAGCAAAATAAAGAAGAGAAGAAAAGCGTCTAAAAAATATGAGAAAATTTCTAGAAAAAGCAAAAAGAAATCGCACTTTTTCGTTTGGGAAAGATTTATATGACCGGACGATGCGCGATGATGTAGCGGGCTTAGCAGCACAGCTCGCTTATTTCTTCTTGCTTGCGATTTTCCCTGGGCTTGTTTTCTTAATTACGCTTCTTGGCTTTATTCCCATTCAAACAGAGGATGTGCTTAGTTTATTAGAGGTTTATGTACCAGATGATGCGATGAACTTAATTGAGGTAAATGTAGATAAAGTTGTAAATCAGCAAAATGGTGGTTTATTATCATTTGGTCTATTATCGATGTTATGGTTTGCCTCAAATGGTGTTAATGCGGTTATGAATGCTTTTAACCGCGCGTATGATGTAACAGAAACACGCTCCTTTATTAAAACAAGAGCTTTATCTATCGTGTTCACGTTAGCAATAATTTTTATGATCGTGTTTGCACTAATCGTCCCAGTATTTGGACAAGTGATTGGGGCAGCCGTGTTTAAAGCAATTGGTTTATCGGATAGTTTTTCTTATGTTTGGAGCATTACACGTTTAGTAGCAAGTTTCTTCGTTTTAATCGCTTTGTTTAGCTTTTTATATACATTTGCGCCTGATCGTAAGTTAAAGAGAAGAGAAGTTGTTTCAGGGGCGTTATTTGCTACTATAGGATGGATTGTGGTATCGTACTCATTTGCCTATTATGTAGATAAATTTGCAAATTACGCTAATACATATGGTGGTCTCGGTGGTATTATTATTTTAATGTTATGGTTTTACTTAACTGGATGGGTAATTTTACTTGGCGGTGAAATTAATGGTTTACTCCATCATTATAGAACGGGTGACAATAATTCCCGTAATGAAAAATGAGCTCTTGTTCCATAATAAAAGGGAACAGGGGGGATATTTCATGAGTAATAATAAAAAGAACCACAATAATAAAAATAACAAACAAAAGAGCAGTTCGCATCCAAAGCATAAAACGAGCAGCAGTGCGAACGGTCACAATAGCTACCATTAAAAAAAGCGGGTCCTTTATGAGGGACCCGTTTTAATTATTTCCTTTTAATAATCGTAAGCCATTCAAAATTACAAGAATGGTACTTCCTTCATGTCCAATAACACCGAAGGGAAGCGCTAAAAACTGTAAAAAATTTGAACAAATCAGCATTGCAATGACAGCTAAAGAGAAGATAACGTTTTGCTTCACAATACGGTTCATTCGTTTTGATAAACGGATTGCTTGAGAGAGACGAGATAATTCGTTTTTCATAAGAACAACGTCTGCAGTCTCTAATGCCACGTCTGTTCCTTCACCCATTGCAACACCAATACTAGCAGTAGCGAGGGCAGGTGCATCGTTTATACCATCTCCAACCATGGCGACTATGCCGTACTTTTCTTTTAACTGCTTTATCGTTTCAACTTTTGTTTCCGGTAAACATGATGCGTAATATTCTTTTATATTACTTTCATTGGCAATTGCTTTTGCTGTTTCTTCATTATCACCAGTAATCATGATTGCTTCGACACCAATGCTTTGCAAATCACGAATAGCCGCTATCGTTTCTTGGCGAAGGGTATCTTTTAAAGCAATCAGTCCAAGAATACCATCCTCATCACTAATATAAACGACAGTTTTCCCCTCTTTTTCAAGTGAAGCAGAAATGCCATTATGAAATGTTTTTATTTCTTCTCCGATAAAATCAGCTTTACCAATTTTATAAGCTTTGTTTTCTAATATTCCTTTTAATCCAAAACCAGTTACATCTTCAACGTTTTCTGGTTTTTTTATCGTAATGTCGTAAGCATGTTTTGCATATTTAACAATCGCTTCTGCTAAAGGGTGTGTAGAGTGACTTTCAATCGCTGCTGTAATAGAAAGTACTTCACTTTCTGCTATGCCTTCTCGAACATATACATCTGTTACAGTAGGTTTTCCTTGTGTTAATGTTCCCGTTTTATCAAAGGCAATCGCCTTTACTGAAGCTAGACGTTCTAAATGAATACCACCTTTAAAGAGAATACCGTTTCTCGCTCCGTTTGAAATTGCTGATAAAGTTGCTGGTGTAATAGCTGCAACTAGAGCACAAGGAGAAGCGACTACAAGTAAGATCATAGCGCGATAAAACGTTTCATTCCAACTCCAATCAAGTAAGAAATGAGGAACGAACATCATAAGCGCAACAACGAGCAGCACACCTTTTACGTATGTTCCTTCAAATTTTTCGATGAATAGTTGTGATGGTGATTTTTCGCTTTGTGCACTTTGAACGAGACGAATAATCTTTTGGAATAATGTTTGATCGCTCGGCTTCGTAATTTTAACTTCGATAGCACCACGTAAATTTACAGTGCCGGCAAATACTTCATCGCCGAATTTTTTCTCATTCGGAATAGGTTCTCCTGTAATAGCTGCTTCATCAATATTTGTTTCACCATTATGAATTGTGCCATCAGCAGGAACACGCTCACCTGGCTTAATTAAAATAATATCGTTAATTTGTAATTGTCCAACTGGAATACGTTCCTCGGTTCCAGTTGAAATACGTAATGCTTCTTCCGGTTGTAGATTAAGAAGCGCTGAAATTTCTTTTTGGCTTTTACTTAATGTATAAGATTCCATTGCACCGCTTAATGCAAAGATGAAGATTAAAATAGCACCTTCTGCCCAGTAACCGATAACTGCGGCACCGATAGCTGCAAAAATCATGAGCATTTCAACATTTAGCTCTTTCTCTTCAATTGTGTCTTCAATACCTTCTTTCGCTTTTGCAAATCCTCCAATTACATAAGCAAGGATATAGAAAGTAATACCTGCACTTATTGCATCATTTTTTGTGAATAACCAACCAGCTAAAATAAAAATACCAGATGTGATTGCAAATATAAGTTCATAATGTTTCTTTAATGTATCCCATAAAGAGGGATGAGAAATATCTTTTTGTGCTTGTAATGTTTTTACTTCTGCGTTCATTAATACTCGCTCCTTCCGAATTCTTATTGAGAAAAAGAATCAAAATCGAAACCCCTATAAAACGACGAAAGCTGCCATCCATAATGGATAGCAGCATTTCTGTTGAATCTGATTTTAATAGTTATTATGTTGTAATTATTCTATAGTATAGCATATGTTTTTCTTAGATGATATGTTTTTGTTTTAGTATAAAGTGAAACTTTAATTAGTGGGGGTTTTGTTCATCCCACGATGATTATTAGCCCTCGCCAATCGGGCTTTTACTGCCCGGCGAATAGCGGGATAAACTGAAAACTTGTGTTTTCGCATTTCCTTTGGTATATATGAATATTGTTCATAAAAAGGTCGGAAAGGAAGACATCAAGTTGAAGACAGAGAAATTTTTTACCCATCCGATTGGCGTGTTTATTGCTGCAATAGTAGCAACATTTTTATGGGGAAGCGCATTTCCCTTTATTAAATTAAGCTATGCTGAACTTGGAATTCAGCCACAAGAAGTCGGGGAACAAATATTATTTGCTGGCTATCGCTTTTTCTTATCTGGTGTAATGCTCTTATTATTTTTTAAAGCGTTAGGCAAAGATATGAAGTTCAAAAAAGGAACAGGAAAGCAGTTAGTTCAAATTGGCTTGTTTCAAACTTTTCTTCAATATATATGTTTTTATATTGGAATGAGTTACAGCTCAGGAATTGAAGGAGCGATTATTTCAGGAACATCATCATTCTTTCAAATTTTACTCGCACACTTTTTATATAAAGATGATGCTCTAAATAGGCGAAAAGTAATTGGAGTAGCTATCGGTTTTTGCGGTGTGATTTTAGTGAATGTACCGAGTGATGGAAGTTTATCATTTCATTTTGGAATAGGTAGCTTATTACTTCTTGGGGCAGCCATGATGTATTCGTATGGAAACATATTAGCGAAAGAAGGTAGTAAAACATTAGATATTGGGTATATGACAGCATATCAGATGATTTTCGGATCAATTGGGTTGCTATGTATAGGTGCATTTCAAGTTGGAATGATGCCATTCACATTTAATCTACATGCAATACTTATGCTCTTATATTTATCGTTCTTATCAGCAGCCGGATTCTGTATATGGAATACAATTATGAAGTATAACAAAGTAGGGAAAGTCTCGATGTATATGTTCTTTATACCAGTGTTTGGTGTGCTACTATCAAGTCTAATTTTAGGGGAAGCAATCCATTCCTTTGTACTATTTGGTTTAGCATGTGTCGCAGCGGGAATTATTGTAGTAAATCGTAACCCGGTTAAAAAGAAAGTTGAGCAAGAAAAACAAGTAGCATAGAGAACAGAAAAACGATTAAAATGGAAGAACAGTATTGTTCTTCTTTTTTTACATAGAAAAAGGAGAACGTGATATATGTAACGAAAAAAGATAGAATAAAGCATTTATTGAGGAGAACATATTATGAATGTACTTTACATTGTGTTAGTCGGGCAAATTATTCTTTTTTTAATGGGAGCAATTTATGCAATAGGACAGACGAAGAGAACGAGAAATAATATGCCGTTACCTTTAGCAGTTCGTCTTATTCTTAGTTTTTCTTTAACAGGAAGTGCAATTTGGATATGGTTACAAGATCCATCGGCTGAGTACAGTACGTGGGTTGCACTCGGTATGACTTTATCAACTGTAGGGGATTTATTTATGGCAGGATTAATTCCAATTGGTCATCGATTAATTGGAGGAATGGTTACTTTCGCTCTTGCACATTGTTTCTATGTGAAAGCATTTTTACAAACAGGTATTTCATGGAATGGTTTTTGGATCGGTTTATTCGTATACGGACTCTTTCTAATTATAGGGTGGTTTTTCTTTATTCGAAATGAAAAACAAGACAAACTTTTTACAATAGGCGCTCTAATTTACGGTTTGTGGGTTGGAGGAATGGCATGTTTTGCATTCGCCTTATATTACGAGAATATAGGAATATGGTGGATACCAGCACTTGGTGGTTTACTGTTTGTGATTTCTGATTTTATTATCGGCGTGACAGATATCGGAGGGCGCAAACTGAAGTATGAACCGCTTTGGATTTGGTTTACATATGTCGCAGCGCAGATGTGTATTGTATATGTAGGATTATAAAAAGATACTCTCAAAAATAGTTGATAGACTATTTTGAGAGTATCTTTTTTATTGCTATGCTATTATATTTGTTTGTTTAATTTGTGCAGTATCTTATACTTTCTAAGCATAAATTTCATAGGAAAAGTCCTGTTTGATAGATGGAAAACATAGTATATAAAAATAGTGAATTTATAGGGATTATTATTTTTATATTTGTAATATTCTGATGTTATAATTCAGAATTTTGTGGAAATTAACCAGTCGGAGTACTTATAATAAAAATAAAAAGATGATGAGATGGTGGAATGATGCAAAAGAAAAAATGTTTGCGTGAATTCTTTGAAATAATTGCAATTGCATGTTTATTAGTGTTTTTGGCAAAAATCTTTTTGTTTTTCCCTACGACTGTAAAAGGAGCATCGATGAGGCCGACGTTACAAGATGGAGATAAAGTAATTATTAATAAACTTGCAAAGAGATTTGAAAGTTATGAGAGAGAGGATATTATTGTCGTGAAGACAGATAATTTCTATGTGAAGAGAGTTATTGGATTACCAGGAGATGTAATTGAGATGAAGAATGATCAATTATATGTTAATCATCAAGTGAAAAATGAAGAGTATTTAAAGAATAATAAAAAACAGGCAGAAAAATTACTTATCAATTTAACTGAAGATTTTGGACCGATTACAATTCCTAAAAATAAAATTTTTGTGATGGGAGATAATCGTTTAGTTAGTAGGGATAGTAGGAACGGTTTAGGGCTCATTGATAGAACAGAAGTATTAGGAAAGTTCATGGCGATATATTATCCATTTGAACATGTGAAAATTGTAGATTAAAAATAAGAAAAACCAAGCGAATTAGTTGCTTGGTTTTTCTTATTTAAACAGTTGGTGTTTTATTTATTGTTTCTTGTGAAGCAATATGTTCATTATTTTGGTCGATATTTAACATGAATTTTCGTTGTAACAATTGCAATTTAAAGAGTGTTAAAGGATCATGATAAGTTTCTGGGTTTGTTCTTAGCTTTGTTAATGTTTGCTCATCTTCTTGTATTTCAAGTTGGGCCGCTTCTACGGTTTGTTTCAATATGCTAAGAGGGTCTTTAAAGAACATCATGATATCCCGTTCTAGCGCACCTTCAAATACTTCAAATTGAAGGAAGAATTGTTTTGAAATCATCTGAGCAACTTCTGTATAATCTTCTGTTTCAATATATTGTTTATATTTATTTGATAGCATAGATTGATTTTTTTGCATATTACCGAATAATTTCCCTGCACTCTTTAAGAAAAATTGTGTCGGTGTAAAGCGTAATAAAATATTGATGTTAGCTACTGTAATTCTATTCGTCATTCTTGCAACATCTCTATCCCAGTCATCTAGTAATTTGAAATCACAAGGAAGTTTAATACGCTCTTCCTCATAGAGCTTATTAAAGGTATCGCTCATTTCATCTAAATAAGCTTGAGCTTGAATGAATTCATTATGAGCAGTTTCAATCCATTCTTGAATAGACCCAGTAAATTTAGGAAGAAGCACTTGCTGTACATGTTTTTGAATTCTTTCATTCATTGCTACATTTAGTTCTTCATGGACCAGTTTGAAATCACTATCTTCTTGAACGAGGTCAGAGCAACTCTGCAACAATTCAGGAATTTGAGAATGTATATCCTGCGTAATCTCTTCTTTCGTTAAGAGATAAGATTCTGTAATAGAACGAATTTTATCTTTTTGAATGGCAGTAAGATTATTAATAAAACCATCAAGTTTTACTAAAATATGTTTATTCCAGCGAACGGATTTCACTAACGTATTTTCTAATTCCACACGTTCATTTACAAGGTATGCAATTGTTTTTTGGATAAACCATAATAATTTTTCAATGCGTTCTTTTTCCACGTTACGCTTAGTAAGGTTAGAAAGAATAGAGTCTGTTACGTTACCTAGCTGTTCACTACTCTCTTGTGAAGGAGAGTAAGGGAAAAAGTGTGCTTCTGGGAAATGTACGAGTATTTTCTTTTTAATGCTGTTCGTGATATTTTCACTAGTATTCGTATCAATTGTTTGTAAGACGAATTTAATTTGTAAATTTGGTACTTGCTCACGAATATATAATAATGTATCGAGCTCTTCATCATGTAATGGTGAAGCTGAATTTAGGACATAGATGAGACTATCTGCTGCCTGTAAGTATTCAAAGTGAGAGCTGTTTTTGTCAAGTTGTCCATGCACAGTAGGTGTGACAAGGAATGAAAACTTATTTTTTCGTAAAAATCTACTTGGTAATTTAACTTCAATACATTTTCTTTCTAGTTTTGACTGAGAAGGTACCGCTAGTATGTTATGAAGTTCGTCAAAGTTTGGTATATTTCGTATATCTAGTTCTGTAAGCTCAGTTATTTCAGTTTGACTATCATCTTTAAATGTAATTGAAGTTGTTATAGCCTCATTTAATATATTTTCTCCTAGTATAGAGTTAATAAAGGCTGATTTATCATAATCGCTAGCTCCTGCTACTAGAAGTTGTGTAACAGTTAAATCGTATAACTCACGAACAAGTAGTGTGAATTGATGACCTAAATCTACATCATTCTTCTCAGCCCATACAGCAATCGTTTCAAATAATGCTGATACGTCTGCCATATCAACATTTGCATGAGCTGATGTATTTGAAAGTAAGGCACCTGCGCTTTTTACGAGTAATGATTCTAGAGTTGTCGGTGAAACTTCATTCCATGCTAATACTGCTGCGGATACAAGTAAAGAATCTTCCGCTCTCATTAAACTAAACCAATTTGTTAATAAATCTGGTACAAGTCCTTGTAATTCGTGCATGAAATGTTGTCCAGTAATCAATTCGAAGTACGTCTCTTGATAGCGAGTAGAAATTTCATTCCAATCGTCATGAGCATCTACTTCAACATGTAAGAATAGGTGATTTATTGTTTGAATCCAAGGGAGATGGAATGATTCATTTTCATAGCTGTTCCAAAGTGAGATAACAAGCTCTTTAAATTGAACTTGATCAATTGTATATAAGGCTTTTAAAGATTCATAGAAATACTCAGGTTTAATTTTTTTAGTAAAGCCTCTGTTCACATAATTGATTAAAGTATCGAACCAGTGTAATGATTTTGTTCGAATTCCTTCTTGAACAGCGAGTTCAATAGCATTATTCCAATCTTCTTGTTTTTCATAGAACGATCGAGCGATTGCAGTAATATTTGGATAGTCTGGTTGAAATGCAACAGCCTCGCTAATCGTCTTAAATGCTAGTCCTAAACGATTTTGCTCTATATAAAGGGAAAGAAGTTGTAGGGAAACTTCCATTGTAAGGGTTGTATCTTCTGTTTGGATAGATGTATAAATTTCTTCTGCTTTTGGCAAGAAATCTAATTCGAAATAAGCATCTGCAATATTCTTCATAGCCCAGAGAGCAAGTTCATTATTTACTTTCTCCCATTTGAATATAGCGGCTTCAAAGTCGTTAGTTTGAAAATAAACTTCACCTTGTGCAAAGCGAATATTAGATATATTGGAGAATTCATTTTTTGATTCATTTATATATGCTTCACCGAGTACTTCCGCTACCGGAATGGAAGAGTCTTCTGTTAAAAATGTTTTATAGTAAATCTTTTGGATAAATTGTTTTTCAATGGTCATGTTCGTTCCCCCTGTATAATTTAGAAAAATGATGTTGTATGTAAAAGGGTGCATGTTACTCTAATAGGTAGAAGTTGCATTATATAGACCAAACTATGTTTTTGCTAGATATATCATTTTTCTTGAGAGTTAAACCGTTGCAAAAAGTAACTTCCCTTTATTGTAACAAAAAAATAAGCCTATGAATTTTTATTTTTTTATCTCGCTATTTATAGGCAGTAGGACTCCTACTCCAAAATTGAGCGAATGCAAGGAAGTTAAGTGGGAGACCTGCTGCCCGTAAAATCCCGATTGGTTCAGGCCAATAATCAGTAGGGATGGATAAAAAACCACCGATTAAATCTCTATTTAAGGAATGGAATAGAAGTAGAGTTCATTATAAAAACAATGTATAGTGAATATGTATACCATGTTTGTCTTAAAGATAGAATGGGCACAATATGGGATAACGATCGTGTATAGGATGTGTCTTCCGAATGGAACAACATATTGGCGAGTTAATCGCACATTATGGATATTTTGGAATTATTATAGCTTTAGCTGGCGGGATTGTTGGATTACCTATACCGGATGAGTTTTTATTGACTTTTATTGGATATAACATTTCAAAAGGAGTTATGTCAGGAACAGCTGCTTTTTTAAGTGGAATGGCAGGTGCAATGCTTGGCATTACATTAAGTTACATATTAGGTTTAAAACTTGGGCTCCCTGTTTTAAAAAAATATGGTCCGAAAGTTAGAATTAAGGAACATCATATTGAAAAAACACATATTTTATTTGAAAAATACGGTCCATTTCTTTTAATGATTGGCTACTTTATACCGGGAGTACGTCATTTAACAGCATATTTTGCTGGAGTTTCAAATTTAACATTGTGGCGATTTTGTTTGTATGCTTACGGTGGTGCACTAATTTGGATAAGTGTTTTTATTGGCTTAGGTTGGAAACTGGGAGAAAAGTGGCGCTTTGTTGAATATAGTTTACATCATTATGGAATATGGATTTTATTAGTTTCGGCAATTGTAATATTGATTGTGTGGATTTACATAAGGAAAAGAAAAAACCGCTAATAATAGCGGTTTTTTTAGCTGAAAGCAATAAATAATACACCAGCTGTAATAAAGACTACACCAATACCGGTCATAAAGTTTAACTTTTCACCTAATATAATCATCGCGAGAATAATGGAAAATACTACACTTAATTTATCGATAGGTGCTACTTGTGAAACTTTTCCTGTTTTTAACGCAAGAAAATAAAATAGCCATGACGAAGCACCAGCGATTCCACTTAATGTGATAAATAGCAGTGCTTTTTTATTTAGGAGGACATCACCGATATTTTGAAATTTACCTTGTATAATAATAACTCCTACCATAAATAATGCCATAATAATAGAGCGAACCGTTGTTGCGACGTTGGCATCGATTCCATCTAAGCCAATCTTTCCGAAAATAGATACGAGGGCAGCAGCAATTGCTGATAATAGTGCGAATAATAGCCATGAACTCATAGTGAAACTCCTCCAATCTTACATTATTATACATGAAAATCATTCTCATGTATAAAAACGAAATAAACCCCCGCCCTATATTTTTAATAAGGTGGGGGTTTATTATACTACTCTGCTATTTCTTCATATAAAAAGTACGTTACATTATAAATATGCTCTACTTCATCATCCGTCATAAATAATAATTCTTCACGTTCAATCCCTTTTTTCTTTTCAATAAACTCAATCATGTTTTTTCGTTCTTCTCTTTTCATCAATTTTAATTTCTCCCCTCAATCTGTTTTAATACAGTTTATTTAAGTTACTGCTATTATATAACAGAATCTTTAGAAAGTTCCACCTATTTTATTGTTTTTTTCAGAAGAACCTTTCGACAAAACAAGCCCACCTAAGGGGGGCTTGTTTTTATTTTATAGTCGTAAAAACTCAGGCTCGGTCGTACCAGCACTATCGATGTAATAAATTGTATCGGGATTGATTTTTATTAGTACGTAATTAGGGTCTTCCGCACCGAGTAACCAGCGTTTTAAGCTATTAGTCCAAAATTTGTTTTTTAATGTTTGATCTTCTTCGATGGAAGCTATACCTTCAACTTCAATGTAATCCTCATCTAATTTCTTTCCTTCACGTCCAAGTAGTACATGTACATTGGGATTTTTTTCAATATCTGTTATCTTTTTTGAATTTCGATCTGTTGCAACATATAGTACAAAATCTTCGTGGAAAAACATCATAAAGGCGCTATGTGGCTTATCGTTACGTACAGTAGATAATACACCAGTGCGTTGACCTTGAATAATAGTTGCGATTTTTTCTTTTAAGTGCATATTTTTAGCCTCTTTTCATAATTCATAATTTTTTCTGTCTGGACAAGATAATTTAAATATCTTTCATACTGTTTTCTTCAATCCGATTTTTTAAACGTAATTGTGATGAAATCGGACAAGTTAGGAGATGAATAATAATAATATCGAGGAGAAATACATACGATGGAAGGATGAAAAGCATGTTTAATAAAATATTTCTCATAGTAGCGCTTATAGGTGTACCACTTTCTGTAATCGGAAAAACACTTCATTGGCCACAAACTATTATGTTTGCTGTATACTGCATTACTATTATTGCATTAGCTGGTTTTATGGGGAGGGCGACAGAAAGTTTAGCAATTGTTTCTGGGCCTCGGATAGGTGGTTTATTAAATGCAACTTTCGGTAATGCCGTGGAACTTATCATTTCAATTTTTGCACTCCAGGCAGGATTAACAGAAGTTGTTTTAGCTTCCTTAACTGGTTCTGTACTTGGAAACTTATTACTGGTAGGAGGGTTATCCTTCTTTATAGGTGGCCTTAAGTATAAAAGACAAAGTTTCAATGTTTATGATGCAAGACATAATTCAGCTTTATTAATATTTGCTGTTGTCGTAGCCTTTGTTATTCCAGAGATTTTTTCAATGAAGATGGATGCTGGAAAGACGTATCAATTAAGTATTGGTGTTTCTATTATCATGATCATTATGTACCTTGCTGCATTGCTATTTAAGTTAGTTACGCACCGCGGTGTATATCAACATAAGAGCGATGAAGAAGTACATGAGGAGGAGCCTGAGTGGTCGAAAGGTAAAGCGCTACTCGTTTTAGCGATAGCAACAATTGCGGTAGCTTATGTTTCAGAGGCACTCGTACATACTTTTGAAACGGTTGCAAAGTCATTTGGCTGGTCAGAGTTATTTATAGGGGTTATCATCGTTGCGATTGTTGGTAATGCAGCAGAACATGCATCTGCGATTATTATGGCATATAAAAATAAAGTAAATATCGCAGTAGAAATTGCAGTAGGTTCTACATTACAAATCGCCATGTTTGTTGCTCCTGTGTTAGTAATTCTTTCGATGCTTTTTGCACAAAAGATGCCTCTAGTATTTACAATACCAGAACTTGTTTCTATGATTACAGCTGTTTTCTTAACTATCGCCATTTCAAATGATGGGGATACAAACTGGTTTGAAGGAGGCACTTTATTAGCTGCGTATGTCATTATGGGAATTGGTTTTTATTTATTATGAAAAATAGGGATAACAATGCTTCAGAGGGAAAACACTAAATACAGTAATTTATATACCTTTACGTAGGAAGGAGCCAGACAGGTGAAACGAGTATACAGCATATGTCTTTCAACCATGGTCTCGTTTATTTTATTATTTCCTAACAGTAGTTTTGCAAAGACAACGGTAGAAGTAAAAATGCCTTCATCTGTTTTAAATATTTCAAAGGATAATACATTTCCAAATGACGCACAAGATTTACCGCGTTTACAGCCAAGTAAGTTTGCGCAAGAACTATTGAAAACAGCAAATATTAAAATTGAAAACCCAGATTTAATTCGAATGTTTAATGAAACGACAATTTCGAATGCACCGCTTGCAGTAGGGTACCGAGCGAAAATTTATTTAGGACAATGGGCATTAAATTATGAGTCAATAGACACATCGATTAATTGGGAATATAAGCAAGTAAATCGAAATGTATATGATAATCGCGGAGGGGATCGCTTATACCCACTTCGCTATAAGCAAGAAACCCAAAAGACAATCGAAGGTGATTTAACAGCAGATATGAAAGATACTACAGATGTGAAAAAAATGATGCTTCTAAAAGCGCTTGAAAAAGTACAATTGCCACTTTCATTTAAAACAACCATTGGTTATGGTACCGGACATGAGCGTGTTTATAATATTAGTCCAAGTCAACTTGGATATTTATATGCGTATACACCAGCAGTAAATGAAAAAGGAAAAGTAACATTTGGAGAAGTCTACCTTGTGTTAAAAGGGAATCAAAAAAAGCTTGTCGTGAAAAATATTACATCTCAAGGAATCGGAGCCGCTATTCCAATTCATGATCATTTATTTTTTAAATTTGTTTCTTCATCGCATGCACAATGAAATAAAAAACGTCAGCCTATAAGCTGACGTTTTTTATTTATAACATAATGTTTGATGTTTTTGATAAGAAATCTTCTTTTGGATAGTAGCTATTTTTTACAAGAACATTCGGTCCAAGGCATTTCACAGCAGGACAATGGCAACTTAATGATTTTGCTGTTTTTGAGTCACACCATTTGTCGTAAGCTTCTTGTAGTGTATTTGTTTGTACATTACCTAGAAGCGGGACATCACCGAAGTCGGTCACGATAATATTTCCATCGAAAATATTTACGTTCAAACGAGAACGACCATCTGGATCATTGCGGACAGTTACATTTTTACTTTCATGTAATTTCTTTAGTGTAGCTAAATCGTGTTCATTATCACTACATGCATAGAAAGGTAATGTTCCGAATAACATCCACACATTTTCATCACGGATCTCTAATAAATGTTCAACTGCATTTCGAATTTCTTCTTTTGTTAAAATTTCAAGTGTGCTAGCGAAGTCACTCGGATACATCGGGTGAACTTCATGACGTTTACAGCCCATTTCTTCAACGATTTGACGGTGAATATGTTCAATATGTGGTAGAGTTCGTTTGTTTAACATAGTTTCGGCTGATACGAGTACACCTGCCTCTGATAGAGCTTTACTATTTGTAATCATTCTTTCAAATAATTTAGCGCGCTGTTCATAAGTAGGCTTACGCTCCATCATTGCAAATCCGCCTTCAACGAAGTCATCGATTGTTCCCCAGTTATGTGAAATGTGCAATACATCTAAGTAGGGAATAATTTGTTCGTAACGTGCTAAATCTATAGTTAAGTTTGAGTTGATTTGAGTGCGAACGCCTCGTTCATGGGCGTATTTTAAGAGTGGTGTTACATAGTTGTCGACGGATTTTTTTGAAAGCATAGGTTCTCCGCCTGTAATACTTAAAGAACGTAAATGAGGAATCTCATCTAATCGTTTTAATAAAAGCTCCATCGGAAGCGGGTTTGGATCTTTCGGCTGTAATGTGTAACCAACAGCGCAATGCTCGCAACGCATATTGCATAACGTCGTCGTTGTAAACTCAACGTTTGTTAATAGTAGTTTGCCGTACTCTTCAAGGTCCATATACGCTTCCCATGGATCGTAAGAAGGAGTAATCGGCTTCATTATTTGTGATATCGTCATATGAAATACTCCTTTGACTATTGAAATAACAATTTGTCCATTCTCTATAATAGAAGAATATGTGCTTTTTATAAAGTGAAACTTTTTGTGAAAAAAGAGAGAGGGCTTACATTATAATGAATTACTGTGACGAAATTGATGAAATTACATGCCCATAGCAATCATTTTTGCGGTATAATAAAAGCAACTCGAATTAAAAGGAGAGTGCCTTCATGGGAAAAGCAATTCAAGGTAAAGATTCACAACTAGTATATTTGAAAGAACGTTTAAATATGTTCATTGAAGTAATTGATACGATTGAACCAGAAGAGGTAGAATTAGAGGATGTAGATCGTCTTCTTGCAATGTTAGATGAATTAGAACTGAAATGTGAGCAATTTAAAAAAGACGAATAATATATTAAAAAGGCTGCCACTACAAAATTGGCAGCCTTTTTCTGTACGGATAATAGAAGGAATATAGAAAAAAAGGTATAATCAAATTGTGAAAAATTTCATTTAACCTTTAATGGCGTGAAATAAATAAACAGCTGAAGAGTATAACAATGGAATTTTCATTTCATAACGTTTTGGTAGCGTTCACAATTGAGGGGGAAGTAACAATGGAAAAGCTTCAAGAAAGCATGTATCAACTAATTGTTGAAACGTCAACGAACTTACCGAAAGATGTTCGTCGCGCAATTCAACAAGCGAAAGAACGAGAAAATGCAGGAACTCGTTCGGCGATGGCACTTGGCACAATTACGAATAACATTAAAATGGCAGATGATAATATCTCGCCAATTTGCCAAGATACAGGGATGCCAACGTTTAAAATTTATACACCAGTTGGTGTGAATCAATTAAAACTGAAGGAAGCTATCTATAGTGCGCTTGAGCGGGCGACAAAAGATGGTAAACTTCGTCCAAACTCTGTTGATTCTCTTTTTGGAGACAATAGCGGAAACAATTTAGGACCAGGTACACCTGTTATTAAGTTTGAACAATGGGAAAAAGATTACATTGATGCACGTTTAATTTTAAAGGGCGGCGGTTGTGAGAATAAAAATATTCAATATAGCCTGCCTTGTGAAATAGAAGGACTTGGACGAGCTGGGCGTGATTTAGAAGGAATTCGTAAATGCCTTCTTCATGCAGTATATCAAGCGCAAGGTCAAGGGTGTAGCGCAGGAGTAATCGGCGTCGGTATCGGGGGAGACCGCACATCAGGTTACGAATTAGCAAAAAATCAATTATTCCGTACATTAGATGATGTAAATCCAGTTCCAGAATTACACAAGCTTGAAGAGTATGTATTAGAGAATGCGAATAAGCTTGGCATTGGTACGATGGGATTTGGCGGAGAAACAACTTTATTAGGTTGCAAAATTGGAGTATATAATCGTTTGCCAGCGAGCTTCTACGTATCTGTTGCGTATAATTGTTGGGCATATCGTCGTCTTGGTGTAACAATTCGTCCTAAAACAGGTGAAATTATGGATTGGTTGTACCAGGAAGGTGAAGATACACTTCAACAAGAAACTGCGCAAGAACAAACAGAGCAGCGTGAAATCGTATTACAAGCTCCAATTACAGAAGAGCAAATTCGTGAACTTCGTGTTGGTGATGTTGTTACAATTAACGGCATGATGTATACAGGACGTGATGCGATTCATAAACATTTAATGGATAACGATTGTCCAGTAGATTTAAAGGGACAAATTATTTATCATTGTGGTCCAGTTGTAGTGAAAGATGAAAATGATAATTGGCAAATTAAAGCGGCAGGTCCAACGACAAGTATTCGTGAAGAGCCATATCAAGGCGATATTATGAAAAAGTTCGGTATTCGTGCTGTAATTGGTAAAGGTGGTATGGGTGCTAAAACATTAGCAGCTTTAGAAGAACACGGTGGTGTGTACTTAAATGCAATTGGTGGTGCAGCGCAATATTATGCTGAATGTATTAAAGAAGTGAAAGATGTTGATTTCTTACAATTCGGTATCCCAGAGGCAATGTGGCATTTACGTATCGATGGTTTTAAAGCAGTTGTAACGATGGATTCTCATGGTAAAAGTCTACATGCTGATGTTGATAAAACATCACTTGAAAAATTGGCGAGCTTTAAAGAACCTGTATTTAAGTAAAGAGAAGTGCATCTCGAATTATTCGAGGTGCATTTTTTTGGTATATATAGAAAAACATGTTCAGCATGAAAGAAAGCAGGGAAACAGAAACTACAGGTACGATTATATATGGAAAGGAGACTATTTATGAAATATAAATGGTTATATATAGGTCTCATTTTTTCAATTATGATGGCACTTGTTCCAGTTTCAACATTTGCTTATACGAATACACCACATAACTGGGGAATCCCACGTCCTAAAAATGAAACGGTGCCAGATGCAGGGAAACTATATACAGAATTACTACAAAAAAATGGTGGGTTTTATTTAGGAGATACGAAGAAAAAAGATATTTATTTAACATTTGATAATGGATACGAAAATGGATATACAGGAAAGATTTTAGATGTACTGAAGGAGAAAAAAGTACCAGCAACTTTCTTTGTGACGGGACATTATATAAAAACACAAAAAGATTTATTATTAAGAATGAAAAATGAAGGACATATTATTGGTAATCATTCTTGGAGTCATCCAGATTTTACAACAGTAAATGATGCAAAACTTCGTGAAGAATTAACGAGCGTAACGGAAGAGATTAAAAAAGTTACTGGGCAAAAAGAAGTGAAATATGTACGCCCTCCGCGAGGCGTGTTTAGTGAAAGAACGCTAGCGCTTACGAAAGACATGGGATATTATAACGTGTTTTGGTCGCTTGCATTTCTTGATTGGAAAGTAGATCAGCAAAGAGGATGGCAATACGCTCATAATAATGTAATGACTATGATTCATCCAGGATCTGTTTTGTTACTTCATGCAATATCAAAAGATAATGCAGAAGCACTTGCGAAAATCATTGATGATTTGCGCGAGAAAGGGTATCATTTTAAAAGCCTAGATGATTTAGTAAAAAGCAATCAACCGTAAGCATGTATGCTTGCGGTTTTCTCATGCTATAATGATGTGTAAAAAGGATGGGGAAACGTATGTGGAGCGAACATGTTACGTTAGAATATCCGTACCATTTTGAGGAAGTACTAAAGCGTTTATCTTTCGACCCGTTAAACGTTATTCAATTAGACGAGAAAGTAATTTATGTCCCGCTTTTTATAGACGAAGAACAGATTGTTGTTCGTTTGCAAGGGATTGGTACTGTTCAAAATCCACAGTTTTGGATCTCTAGTCAGGCAGGAGATCAAGAGAAAGTAATGAAACGAATGAAATCCATTTTTCACTGGAATGAACCGTTTCAAAATATACAAAATCATTTTTTAAACACATCATTACGTCCACTATTTGAAACATATGCTTATACTCCAATTATTTTAGAATTTGATTATTTCGCTTGTCTTCTTCGCTGTATTATTCATCAACAAATAAATTTGAAATTTGCTACTGTGCTAACAGATCAATTTGTAAAACGATATGGGACAGAGAAGAACGGCGTTTTCTTTTTCCCAACACCAGAAAGAGTAGCAAACATTTCAATAGAAGAATTGAGAGAGCAGAAGTTTAGTCAGCGAAAAGCCGAATATATAGTAGGATTAGCAAAACATATTGTAGGCGGTAAATTAGATTTAGCAAGGATACAAAACGAAACAGAAGAAGAAGTATCGGCACAATTGTTACCAATAAGGGGTATTGGAGCATGGACAGTGCAAAACTTTTTAATGTTTGGGCTTGGTCGGAAAAATATGTTTCCAAAAGCAGACATTGGAATTCAGCGCGCAGTGCAAGGTGTATTTCAATTAGATAATAAGCCTGATGATGCATTTTTAGAAAAAGTGAAACAAGAGTGTGAACCATATTGCAGTTATGCAGCGTTATATTTATGGAAAAGTATAGAGTAGAGGTGTAATAATGATACAAAAGCAACAAGAGAGTAAGTTGGAAGTTGGTCAAACGTTTCCTGTGACAATTAAACGTCTTGGGATTAACGGAGAAGGCGTTGGTTATTTTAAGAGACAAGTTGTTTTCATTCCAGGGGCATTACCAGGAGAAGAAGTTGTTGCTGAAGCAACGAAAATTCAGCGTGGCTTCGCTGAAGCGAAAGTGAAAAAAGTTCGTAAATCCTCACCACATCGTGTGAAAGCACCATGTTCAGTATATGAGGAGTGTGGTGGCTGTCAATTGCAGCATTTAGATTATAAAGAACAATTAAATCAAAAGCGTGATATCGTTGTACAAGCATTTGAGAAGTACATGAATAACAGTCTGGAAGAGAAAATTCGTCCGACGCTTGGTATGGAAAATCCATGGCATTATCGTAATAAAAGTCAATTGCAAGTGGGGCGTAAAGACGAAAAGGTTATTACAGGGTTATATAAGCAAAACTCACATCAGTTAATTGATATTTCTCATTGCATGATTCAGCATAAAGCAACGAATGAAGCGACAAAAGTTGTAAGACGTATATTAGAAAAATTAAATGTTTCTATTTACAATGAGAAAAAACAAAAAGGTTTAGTACGCACAATTGTGACACGTACTGCAGTTCAAACAGGGGAAGTGCAAGTCACACTTATTACAACAAAAGAAGAATTACCAAATAAAGATCAATTTATCGCAGAAGTGCAAAAACAAATGCCAAGTGTTAAATCAATTATGCAAAACGTAAACTGGCGTAAAACATCTGTTATTTTCGGTGATAAAACATTTAAATTAGCTGGAAAAGAAGTAATTCAAGAAACACTAGGTGATTTATCATTTGAATTATCAGCACGCGCATTCTTCCAATTAAATCCAGAACAAACAGTTGTTTTATACGATGAAGCGAAAAAAGCAGCTGCTTTAACAGGAAACGAGAAGATTGTGGATGCGTATTGTGGTGTCGGTACGATTGGACTTTGGCTTGCGAATGATGCAGCGGAAGTACGTGGTATGGATGTAATTCCAGAAGCGATTGAAGATGCAAAGAAAAATGCAAAACGCCACGGATTCACAAATGCAAAGTATGAAGCTGGTAAAGCGGAACAATGGTTACCAAAGTGGGTAAAAGAAGGCTGGCGTCCAGATGTCATTGTTGTCGACCCACCGCGTACAGGTTGTGATGATAAATTACTTGAAACGATTTTAAAAGTGAAACCGAAACAAGTTGTTTACGTGTCTTGTAACCCTTCCTCATTAGCACGTGATGTGGAAACATTAATGGAGAGCTATGAAGTGGAGTATGTACAACCAGTTGATATGTTCCCGCATACTGCGCATGTAGAAAATGTAGTGAAACTTGTTAGAAAGTAACATTCAATAAGGATATGTCCCTCACAAAGCAGGAGCTATGTGAGGGTATATTTTATTTAGCGAATGGAAGTAAGGAGAATATAATGAACAATTATAAATTGACGATTCAATATGATGGTGCGCGTTATAAAGGGTGGCAACGTCTTGGTAATAATGACAATACGATTCAGGGGAAAATCGAAAGTATAATATCTGAAATGGTCGGAAAAGAAATTGAAATTATCGGCTGTAGTAGAACGGATGCTGGTGTACACGCTTTGAATCAAGTAGCTAACTTTCAAAGTGATGAGAAGTTAGTAGAACATAAAGTAAAAAAGTATTTAAATCAATATTTACCAAATGATATTAGTATTACGAGTGTAGAAGAAGTACCAGATCGTTTCCATGCTCGTTACAATTCTAAAGCAAAAACATATCTTTATAAAATTTGGAATGAAGAGCATACGAACCCATTTATGCGTAAATACAGCATGCACGTGAATAAACAATTAAATGTGAAAAGCATGAAAGAAGCTGCGAAACATTTAGTTGGTTCACATGACTTCACTGCCTTTTCAAATGCAAAGTCTAAGAAAAAATCTATGGTTCGAGAAGTGTATACACTTGATGTTTCCGAAGAATCAGGATTTGTACAAATTAGAGTAAGTGGTAACGGATTCCTTCATAACATGGTGCGGAAAATTGTTGGAGCATTAATTGAAGTTGGATTAGGGCAATTAGAGGCGGACGCAATTCCAAACATTTTAGAGGAAAAACAACGTAATCAAATTAATTGTCTTGCTGAGGCGAGTGGATTGTATTTGGAGAATGTTGAATTTTAATAATAAGTAAAAAAATCGAGCTGATAAGGCTCGATTTTTTTGCACTCTGAAATTAAGAAGATTCCTCTTTCTTCATACGTAGCTTCAAATTCCAAAAAGCAGCAAGCATAATAGCTGCAAAGGAGCCGCTAATTGTGCCTAAGAGCTTTGCATGAGGAAAGCTGCTCATATCAATGAATAGCATTATACATAGAATGGTAGGGAAAAGACCTAAGTAGTGTAATAACTTCAACTTCTTATCATTACTCATATACATTGCCCCTTTCTAGCATATTATACGTTTATTATAACATATTTTACCAGTTTCTTTGCACTTGGAGAAAGATTCATTTCATATGTGTAAGTGCAATTTTTTAATTCGATATTGTAAGTTTTGTCTACTCAATCCTAAAAATTTTGCGGCTTGTGAGATATTACCTTTATTTTCTTTAAGAATTTGATGGATATATTTCTTTTCCACTTCTTCGATTATACGTTTTAAAGTTTGTGGCGTATCAGTATTGTGACTAGTTAGCGGAGTCTGCATATTCAGTTCCTTTTTTGCTAGTTCGCGAAAGTGCGTTGGCATATGGAACGCTGTAATGATATCTTCATCTTCTATTAAGTTCATGGAGCCTTCAATTATATGTTCTAGTTCTCTCACATTACCAGGCCAATCGTATTTATAGAAGAAGTTATTTACGTTTAAATCTACATCTTTTACGCTAAGATCAAATTGGATATTGTATTTTTCAATAAAGTGTTGAACAAGATATGCAATATCTTCTTTTCGTTCCCGTAAAGGTGGAAGACATAAAGTAACAACGCTTAATCGGTAATATAAGTCTTGTCTTAATCGATTGTGTGCTATGGCTTCAAGAGGATCTTCATTAATAGTTGCTATAATACGAACATCAATTTCTTTTTCTTGTGTGCCTCCGATTCTTCGTATTGTTTTTTCTTGTATAGCCCGTAGCAATTTAGCTTGAAGTGCTGGGCTTAATGAGTTGATTTCATCTAATAACAAAGTTCCCCCATTTGCCTCTTCAAATAAACCAGGTTTATCTATTGCTCCTGTAAAAGCACCTCGATTTGTACCAAATAGTAAACTTTCCATTAAGGTTTCTGGTATAGCGGCACAGTTTTGCGAAATAAATGGTTTTGTTGAACGCTGGCTTTCATTATGGATGCTTTGCGCAAATAGCTCTTTACCGGTCCCTGTTTCCCCGATGATAAGTATGGAGGATGGCGTACGTATTACTCTCTTTGCTTCTGTAATGACCGATTGAATAGCTCTAGAATCACCAATTATGTGATCAAAGGTAAACTTAGTATTTTGTTTTCGAGAAAGGTTCGTTTTCATTGTTTGCTTTAAATGACTAATCTCTTTTGAAATTTCAATAGCGCCTTTAATTTTTCCATTTTCTATTATAGGAAAAGTATCGTTAATCGTCGTAATCTCTTGTCCTTTATTGTTAAAATACGTTTGTTTTATATTTTTGTTTGTTTTTCCAAGTTTTAAAGCCTCTATAAGAGTACTATTTTTATTTTCTTCAAATGCAAATACTTCTAAAGGATTTTTATCTAGCACATCTAAGCGATCCATTGATTCAATTTCCATCATTTTACGGTTATAGATAATCGTTTTACTTTCCTCATTAATAATATGGATCCCAATATCTAGTTCATTGAGTAAAGTTTCGTATAGCACATTCATTTCAATAATCTTTTTAAAATTGATTTCTTCTGTATGCATGTATTATCTTCTCCTCGTTATACCCTATGAAGACTGACTTTTTATAATTTTATTAAAATTCTCATAAAATCGCAAAATTTTTTTGCTATTTTCTCTTAAAAATTTTCAAATGATAGAAAATTTTTGCGGTTATGCAGATTTTTTTCGTAAGAAATACTAATTTTACATAGGTATTGAGGTTGGTACGTATTTTGCATGAATAGTAGTTAAGATCTCTAAATTTAAAGAGTAGGGGGATTATGAATCTTTATAGTGTATGCAACGTTTCAGTTTCAATTAATAAGAGGGAGGAATTTATAAAGTGAAGACGGTTATAGAAGGCGTGTATAGTCCTTGTTACGGGAAAGTAGAGAAATTATTTGTTACTGAAAGTTCTTACGTATATGAGTGGGAAAAATTAGCGTTAATTGAAACAATAGATAAGCAGCAGGTGGAAATTAAAGTGGGAATCAGTGGTTATATCGAATCATTAGAAGTGGTAGAAGGACAAGCTATCGCTGATCAAAAACTATTAATAACAGTGAGGGATGACCTTTTAATAACAGGTAGTGATTAATATAAGTAGTATGTATTTTTGCTCTTTTAAATAATTATTTTTACTATGAAGAATTTTAAAAACGCTTACATTAAATGGGTTTGCAAAGTGAAAAGGGGGGATTTATATGATGGATCAAAACCAGGGATTAAAAAGAGAATTGAAAAGTCGGCACATATTTATGATTGCACTCGGAGGGGTTATTGGTACTGGGCTTTTTTTAGGATCCAGTTATACAATTCATGAAGCTGGACCTGGAGGAGCGATTGTAGCGTATCTTGTCGGTGGATTTGTTATGTATTTAACGATGCTCTGTCTTGGAGAGTTAGCGGTTGCGATGCCTGATGCAGGATCGTATCAAACATATGCTACAAAACATATTTCACCTGCAGCGGGTTATGTAGTGGGATGGATGTCGTGGCTAAACTGGACGGCTACGATAGGCATTGAATTAATTGCAGTTAGTATATTAATGAAACGTTGGTTTCCAGATGTATCATCATGGATTTGGTGCGTAGTGTTTGCCGTATTGCTCTTTGTTATTAATGCGTTATCTTCAAGAAGTTTTGCGGAGGTTGAATTCTGGTTTGCAAGTATTAAAGTAATTACAATTATTGCATTTATCATTTTGGGCGGGGCAGCAATGTTTGGTTTTTTAGATATGAAAGGAAATGAACCAGCGCCGATGTTTTCTAGCTTTACTGATTATGGTGGATTGTTCCCAAATGGGTTATCAGCCATTTTAATTACGATGATTGCAGTTAATTTTTCCTTCCAAGGAACAGAACTAGTTGGTATTGCAGCTGGTGAGAGTGAAAATCCAGAGAAAACTATCCCGAAGGCAATTAATAATACAGTTTGGCGCATACTTATTTTCTTTGTACTATCTATTTTTATTCTTGCGGGACTATTTCCTTGGCAGCAAGCAGGAGTGATAGAAAGTCCATTCGTAGTTGTATTTGATAAAATTGGTATTCCTTATGCGGCTGATATTATAAATTTCGTTATTATTACAGCTGTACTATCAGTTGCGAATTCAGGATTATATGCAACTTCCCGTATGCTATGGTCTATGTCTAATCAAGGAATGATTAGCCCGATTTTTGGTAAGTTATCTAAAAACGGTGTTCCTATTTATGCATTGATTGTAAGTACGTTTGTAGGGTGTCTCTCATTACTATCAGGTATTTATGCGGAAGATACAGTTTATTTATGGCTTCTTTCTATTGCTGGGTTTGGAGCGATATTAGTTTGGGCATCTATTGCTTTATCTAACCTATTAGCTAGAAGGACATACGTGAAGCAAGGGGGAGATATTAAGGATTTGAAATTTAAAACACCACTGTATCCATTTGTTCCAATTCTTGCTTTAGTGTTAAATTTAACAGTAATTGTAGCTATGGCTTTTATTCCAGAACAAAGAATGGCATTGTATTGTGGTATTCCATTTATGATTGTTTGTTTACTGTTTTATCGTGCTACTAGAAATAAGAGAAGTAAAGTAGAACATACTGAAAAGACAAATACAACCGAATTAGAAAGTTTATAATAGTGATTAATTTGGAGACTGTAAGATTGTAAACAGTCTCTTTTTTTGTAAAAATAAAGCTGGAAACATACTACGTATGCAAAGGGGAATTAGCAATGAATCGAGAAGTTTCACAGCTATTAGAACAGATTGATTTACGAAAAGAGGAGCTACTAGAACTTACAAAAACTTTAATTCGTTTTGAAACACCAGCACCACCAGCAAGAAATACAAATGGGGCGCAAGAATTTGTTGCGGAGTTTCTAAAAAAACGAAATTTTAGTATTGATAAATGGGATGTATATCCAAATGATCCGAATGTTGTTGGAGTGAAAAAGGGGACAGCAAGTGAGTCACATAAAAGTCTCATTATTAATGGACATATAGATGTTGCAGAAGTATCAAAGGACGAACCGTGGGAAACAAAGCCGTTTGAGCCGTTTATAAAAGATGGTTGGTTAGTTGGGAGAGGCGCGGCAGATATGAAAGGTGGACTAGCTGGAGCCTTATTTGCTATTCAGCTTTTAGAAGAAGTGGGGATTGAATTACCTGGAGATTTAATTTTTCAATCGGTAATTGGCGAAGAAGTAGGAGAAGCAGGGACACTTCAATGTTGTAAGCGTGGTTATGATGCTGATTTTGCAGTAGTAGTTGATACAAGTAATTTACATATGCAAGGGCAGGGCGGCGTAATTACTGGATGGATTACAGTGAAAAGCCCGCAAACGTTTCATGATGCAACACGTAGACAAATGATCCATGCTGGAGGACGTCTATTTGGAGCGAGTGCGATTGAGAAAATGATGAAGATTGTCCAAAGCTTACAAGAATTAGAGCGTCATTGGGCAGTCATGAAAACATATGAAGGCTATCCATCTGGAACAACAACAATTAATCCAGCTGTTATTGAAGGAGGACGTCATGCGGCATTTATTGCGGATGAGTGCCGATTGTGGATAACCGTACATTTTTATCCAAATGAAACGCATGAACAAATAATAGAAGAAATAGAAGAGTATTTAGGAAAAGTGGCAGCAGCAGATCCATGGTTAAGAGAGAACCCACCACAATTTAAGTGGGGCGGAGAATCAATGATTGTGGATCGTGGCGAAATTTTTCCTTCTTTAGAAGTAGATAGCGAACATGTTGCTGTCAAAACGCTAAGTTCAGTACATGAATCTATTTTATCTAAAAATGCAATTTTAGATATGTCAGCAACGGTAACTGATGGCGGATGGTTTAGTGAGTTTAACATTCCAGCTGTTATTTACGGACCAGGTACATTAGAAGAAGCTCATTCAATAAATGAGAAAGTTGAAGTTGAGCAGTTAATTGAATTTACAAAAGTAATAACAGCGTTCATATATGAATGGTGTCATACAAAAAAATAGATTAGTATATTGAAATTGTACAGGTATGTACTTGTACGCTTTTTTAGTGAACTATTTCAGAGTTGAAAATAAACAACTGAAATAGTTCTTTATTTTTCTATGTTTTTCGTTTTATTTCAATTAATTTCTCTTTAGCTAATTCAACGGCAATCGCATCATCTAAATAGCCGATTGGAAAAAGATAATCGGGGATAATGTCTGTTGATAAAATGAAATATAGTAAGGCACCGCCAATAATTGCACGCTCTTCGGTTGAAATGGTTTCTGTACAAAATTGTTGGTACATATTTGTTAATTGCTCAATGAAAGGACCAGCACTATCAATTTGTTCTATTTTACTTTTGAAACTCTCGTGAATACGTTTTTCGCCTTCAGTAGTTTGAGCATAGCGCTCGTAATTTTCAAGTTCTTGTTTTACACGAGTTGTTGTGTATTCGAAGTCGAATAGGTTAGAGGATTGTAATGTTTGTTGAATTGTATCGAGAGATGTGTACATATCTGCTTTTTCCTTATTTATGTGTGGAGAGTTAGGGTACATTTCATCAAGTAATAATTGCGGTGGAACTTGTAGACAGTTTGCGAATTTTTGTAAATGGTTTTGCTTCGGTTGTTGTTTGCCATTAATTATTCTTGAAATTGTTGCAGGATCAATATTTGTAAGTGTTCCTAGTTGGCGCATAGATAGAGCACGCTCCTTTAACAGTTTCTTTATTAATTTACCGAGCCGCTCATTTGGATTTCCATTGGGCATAATGTAGGCACTCCTTTTCTATTGTCTATCGTTGAAAAAATGTTGAGCATTTATTACAAGTATATGAAACAGACAGGCACAGTTGCTCAACATTTTCATAATATGCAACGAAAAGTGAGAAAAGGGGTGACTGTACGATGAGTACGGCAGGTTTATTTTCAATTTTTTTAATCGGGATTGCGTCTAATTTAGATAATGCAGGTGTTGGGATTGCATATGGCATTCGTAAAATTCGAATTTCGTGGCTTAACAATTTTATCATCGCATTTTTTGGATTTTTATTTACTTTACTAGCTGGATTTTTTGGGAATTGGATCGCATTATTTATTTCAGAGTTCACAGCAAACATTATTGGAGCAGTCGTTTTAGGAATAATTGGGGTGTTTATTTTATGTCAGCCTTTCTTGAGTCAAAAAGATACCGTAGAATCTAAAGATAGTAGTGTACTTATGGGGGTTTTACGTGATCCAGAAAAAGCAGATTTTGATGGTTCTAAAACAATTAGTTTTTCTGAAGCAATTGTTTTAGGAGTTGCATTGTCCATAAACAATATTGCAGGTGGATTTGATGCTGGAGTAACAAATTTAAATCTTTGGCTTACGGCATGTATTTCTGGAGTTTTTAGTTTTATTTGTATTAGTGGTTTTACGTATGTTGGTAAAAGATTTTTAGCTGAATACTTAGGGAAATGGGCAACTATAATTGCAGGTGTGTTATTAATTCTTATTGGAATTGATCAATTGTTGTAAGAAGGATAGGGAAAACAGTATTCGAGTATTTCCTTGGAAATACACTAAAAAATTGCATATATCGACGTGAAATCTTTTCACGGTAATGAAAGATTGTAAGTATTATACAAATCTTTGGTGTAAAAAGGTTTAAAAAAGTAAAAGCACCTGCATAGGTGCTTTTTAGCGTATATCTTCAATTAGTTGTGCACATTCTTCATCATGCATACTGTACTCACTTAAAACTTGAATACAAAGCCATTTCAGTTCTTCAATACTATGCTCAAGTTCTTCGGGAAGTACATGGTAAATGTCTTCAAGTCCCATTCCGAAATGAATAAGTTCTAATACTTGATCATCGATATTCCGATCCATTAATAGTTCAAGCACTTCTAAATTGAATATGTATCGGTGAGATTCATCGAGTGAAACAACTTTTAGTTTCAAACTTTCTACAATACTCAATATAAAAAGAAGAATTGTTTTTTCGAGAACAGGTTGTTTCTCCATTTGAAATATGAGTTTCATCTTTTACACCTCCACATACAGCGCTAGGTTGTACTATATTATTCAGGAGGGGGGAGCAAATATGCATAATAAAGAGAACTTTTATTACTGTTTTTTTGAATTGTGTTGATGCCTAGTAGAACGGATTTTTTGTGAAATAAAAAATCCTGCCAATATAGCAGGATAACTTCTAAATTAAAACATACTCCAACCTTCTTGGGCAGAAAGTAATTCAAGAATTTTAAAACCAGCGATACTATTTCCGTTTGCATCTAAAGCTGGTCCGAAAATACCGATTCCCATTTCGCCTTTTACGCAGCCGAAAATGCCGCCCGCTACACCACTTTTTGCAGGGATTCCAACACGAATTGCAAATTCACCAGATTCATTATACATCCCGCAAGTAACCATAAATGTTTTACAAATTTTCGTAATATGTTTAGGGATGATCTGTTTCTTTTTATAAGGATCATATCCATCCATTGCAAAGATTAAACCAATACGTGCTAGGTCGATACAGTTAACCTCAATTGCACATTGACGCGTATATAAATCCATAAGTTCTTCAATATCGTTATCGATGATGCCATTTTGTTTCATATAGTAACAAAGAGAACGGTTTAAGTAAGCTGTTTCTAATTCAGAAGTGGCAACTTTAGAAGAATAACTAATAGTAGGATTGTCTGTTATATCACGCACAAATTGAAGAATGCGTTCCATCTTCTCCTCGTTATCATTACCAGCTAGCATACTTGTAATAGCTAATGCACCCGCATTAATCATTGGATTAAGAGGCTTGGAAGAACTTGTTGTTTCAAGCTTAATAATAGAATTAAATGGGTCACCAGTTGGTTCCATTCCAACTTTAGAAAATACATATTCTTCACCACGGTCTAAAAGGGCAAGAGCAAGTGTAATTACTTTAGAAATACTTTGAAGAGTAAATAGTGTTTGTGAGTTACCAGCATGGATATATTCTGTTTCTTTATGGAAAATGGCAATCCCTAGATCATTTGGATTTGCATTTCCTAGTTCGGGGATATAAGTAGCAAGTTTTCCTTTTTTCGTATATGGTTTTACTTGTTCTAACAACTGCTGTAAGTTGTTTGTTTCAATGCACTGCATAGTACCAACGCTCCTATTTAGAATTAGCTAAGTTTACTTTTCCCGATATGCTCGGAAATAAATAATAACATGAAAAAGTGGAATGATAAAACGAAAGTTGAATGTTCTATAGTGAGTCTTCAGTTTCGATTATTCCGTGTTATAAAAGGAAAATTTTCCTTTTATATAACAGTTTGGAAATAGGAGATTTATCCATAAAAAGTTCGGAAATAAAAACTACACATCTATACAACTATATGTTATTATGGTTATGTAAATAGAAAGCGTTTTCTAAAGCGTACTTATAATGATAACGATTTCATAAATTTGATAGGGGGAATTAAGATGTTGCAGTTTTTACAACGTATTGGTAAAGCGTTAATGCTTCCAATCGCCGTACTACCAGCAGCAGGATTATTGCTTCGTTTAGGGCAACCAGATGTATTTAATATTCCTGTTATGGCACAGGCCGGCGCAGCGGTTTTTGATAATTTAGCACTTATTTTTGCAATTGGTATTGCAATCGGTCTTTCAGTTGATGGTAGTGGTGCAGCAGGTCTTGCAGGTGCAATTGGTTATCTAGTTATGAAAAACAGTATTGATGCACTTAGTAAGGGATATTCTACTGCAGAATTACAAGATAAATTAGGTAAAGTCCAAGATTTAATAGGAAATAGCGCAAATGTAGATCCATCTAAGCTTGCAGATACAATGACACAAGTATCTAAGGCAGCCGAATTATCGACTAAAGTGGATATGAAAGTTTTAGGTGGTATTATTGTCGGTGTTATAGCAGGATTCCTTTATAATAAATTCCATAAAATTAAACTTCCAGAATGGTTAGGTTTCTTTGCTGGAAAACGTTTTGTTCCGATTGTTACATCGGTTGTAATGCTAATATTAGGAATTCTATTCGCACAAATTTGGCCAGCAATTCAAAATGGTATCGATGCATTAGCTCATGGAATTGTTAATTTAGGTGCAGTTGGTTCAGGTCTATTTGGTTTATTAAACCGTCTATTAATCCCAATCGGTTTACACCATGTAATGAACACATATTTCTGGTTCGTATTTGGTGACTTTACAAATGCAGCAGGTAATGTTGTAAATGGTGATATCGCTCGCTTCCTTGCAGGGGATAAAACAGCAGGTATGTTTATGACTGGTTTCTTCCCAGTTATGATGTTCGGTTTACCAGCAGCATGTTTTGCAATGATTGCAGCTGCTAAACCAGAAAAACGTAAAATGGTTACAGGTATGTTAGGTGGCCTAGCATTAACTTCATTCTTAACTGGTATTACAGAACCTATTGAATTCTCATTCATGTTCTTATCACCATTATTATATGGTATTCATGCCGTGTTAACAGGTATATCTTTATTCGTAACAACATCACTTGGCATTCACGATGGTTTCACATTTAGTGCCGGTGCAATTGATTACTTCTTAAACTTTGGTATTGCAACAAAACCAGTGTTACTAGCAGGAATCGGTTTAATTTACGCAGCAATTTACTTCGTAGTATTCTACTTCTTAATTAAGAAGTTCGACTTAAAAACTCCTGGTCGTGAAGATGACGATGAGTTAGCTGAAGAGGGTGATGCACCAGTTGCAGGTTCAATTGGTGAAACTTACGTAGCAGCTTTAGGCGGAAAAGAAAACTTAACAGTTATTGATAACTGTGCAACGCGTTTACGCTTACAAGTGAAAGATGCAGGTTTAGTAAATGAACCAGCATTAAAACGCGCAGGTGCAAAAGGCGTTATGAAATTAAGTAACACAAGTGTACAAGTTATCGTAGGTACAAATGTTGAATCTGTTGCCGATGATATGAAAAAACACGTATAAATAGTTAGATAAGAGGATATCCAAAAAGATTGATAACACCAGTCTTTTACAGGATATCCTCTTTTATTATGTTGAAATTTTAAAGGGAATCTTACTTTTGTAAATTTTCTTTTTCTTTTTTATACATATAGGTTGGTAATATGTTCAGCGCGTGATAAAGTAGGGATGACATAGAATGGAATGTCTATAATCTATTGAAATGATTTGGAGAAAGTCTTGTGTAGATGAATTAAATTATCGGTAAATAAGGGGAAAAAGGTAATCATGGATCAGGAAAAAAATACTGTTAATGGGAAAGTACGTCGTCCGATTGTATACATAAAAAGAACAATCATTCTCGTCCTACTATTTTCACTTGTATATTTCATGTATACAAAAATTGTTGCGCATAATAAAAAAGAGGAAACTTTAAAAGCAGCAGCAGAAATGAAGAAGCAAGAAGAGATAAAAAAGATAGAAGAAGTGAAAAGGCAAGAAGCTGAAAAACAAAGAAAACAAAAAGAACAGGAAGAACAGATAAAACAGGCGCAAGTTATAGAGAAACCTGCTGAGGGACCGCCTCAAGAAATTAATGAAAACGCTCAATTGGATCAATATTTACAGAGCATGGGATTTAGTGGGACAGCTGTTATTGTGAAGAATGGGAAAGTTCTTGTGAATAAAGGATACGGCATGGCTAATAAAGAGAAGCAAGTGCCGAATAATTCAGAGACGACCTTTTATATTGGCTCTATTTCAAAGGCATTTGTAGCGACGGCTATTATGCAACTCAAAGATCAAAATAAGTTGCAAGTAGAGGATACGGTTGCAAAGTATATTCCAGATTTTCCGCAAGGTAATAGCATTCAGCTAAAACATTTATTAACACATACATCAGGGATTCCAGAGTATGAGCAGGGAAAAGAAGATATTTCTCATGAAGAGTTGATAAAACGAATAGGAAACCAAAAGCGTATTGCAGGACCAGGAGAGAAATGGAAGTATTCAGATTCGAACTACTCTATACTTGCTTACATTGCTGAGAAGGTAAGTGGACAGTCGCTCGAAGAATATATAAAACAACATATTTTTGCGACTGCGGGTATGAAACATTCTGGTTTCGGTACAGCGTTGGAACAAACAAGATTCCCATCAACGGGTTATAAAATAGTGAATAACAATATGACAACACCTAATATTCCGAGCATGTCACAACTATATGGTTGTGGTGATATATATACGAGCGCGCATGATTTATATTTATTTAATGAAGCACTCTTTTCTGGAAAATTAATTTCAAAAGAGAGTTATAATCAAATGTTTACAGCCGTGAAAAAGGATTATGGATTTGGCTGGTATGTAGATCCAGGAAGCTATTCAAATCACGGTGTAATGCCAGGTTGGAATTGCTTAAATGGTTTTAGTAAAAATGGTAGTGTATATGTGGTTTTATTATCTAACATTCAAAATAACATTAAATCATTTGGTAAAGTGAATAACGACATTTATACGATGTTACGAAATATAGAAGTGTAAAAGACTGTCCTTTTGGATAGTTTTTTTTGCATTGAGGAAATATATGTGCGGTGCGATAATGAAATAAATGGAAAAGGGGGAGGTTTATGAGTATACATAAGCATCATGCACGCAATGCGAAACGAACTTTGTTTATAGCTATCATTGTATGGATTATCGTTGTAATTGGATTAGTTATGGAATATAAAAAAGGAACAATATTCACTTCAGATAAAGAAATTCTGAAATTAATAGGTATTTTGCTACCAGCGTTTGGATTACTAATATATAGTTTTATAGAAAAACGAAGAGCAAAAATGCTTAGACAGGATAATTGTAATATAGGGAGCTCTAGATTATTTGAACAACAAAAGTTCGTTGTTCGTAGAGAGGTAGGGGTATTTCAAGTAATAACGTACTTTGGATTAGATGGCAGTGCAGTAGGGTTTTTAAAAGAAGAGTATAATTCCGTTATTCAAAGTATATGGAAAGGTGCACTTTCTTTTCTTTTTAAGGGACTACATAAGCAACAATTTTATTTATATAATCAATCGGGAGAAAGGTTGCTGCGTGTTCAAAAGAAGATGGGCGTGCGTAACTTCTATATATTTTATAGTGTAAATGGAAAGAAAATTGGAGAGTTGAAACAAGTACTAAGTTTAACAAAATGGGAATGGATATTTTTAGAGATGAATGGTAAGGAAATTGGTAAAGTGACTGGGGACTTTTCAGCAACAATGCAGAAAATAGACTGGCAAGATGGAACACATATTGATGTGAAAGAAGATGGTATTCCGTTAGAAGCTGCAAAATATTTTTCGGCAAGTGGTGGATCCCTTGTTACAGCTTCTATATCCGGACAAGCAGAATTATCAAGAGCGGTATATTACGGCGTAGCTGCCATTGTGACAATTAAAAATTAAAGATTAACAAAGAGATAGATGGGAAACCATCTATCTTTTTTTATGCTCTGAAACAATTATTTCTTTTAGAAAATGTATGTCTTACCTATCACAAAAAAAGCCTGTTTTGTATAGATTAAGATGTATGGATGTATTTTTTATAATTTAAAAATAATAGGAGGAGAAGTGTATGTGTCTGTTCGGTAAGTATTGGAAAAAGTTATCGAGATTGTTTAATAGACAATTAGATTATTTTTTAGATAATAAGTTACTGCCTGCTGTGGAACGACTTTTATTTTCACAAAACTTTGCGAGATTTATTCAAAGAAATTCTAAGCAAGCTACGGAAGAGTTTATAGAATCAAGTCAATTTCAATCTATTATTTGTAACATTTTAAAAGAATGCAATACATCACCTTTTAAGGAAATTGCAAAGCAATATTTAGGTAAAAACGTAGAAATTACTGTGACAGTTGGACAGTTAATAGGTGTTATTGTAGCAGTTGGTGACGATTTCTTAACGCTGCAAGAAGGAATAGGAACTGAAGTTTTATTACCATTTACAAGTATTATATCAATGAAAGAAGTGTAAGAAAGGAGACTTATATATGTTATTTACTGATGAATTGCGTAACCATGTTGGTGAATTAGTGCAAGTTGTGACAGCTGTTGAAATTGTTGCAGGTATTCTTTTATCTGTTACGGACGGGGCAGTAAGTGTTCGTACATCTCCTTCTTATGGACCACCTGAAGATGTACTTGTGCGTATTCCTATTATTGCTTATGTTCGCTTGGAAGGGTAAGAGTGATACAAGTATGAGAATATCAGTTGTTATTCCAGCGCATAATGAAGCAAGTACTTTATCACAAGTTTTAGTAGAAGTGGAGAAGCTGAAGCCGTATGAAATTATTGTAGTAGATAATGGATCGACAGATGGAACGAATGAAGTCGCATTACAGCATAGTTGCCATGTGATTTATTATAAACATTCTCTTGGTAATGATGTAGGAAGGGCAATTGGAGCTAGAGAAGCAAAAGGTGAAATTGTATTGTTTTTAGATGGTGACATCGTTATTGAGAGTAAAGAGCTACAACGTTTCGTGAAAGGAGTTCAGCAAGGGCACCAAATTGTTGTGAATAATTTAACATGGTCTGTTTATTTAAAGATGAGACCACACTATACGACAGTTGGAAAATTCATGTTGAATCGTTATTTGAATAAAAAAGAGCTTGTTGTTGGTTCTTTAATCGCAATTCCACATGCGATGAGTAGGGAAATTATTCAGAATCTTGGGTGGTGGAACTTAGCAGATCCAGCGCTATTTCAAGCGATGGCGATGTCTAGAGGAGTAGATATTGTCGATATGGCTTCGGTTGATGTAATTCATACAAATAAAGTTCGTCCTGTGCATACTGGTACATCACCTGGTTCTCCTTATCCGAAAGCGACTAGTCGCATTATGGGCGATCATTTACGTGCTTTGCAATACGTAATCGAAACATATGGTAAACGTGGCGGTTTTTCGGAGGGAAACAGGGATAGAGAGTTTATAGGGAAGTATAAACCAGTTTTATTACAAAAGGAAAAAGCGAAATACAGTGCTATTATACCCGTATCAGAAGAAAAAATGACTATAAGATCTGTCATACAGGAAGTGAAAAAAGCAGGTGTAGATGAAATTATAGTTGTTGCGAATGGAGCAGATGCCGAGACAATTAAACAAGCAAAGCTAGAGAATGTTATTGTAGTTGAATTCGCGAAGGCACTTGGACATAATGTAGCACGAGCGATAGGGGCTATGCATGCTACGGCAGATATTTGTTTATTTGTTGATGGTGATTTTGCTATACCGGCAAAAAAGCTAATTCCATTTTTGCATGCTATTGAAGACGGAAATGATGTGGCGTTAAATGATTTGCAATGTTTGTTAGATATGTTTCACCCGGCAGATCCAATTAGTATGGGGAAATATTTCGTGAATTTGGTAGCGAAACGACCAGATTTATGGAACAATTCATTAACGGCAGTGCCACATGCTATGCATAAAAAGGTAATAGAGAAAATTGGATATGATTCTCTTATCATTCCACCACTAGCTCAAATGAAAGCTATTTTAGAAGAATGCTCTATTACAGCAGTGGAATTTGTAGATGTTATAAAAACAAATCGAGTACGTCCAGAGCAGCATGGGTTTGTAAATGGACGAATTCCTGCATTCGATCGTATTTTCGGTGATCAGCTTGAGGCGATTGCTTATTTATTACAACATACGAATGAGCGCGGGAGTTTTACAGACGGAGAAAGGGATAGAGATATAATACTACAATTGAGAAGGGAAGAAGAGAATATAGATGAATGCTAGTAGTAAAGTAACCATTATTGGATTAGGATATGTTGGCCTTCCTTTAGCGGTCCTTTTTGCAGAAAGAGGACATGCTGTACTGGGATTAGATAAAGATACTAGGAAGATAGAATCAATAATTAAAGGAGAAAGTTATATTCCTGATGTTTCTTCTAAAGTATTACAAGGCTTAATAAACGAAAGAAGATTAATAGTGAATACACCAGATAAAGGTGTTGCGGATTTTAAGCGTAGCGATTATGTTATTGTGACCGTGCCAACCCCAATTAATGAGCAGAAAGAACCAGATTTAAGTGCCCTCATTTCAGCCTCCCATTATATACAACAAAACCTTCAAAAAGGACAAACCTTCATTTTTGAAAGCTCCACATATCCAGGTACACTGGAGGAAGTTATCATTCCGATTATTTCTCAAACAGGTAAAAAGGTAGGAGAAGATTATTATATTGGGTATTCTCCAGAGCGAATTGATCCAGCGAATAGCCAGTATTCAGTTGAAACAATTCCAAAAGTTATTAGTGGACAAACCGAGCAGTGTAAACAAAAAGTACAGGATTTGTATAGCACTATATTTGATGTAGTCGTTCCAGTTAGCTCTCCGAAAGTGGCCGAGATGTGTAAGCTATTTGAAAATATTCAGCGCTTAGTTAATATTTCATTAGTAAATGAGTTAAATATACTTTGTGAAAGTTTGAATATTAATTTTTATGAGGTGCTTGAAGCGGCATCTACAAAACCGTTTGGATTTACTCCGTATTGGCCAGGACCAGGAATAGGAGGACACTGTATTCCGGTAGATCCTTTATATTTTCAATGGAGAATAAGAAAGGCTGGAGCAATTAGTCAATTAATTGAGGCAGCACATGTAATTAATGAAGAAATGCCAGCGAAAATAATCGGGAAAGTAAAAGGTGTGGTGCAATCACCCGCAACGGTTTTAATAGTAGGGATTGCATATAAGAAAGATGTAAATGATTTGAGAGAATCACCGGCGTTGCCAATTATTCAATTATTAATAAAAGAAGGATACAAGATAGAATATCATGATCCGTATATTTCTACAGCGAAAATTGGAGATACACTATATCAATCTGTTCCATTAGATGAACAAAGAATTAAACAAGCAGATTGTATTTTAATTGTAACGGATCACTCTAGTATCGATTGGAATCTTTTTAAAGGGATTGAGCGATTAATAGATACACGTGGAATCGTAAAGAAGGTGAGTGTATGAGTGAAAAATGTTTAATTACAGGTGGAGCAGGATTTATTGGTTCGCATTTAGCTGAAGAGTTGGTGAAAAGAGGTTATGAAGTTACTATTGTGGATAACTTCTATAAAGGAAAAAATAAATATCATAATGAGTTAATGAAAGAGCTCCGGGTTATTCCAATAAGCGTTTTAGATAAAAATTCAATTTATGAATTAGTGAATCAACATGATGTGGTGTTTCATTTAGCTGCAATTTTGGGAGTCAAAACTACAATGGAAAAAAGTGTAGAGCTTATTGAAACAAATTTCGATGGAACGAGAAATATTTTACAAGCAGCGTTAAAAGGGAAGAAGAAAGTAGTATTTGCATCTACTTCTGAAGTATATGGAAAGGGAGAGCCGCCATTCTCTGAAGAAGGAGATCGTTTATACGGTGCAACTTCCAAAATACGTTGGAGTTATGCAATTTGTAAAACGTTAGAGGAAACATTATGTTTAGGGTACGCATTAGAAGGTTTACCTGTAACGATTGTTCGTTATTTTAATATTTATGGTCCAAGAGCGAAAGATGGTCCGTACGCAGGAGTAATTCCACGATTTATTCGTGCGGCTTTGCAAGGTGACGATATTCTCGTGTATGGAGATGGAAAGCAGACACGCTGCTTTACGTATGTAAGTGATGCGGTCGAGGCAACAATTCGTGCAATGGATGAGAAGGTAAATGGTGAAATTATTAATATAGGTTCTGAGAATGAAAAAAATATAAGGGTAGTAGCGGAAGATATAAAAAAATTAACGAAGTCTATTTCCAAAATTGTGCACGTTCCATTTGAGGAAGTATATCCACATGGATTTGAAGAGATTCCAAATAGAAGACCAGACGTAACGAAATTAAGAGAACTCGTTCAGTTTCAAGCGAAAGTAACGTGGGAACAAGGATTGAAAGAAACTATTAAATGGTTTCGTGAAGAAAACAATGGCTAAGTCGTTATCAGTTATTATTCCCGTATGTAATGAAGTGGATACGATTTCAGATGTGGTTCAATCGGTAAAACCATTGAATCCAGTAGAGATTATTGTAGTAGCAAATGGTTGTAATGATGGTACAGAAGCGATTGCTGAGAGCTTAGGATGTACAGTAATCCAGCATAAAGAGTCACTTGGTAACGACGTTGGACGCGCAGTTGGTGCAAAACATGCGATAGGTGATGTATTACTGTTTGTAGATGGAGATTTTGCTATTCAAACTTCAAAATTACAATTATTCCTTAATCCGATTTTACATGATCAGGCGGATATCGTTTTAAATAATTTGGACGCATTATTTTTAAAGAAACAAAAACCGCACTCCGTGACAGTATGGCGCCAAATATTAAATGCAATGTTAGAGCGTGAAGAATTAAAAATTGATTCTTTATTATCTGTACCTCATGCGCTGACGAAGGAAGTTGTGCAAAGTATTGGAGACGAATGCTTTGTTAATCCTATTGTGGCTCATCTACGCCTAGCACAAAGTAAATGGAGAATTAGTCGTCATTGTGCAATTGACGTTATTACGCCAAATAAATTTCGTCCATTCGAGCATGCTGCATATGGCACGGATCTTTCTCAATCTGAAAAACGAATGATAGGTGATCATATAGAAGCTGTAGCAGAGCGGATATTAGGCAGCGATGGGCGCGGAGGATATTATGATGGAAATAGGAAAAGAGAGAGTGTCTATCATACTCTAAATTTTGAAGATTTTTATCAAGGATGGGGCGTTACATCTAATTTGTATAAAGGAGAGCAATTATCGGTAATTATTCCTGTGCAAAATGAAGAGAAAACAATTGGAAACGTTATAGAAGAGCTTCGCAAAATTGAACCTTTTGAAATCATCGTTGTTGTAAATGGTTCGTCCGATAAAACGGCAACAATTGCAAAAGACAAGGGAGCAACAACAATTGTGTATAAAGAAGCACTTGGAAACGATGTGGGGCGTTCGCTTGGAACTTATTTTGCAAAAGGAGAAATTGTTTTATTTATAGACGGTGACTTTGTTATTCCAGCTAGTGAGCTATATCCCTTTGCAAAAGCTATTGCAGATGGAACGGATGTCGCATTAAATGATTTAAATCATTATTTAGATTTGAGAGTACCACTTCATCTTGTAACAGCATTTAAATATGCATTAAATTTAGCTTGTGATAGAAAAGATTTAGGAGTAGGCTCTCTTATTGCTGTACCTAATGCGTTTAGTCGTACTTGTTTGAAGGAAATAGGGTATAAATCATTATTGTCACCTTGTGTAGCACAAGTGAAAGCTGTACTTTCAGGTTTTGAAATCGCTTGTGTAAGTCGTGTCGATGTTGATAAGATGAACCGTATTCGTCCCAGTGAACATTTCGCAAAAATAGGTCATCCTCCAGCTGTCCTTCGAATTATTGGTGATCATATAGAAGGATTAGAGCAATTAATTGCATTAACAAACAGTCGTGGTGGATTTTACGATGGAAATAGAAAAAGAGATGTTTTATAGTGGTAACAAAAAAAGTGTACAACGTATGTACACTTTTTTGATCTGTTATAAAAACTATAACAGATTAGGAGATAAGAGTATTACAGCTCTACAATGGGTATCGTTCTTATATTACAAAATAGGACTCGTATATAAGAATACCAAAAAAATACAATTAAAGAAAGGGTTAATTCTAAAGAGTTTTATATGAGGTTAACACTATGTATGTAGTAGTTTGCTCAATATTTCACAAACATGTCACAACTATTTCGTCCACTTCCGAAAAAAAGTAGTATTCTAAGTGTGTAAGCTGTTATATAAAAAAACGTAGTCCTGTACTAATCAAAAATGGAGGAGATTAGGATGACTCAAGTATTAGAAAATGTAAAAAGCGCGTGGGAAAACTTTAAAGGTGAAAAATGGAAAGCAGAGATTGATGTTCGCGATTTCATTTTAAATAATGTAAACGTTTACGAGGGAGAAGACTCTTTCTTAGCGGAAGCAACTGAAGCAACGAAACAACTTTGGGATCAAGTAATGGATTTAACAACAAAGGAACGTGAAAACGGTGGCGTTCTTGATATGGATACAAAAATTGTTTCTTCTATTACATCACATGAACCAGGATATTTAAATAAAGATATTGAAAAAGTGGTCGGTTTCCAAACTGATAAACCATTTAAACGTTCTTTACAACCATATGGTGGTATTCGTATGGCAGAACAAGCTTGTGAAGCGTATGGATATGAAATGGATAAAGAACTTAGCAAGATTTTCAGAGACTGGCGTAAAACTCATAATCAAGGTGTATTTGATGCATACACACCAGAAATGAAAGCGGCTCGTAAATCAGGTGTTATTACTGGTCTTCCAGATGCGTATGGACGTGGACGTATTATCGGTGACTATCGCCGCGTAGCGCTATATGGTATAGATCATTTAATTGAAGCGAAAAAAGCTGATTATAATTTAACTGGCGGTGTAATGAGCGAAGATACAATGCGTTTACGTGAAGAATTATCTGAGCAAATGCGTGCACTTCAAGAGTTAAAACAGATGGCTGCTTCTCATGGATTCGATATTTCTAAGCCAGCTACAAATGCACAAGAGGCCTTCCAATGGTTATACTTTGCTTATCTTGCAGCAATTAAAGAGCAAAACGGGGCAGCAATGAGCCTTGGACGTACCTCTACATTCTTAGATGTTTACATTGAAAGAGATTTAGCAAATGGTACTTTAACAGAAGAAAAAGCACAAGAAATTGTTGACCATTTCATTATGAAATTACGTCTTGTGAAATTTGCAAGAACACCTGATTATAATGAACTATTCTCTGGAGATCCAACTTGGGTAACTGAATCTATCGGTGGTATGGCGTTAGACGGTCGTCCGTTAGTAACAAAAAACTCATTCCGTTTCTTGCATACATTAGATAATTTAGGACCAGCACCAGAACCAAACTTAACAGTTCTTTGGTCTAAACAATTACCAGAGAACTTTAAAAACTACTGTGCAAAAATGTCTATTAAAACATCAGCAATTCAATACGAAAATGATGACATTATGCGTGCTGACTACGGTGATGACTACGGTATTGCTTGTTGTGTATCAGCAATGAGAATTGGTAAACAAATGCAGTTCTTCGGAGCACGTGCAAACTTAGCGAAAGCATTACTATATGCGGTTAACGGTGGTAAAGATGAAAAGTCAAAAGCACAAGTTGGTCCTGAATACGCACCAATTACTTCTGAAGTATTAGATTATGAAGAAGTTATGCGTAAATTCGATATGACAATGGAATGGTTAGCTGGTCTATACTTAAATACATTAAATGTAATTCACTATATGCACGATAAATATAGCTATGAACGTATTGAAATGGCACTTCACGATACAAATGTTCTTCGTACAATGGCAACAGGTATCGCTGGATTATCTGTAGTAGCAGACTCTTTAAGTGCAATTAAATATGCACAAGTAAAACCAATTCGTGATGAAAATGGTATTGCAGTTGATTTCGAAATTGAGGGAGATTTCCCTAAATACGGTAACAATGATGATCGTGTAGATGAAATCGCAGTAAATCTTGTGAAAACATTTATGAACAAGATTCGCAAACATAAAACATACCGTAATTCTGTTCATACAATGTCAATCTTAACAATCACATCTAACGTTGTATACGGTAAGAAAACTGGTAACACTCCAGATGGACGTCGTACTGGAGAACCATTTGCACCGGGCGCAAACCCAATGCATGGCCGTGATACAAAAGGTGCATTAGCATCATTATTATCTGTAGCTAAATTACCATATGAAGATGCACAAGATGGTATTTCAAATACATTCTCTATTATTCCAAAAGCACTTGGTAAAGAAGATGATGTACAAGTACGCAACTTAGTATCTATGCTTGATGGATATGCAATAAAAGAAGGACACCACTTAAATATTAACGTATTTAACCGTGAAACATTAATGGATGCAATGGAGCATCCTGAAAAATATCCACAATTAACAATTCGTGTATCTGGTTACGCTGTTAACTTTATTAAATTAACTCGTGAACAACAAATTGATGTAATAAACCGTACAATGCATGAAAGCATGTAAGTGAAAAAAGTGTCCCTCCGCTTTTAATATATAGCGGAGGGAGGCTGTTTCAATAAAGGAGGAAGTAACATGGTAAAAGGAAGAATACATTCTGTAGAGTCTTGTGGTACTGTTGATGGCCCAGGGATTCGTTATGTCATATTTACACAAGGGTGTTTATTACGTTGTCAATATTGTCATAATGCTGATACATGGGAAATCGGTAAAGGTAAAGAAATAACAGTTGAAGAAGTGATGCAGGATGTGACATGTTACCTTCCATTTATTGAAGCTTCTGGAGGTGGTATAACAGTTAGCGGTGGAGAGCCACTATTACAGCTAGACTTCTTAACCCAGTTGTTTAAAAAGTGCAAAGAAGCTGGTATCCATACAACAATCGATTCTTCTGGCGGTTGTTATTCTGAAGAACCAGAATTCCAAAATAAGCTAGATATTTTAATGGAGTATACAGATTTAGTTTTATTGGATTTGAAGCATATTGATTCAAAGAAACATCGTAAATTAACAGGGAAACCAAATGAACACATTTTACAATTTGCTCGTTATTTATCGGATAGAAAGAAACCAATTTGGGTAAGACATGTATTGGTTCCCGGCGTTACCGATGGTGAAGAGGATTTGCAAAAATTATCAAACTTTATTCAAAGTCTATCTAATGTTAAGAAAGTGGAAGTGCTGCCATATCATAAGCTCGGTGTTTATAAATGGGAGGCACTTGGACATAAGTATCCACTTGCGGATGTGAATCCACCGACAGAAGAAAATGTTGAACATGCAAAACATATTTTACAAGCAGTCTAACCTAAACATTTGGTTAGGCTTTTTGTTTCTTCATAATAAAATCTAGAGTATATATTTAGAAAAGAGTATACTGAAAAGGGAATATCCATATTTTTGTAAAGAATAAGCGGAGAAATTTACATAATTGTAAAGGGAAATCAAAATAGTAAAAAGAATTAAGAAGTAAAAGAGTGAGTATTATGGAATATAGAACATTTGTAAGTTATTGCGAAAGCTCTTATAGGAAAGTATAATGTAAAGATATGAGCACAGATAGGATTAAGGGGTCAATCTTATATGCTTTGCATATCCACGACAGATACATAGCTAACAGGAAAGTATTAGAATCCGAGTATGTAGTTTTTAAGGAAAATGTTTTTCCTATTGTCGTATATGCAATATGGAGAAACAAAAAGCTAGGAGTGGATTTGTTTGATAAAAAACCCCAAGGTTTTAATATTAACTGCACATTACGGTAACGGTCATGTGCAAGTGGCAAAAACATTAGAACAAACATTTCGTCAAAAAGGAATCGAAGATGTAATTGTATGCGACTTGTTTGGAGAATCACATCCAGTTATAACCGATATTACAAAATATTTATATTTAAAAAGCTATACGGTAGGAAAAGAATTATATCGTTTGTTTTATTATGGTGTAGAGAAAATTTATGATAAAAAAATAGCATCTTGGTATGCGAATTTTGGGAGAAAGCGTTTGAAGACGCTATTACAGGTGGAGAAACCGGATATTGTTATTAATACCTTTCCAATCATCGCTGTACCAGAATTGAAAAAGCAAATAGGTATTTCTATTCCTGTTTATAACGTATTAACGGATTTTTGCGTGCATAAAATATGGATCCATCGAGAAGTAGATCGTTATTTTGTAGCAACCGATCATGTGAAAAAAGTGATGGTTGATATCGGTGTACCTGCAGAACAAATTGTTGAAACAGGGATTCCGATTCGTAGCAGTTTTGAGCTAAAGATAAATCCAGCAATTATATATAATAAATATCAGTTATGTAAGGATAAAAAGATGTTACTAATTGTAGCAGGTGCTCATGGTGTGCTAGGGAGTGTAAAAGAGCTATGCCAGTCATTTATGTCAGTACCAAACTTACAAGTAGTTGTCGTTTGTGGGAAAAACGAAGCTTTAAAGCAGGATTTAATGGAACTACAGGAACAAGGTTCTGATGCTTTAAAAGTATTTGGTTATGTTGAAAACATTGATGAATTGTTCCGTGTTACTTCTTGTATGATTACGAAGCCAGGTGGTATTACATTAAGCGAAGCAGCTGCATTACAAGTACCTGTCATTTTATATAAACCTGTCCCAGGACAAGAGAATGAAAATGCGTTGTATTTTGAAAAAAAAGGGGCTGCAGTTGTAATTCGTGATGATAGTGAAGTTTTTGCAAAAACAGAGGCGTTATTACAAGATGATATGAAGCTTCTTCAGATGAAAGAAGCAATGAAAAGTATTTATCGTCCTGAGCCAGCTGGTCATATTGTGGATACAATTTTGGCAGAAAATCATGCAGAGCCGAATCATATACCTATTAAATCACCAGTTCTTGCCGAATCTTTTACTTAATATGAAACCCTCTTTTAAGCATTTAAAGAGGGTTTTTTTTATTGTTGTAAAAAAAATAAACGTGAATTATTAACTTATCCCGCTATTTGTGGGCAGTAAGACCCCTACCTCAAAATTCAGCGAAAGCAAAGAAGTTAGGTGGGGATTAACTGCCCGCAAAAGCCCGATTGGTGAGGGCTAATAATCAGTGGGGATAAACAAAACTCCCACTGATTAAAGTTTCACTTTATCCACAAAGGATTACGCTTTCATTAGACAGTAAAATCGGAATATTAACAGCTATATCCACATAATCCACAATTTTTAGAAAATTATCCACAATTCTCACGTTTAGAATTCATTTAAATAAATGAATTCGTAAAATACTTTTGTAATTTATGCACAATTCTACGGTTTTTGTGGATAAGGTTGTCCACAAAAAAGGTTCCTTATAAATAAGGAACCTTTTTTGCTAATTCATTGGAAAATCTTATGTAATGAAACTGAATAATTAGGGGGGAAACCTTCTAATTATTCAGTTTCACTTTAAATACTTTTTGAGCGATAGCCCGCTGCACGATCTGCTTTTCGAAATTCTCGCTGATAGAGAACTTCTTGTGTACTAGATAATGTGTTTTTTGCTTTATCATGTTTCTTTTTATCCATTACAAATCACCTCGTGTCCTAAAGTCACTATCTATCGTTTCCAAAGACATGGGGTGATATACATATATGTCAAACTAGTAATGATTGATTATTATTTCTGAATTTTTAGATTACGCTTCTTTTAATTGGTGTGCTTCTTGGAATGTTGTATCTCGCATTGTTGCAAGTGTATACTGATCTTTTGGAATTTCATATAAATTATATACTTCTTCATGCGCGTTAATTTCATCATAAACGGCTTTTCTTGTTTCGTTTGCTAGATTTACATATTGTAGTTTTTCGGCAGCTTTAATAGACCGAATATTTATTTTACGAATACGCATAAAAATCGTTTCAATATCTAATTCATAGAAAAGTTCGCTAAAAAATGAATCTTTCGCCAATTTATTATATCCTTTACCATGATATGGTTTGCCAAGCCAAGTTCCGAGGAATCCAGCTTTTTCTTGCACATCAAATAAAGTAATTGTGCCGATGGGGTTACCCCATTCATCTAAAATTGTGCGTGAGATTAATTCTCCACGCTCTTCGGCTTCGATTGTTTGTTTCGTTAAAAATAAATATTCTTCATAAGAATAGGCCTTTTGACGCACAAAAGGGAAGACAGCAGGATCCACCATTAATTCGTATAGAACGTGGCTGTCGTGTAAGTCGCGTTTTTTCAACACACTAACTCCTCCTCACACGAGGGTAGCATGACGAAAAAGCACCCACCCTCGAAATTTTTATATCAATCTTTAAAAAATTTCGGGGTGGGAATCGAACCCACTAGAACCAGTTTCTAACGCTGGTGGCGCACCATTTGCCTTCCCCATTCATCAATTTGAAAATGATAATCACGACACAAATTGATTATGGTTTCATTCAGTTTATAATCGTATAATACTGTATCTAGTCAAAAAAATAAACTAGTTTTTTTTATTTTTTTTGTAAATTATTTTTCCGTCAATCATAGTGAGTACAGGCTTGGCTAAATAATGGAAAGGATGATGTGTCCATAACACGAGGTCAGCATCTTTTCCAACATCAATGCTTCCAATTCTATCCTCCAAACGTAAATTTCGAGCTGGGAAAATAGTGATTCCTTCCAACGCTGTTTTCTCATCTAATCCTTCTCTTACTGCAATGGCAGCGCAAACATTTAAATATTGAATTGGTGTATAAGGGTGGTCGGTTGTAATAGAAACTTCTACTCCATTTTTCGATAAAATATGATAAGTATCCCACGTTTTGTTTTTAAGTTCGATTTTCGAACGTCGCGTAAGAGTAGGTCCAACTGAAACTTTTAAATTGTGTTTCGAAAGCTCTTCAACAATAAAGTGTCCTTCTGTACAATGTTCAATACGTAAATCAAGATTGAATTCTGTCGCAAAGCGTAAAGCTGAAGTGATATCATCTGCGCGGTGAGCGTGGATACGTACCGGTATTTCTCGGCGGAGTGCTTTTAAAATAGGTAGCATTCGAAAATCAGCTTCATGCCCGTAGTGTTGTGCGTCATAGAATGATTCACGAAGTAACCCCATAATTCCCATACGTGTTATTGATTCTTTTGTACCGTTACTATGGAACTTTTTAGGGTTTTCTCCAAAGGCAATTTTTAAACCAGCAGGTTCCTGAATAATCATATGATCTATGCAAGTTCCAGCAGTTTTTATTACGCAAGTAGTACCGCCGATAATGTTTTGGCTTCCGGGCATCACGTGAACAGTCGTAACACCATTTTGTACAGCGTCTTGAAATGCAATATCAAAAGGATGAATCCCGTCTAAAGAACGGATATGTGGTGTTGAAACTTCGGATGTTTCATTTGCATCATTACCAGCCCAACCAGTACCTTCATCGTAGAGGCCAAGGTGAGTATGAACATCAATAAATCCAGGCAAGAGATGAAGAGCTCGTGCATCTATAACGGTCATATCCTGAGTAGTATCAATATGAGGTTTGACCGCGGCAATGCGTTCTCCTATAACGAGTACATCTCCTTGAAACTTTTGGGATGTAATAGGATATACAATGGCTTGTTTGAGCAATATTTTCATAGAGACCTCATTTCCGTCACCTTGTAATGTGTAGAATAGGTTTAGACAAAGTAACTGAAAGGTTTTTCGTGTAGTAATGCTCCGGTGTTTAAAAAGTAAGAAGTCTTGGAGGAGATAGACTACCCGTAAAACTGTATTTTAAAAGTACTACATTGTATGCAAGAGGATATTTTGTAATGCATGGTTAACTGTTGGAAATGTGTATTGATATCCATGTTTAATAGCTTTATTGGGTAATACATGTTGCCCTTCTAATACAAGTATACTCATCTCACCGAGTAAAGCGCGAAGTACAAATGAAGGAACAGGTAGCCAATGAGGTCGCCTAGTTATAGTGGCAATAATTTCACCGAACTCTTTCATCCGTATTGGCGTTGGCGCTGTAATATTAAAAGGTCCGTCAATTTCTTTTTTGTGAATGATGAAATCAATCATGCGAACGACATCGTCTATATGAATCCATGATAACCATTGGTTTCCAGATCCAAGTGTACCGCCGATATATAATTGATAGGGAAGTAGCATTTTTGGAAGAGCTCCTCCATCTGCGCCTAATACGACTCCAAATCTTGTGTAGACAGTTCTTATTCCAATGGAGCGGGCTTTAGATGCTTCTTGCTCCCACAAATATACTGTGTTTGCTAAAAAGTCATCTCCTGGAGTCTCTTGCTGTTCTGTAAAAGATTCGGTTTCAGATGTCCCATAGTATCCAATGGCACTTGCATTAATAAATGTGTGTGGCTTTGTTTCAAGTGTTTGTAATTGTTTAATGAGTCCTTTTGTTGTTTGAATTCTACTGTTTAAAATTGATTCTTTTTGTTTTTTTGTCCATCTACTATTAATAGATTCTCCGGCTAGATTAATAACTACATCGATAGAGGAGAGAGGGAAGGTCTGTAAATCCGGTGTCCACTGTACGTATTGAAGGTTAGTGTGTGAAGTTTCAGCAATTTTTTTTCGAGTAAGAATGTAAACAGTAAATCCCTTTTGAATAAAAAAACTAGAAAGGGATTTGCCTATAAAGCCAGAGCCACCAGAAATTGCGATTTTCACAATCATTTCCTCCTCATTATATATATTCTTGAAAAGAAAAAACGTTCCTTGACTATGTTAAAATAATAGAGAGGTGAGAGTATGACTGTCATTACAAAAATAGAAGTGCAAAAACGATCGAAAGAACGATTTAATATTTATATTGATAAAGGTCAAGGCGAAGAGTACGGGTTTAGTGTGAATCAATCAATCTTAATGAAACATGGGTTACAAAAAGGCTTAGAAATTGATGAAGTAGCGTTAGGGAATATTTTGTACAATGAAGAGGTACAAAAAGCATATTTACAAGCGATTTCCTATTTATCCTATCAAATGAGAACAAAACAAGAAATAGAAGATTTCTTACGAAAAAAAGAAGTGGGACAGGCCATCATCTCTGAAGTCGTTTCGAAATTATTACATGATCGATATATTAATGATAAAGAGTACGCTATTTCATACGTGCGAACGCAAAGTAATGTGAATCAAAAAGGTCCAACTGTTATTAGGAGAGGGCTATTAAGTAAAGGTGTTCAGGATTTAATCATTACACATAGTTTACAAGAGTATCCAAAGGAGAAGCAAATGGAGAATGCTTTGTTTCTTATAGAAAAGAAGAAAAAATCTTATCAAAAGCATTCATTTTTACAAATGAAGCTAAAGTTAGATGAAATGCTTGTTCGTAAAGGATATTCTAGAGATGTGATTCAAATTTGCTTGGAAGAATTGAAAGACGAAAAAGATGACGAACAGCAAGAAGAAGCGTTACACTATCATGGGAATAAATATTATGAGAAATATAAGAAGTATGATGGTTGGACATTCGAAAATAAGGTGAAGCAAGCGTTATATCGAAAAGGATTCTCTATTGATGAGATAGATATATTTTTACAAATGAAACGTGAAGAGGGATGAGGAAATAAGATGGGTACGCCAAAACGCTATAGTGAAATGACACCACATGAGCTAAGGGAAGAAATTGGGGTTTTGAAGGAGCAAGCAGTAAAGGCTGAGCAACTTGGAATTGTAAATGAATTCGATGTATTAATGAGAAAAATGGCTATGGCTCGTGCTTATATGATAGATATAAATAAATTCCATATTGGTGAGACATATGAATTAGTAGAAGAACCTGGTGTGGTATTTAAAATTACGTATTTCAATGGGGTATTTGCTTGGGGATATAAGCAACATGATAATGAAGAGATTGGAATACCAATTTCCTTGCTACAAGAAAAATAAAAACCAGAGAGCGAATCTCTCTGGTTTTCATCTTTGGTAGGCGTTAAAGGAGATAGGAGATTCTAAAATTGGCGTTTTTTACATTCGTTTGCCAGTATAATGAGAGACTGGGTTTGTTGCGTCTGTCCGTTAACTTGCGCCTTCGCATGTTTTGGACGAGTCCACGTATGGTTAAATAATTCAGAACGACGATCTAAATGGTCACGGTAGCTCATCTTTATCACCTCGTGTAGGAATTTAATTTGTACTACTCTTCCTGCTGATTTGCAGCACGCATACGCTCTTGTGGGTGCGTATTAATTGTGCCGTTAGGTCGTTTCGAAGCGAAGCGTGATTTCGCTTTCGGTTGACTGTCGATTTTGCTGTTGTTTTTTGACTCAGACCAAAATTCGGCTTGTCTACCCATTAAGAACGCCCCCTCATTATCAGTTGATACCTCTTTAAGAAGTATCACTTATAGAATGTGCAAAATAGAAGAAACTATCCTTTAGAAATTAAGGGAATAAATAGGTAAAAGGAGAATAGAACATGAATGATATTTATGAAACATTAACGAAAGAATTATTAGATAAAAATGACAACCTTTCTTACGCACAAGCTCGTGCATGGGTTGAATTACTGTGGGAAGACTTCCGAACAACTTATGCTAAATCAGGTCGTTACCAAGGTGAGGAAATGACTGAACAAGTGGTACGAACATGGGTTAATAATCATGGAGGGCGCCTTCATGAAATGCGTACAAATAATCCGAAGTATAGCCATTTAATCAATCAAGAAGATCATTTGAAACATTAAAAAAAGCGACGTAGGTCGCTTTTTTTAATGTGGAAGCAATTCCAGTTTCTTTCGAAGTTTCTCTTCGCTGAAAATCCATCCTGTATATGAACTAATAATATTTAAATTTTGATCGAGCTGAACGATTGCGACGAATGGATAATAATCTTTACTTCGATACCGCAAATCAATAAATCGAACTTCATAATAGTTATCATAATCGAAAATATCCCAGCGATATACAGGCGAGAAAGATAAGAAAGCAGATATATTTTCATCTCGCACAGCGGCTTGCATAATGGCGGTATTCGGGAACGGTACGCGATTAAATTTATCGTATACAAGGATGTTACCGCGGTGCCATCTTGCTACGTAGTAATGTTCAGTTGTAACGACGGCTAAATGATAATGATAAAATTTGTAAGAAGGAGAAATAATTACTTTCTCTACATTTTTGAAACGTTTGTATACTACACTTTTAATATTTCGATGCATCATAATGCGGCCGATATAGTAAACAAACATTAATATATACGCTGCTAAAGCAGTATAGCCTTTATGTGCTCCGACAAGCATACAGGCGATAGCAAGTATATGGATAAAGAAAATGACAGTATCAAACGTATTAATTATACCGAGCGCTACCCATTTTTTTGTGAAGGGCCTTAATGCCTGTGTACCATAGGCATTGAAAATATCCACAAAGACATGAAGAAAGACGGCAATAAATGACCAAAGTAGTAGATGCAGATAGGGAGCGTCTGAAAAGAAGGCGAAAGAGATGCCACTTATAAGGAGTGACCAAAGGATCACTGCAGGGATGGAATGAGTAATCCCGCGATGATTTCTTATATATTTAGCGTTATTACGCAATTTTAAAACTGTATCGATGTCAGGAATATTGGAACCGGCAATTGTTGCAAGCATCACTGCTTGTGGCCCAATATCACTTTGTGCTATAGCTGGATCTAATGTTGCCAAACTGCCTAGAGTAACGCCCATAACAAGGTGAGTGGCTGTGTCCATAGAAATCCACCTCCGTTTTTTATTAATGTAACTCTTTTTATTCGATACCTCAAGTCCTTTGCCTTCTATTTCCTATGTCATCTTACTTAAATTTTTTCCTAAAATCTTTATAATAGTACGTATATGCAAAAAAATGAGGGGGATCAAGTTTGACACTTGAAATATTAAATGAGTTTAACATAGAACAGTTTCAAAATGATTTAATTGGTTGGTTTGAAAAAGAACAACGTGATTTACCGTGGCGAAAAAATAAAGATCCATACCGTGTTTGGGTTTCAGAAATTATGTTACAGCAAACAAGGGTAGAGGCTGTAAAACCATATTACGCAAATTTTATGGGGAAGTTTCCTACGCTTGAAGCGCTAGCAACTGCCGATGATGAAGAAGTATTAAAAGCATGGGAAGGCTTAGGTTATTATTCTAGAGCACGAAATTTACATGCTGCAGTAAAAGAGGTAAAAGAAGTATACGGCGGGACAGTACCGAGCGATGTAAAGAAAATTGAAAAATTAAAAGGAGTGGGACCATATACAAAAGGTGCCATTTTAAGTATTGCATATGGCATACCAGAGCCAGCGGTTGATGGAAATGTTATGCGCGTATTATCTCGTATTTTATCAGTGTGGGATGATATTGCAAAACCGAAAACGAGAAAAGTTTTTGAAGAGATTGTGCGTGAAATTATTTCTATAGAAAATCCATCTTATTTTAACCAAGGTTTGATGGAATTAGGGGCATTAATTTGTATACCGAAAAATCCATCTTGTTTACTTTGTCCTGTACGTGAACATTGCAGAGGGTATGCTGAAGGTGTTCAAAAAGAACTACCAGTGAAGAGTAAAGCGAAAGCACCTACAATGGTACCGCTCGTTGCGGGAGTACTTCAAACTGAAGATGGCCGTTACGTAATTAATAAACGCCCAAGTACGGGATTACTGGCTAATATGTGGGAGTTCCCGAATATTGAACTAAGTGAAGGTATTCGTAATCAAAAACAACAGCTTACGGATTATATGAAGGAGAGCTTTGATCTCTCTGTTTCTATTGATGAATACGCGATGAATGTACAACATACTTTTACACATCGTACTTGGGATATCTTCATATTTTACGGAAAAGTAACAGGTAATATTGTCGAAACGGATACATTAAAGTTTGTATCGAAAGAAGCGTTTGAACAGTTACCTTTCTCGAAATCACATCGTACAATTTACGAAAAGTGTGTTGAGAAAATTACAATGCAGTAAAGTGAAACTTTAATCAGTGGGGGGTTTCTTCATCCCCCACTGATTATTAGCCCTCACCAATCGGGCTTTTATGGGCAGCCCGACCCCAACCTAACTTCTTTGCTTTCGCTGCATTTTGAGGTGGGGTCTTACTGCCCGGCAAATAGCGGGATAAATAATAAAAACGTGTTCCAGAACTTTGGAACACGTTTTTTTATATTGAAAATAAATTTGTATTTTGAGGTTGAAAATCCACGCGTTTATAATCCGCCCCGTGACTCGATTTCTTTCACAACTTCTTTATAAATCGTTTGTCCCTCTACATTTAGATAAGGCATAATTTGCTGAAATGAATGATGAAAATAAGCTAATTCATCCTCTTTCCATTCATTTTTGGAAATCATAGTTAGCTCAGTCATATCACGTCCAGTATACATATTCCCACCTCCATCATATGTAGTTTGAATGAGTGATAAGAGATATATACGTGAATTTTTAAAAAGAAAATTAGGGATAACTTCTAAGTGAATTGGTTACATTATTGATTGTGGAGGTGAGAAAGATGAGTAAAAAACAACAAGGTTATAATAAGGCAACTTCTGGTGCTAGCATTCAAAGTACAAATGCTAGCTATGGTACAGAGTTTGCAACTGAAACGAATGTACAAGCAGTAAAACAAGCGAACGCACAATCAGAGGCACAGAAAGCACAAGCTTCTGCTGCTCAAAGTGCAAATGCTAGTTATGGTACAGAGTTTGCAACTGAAACAGATGTGCATGCAGTGAAAAAACAAAATGCACAATCAGCTGCAAAACAATCACAATCTTCTAGTTCAAACGAGTAATGAAAGAAAAACACTTCTCCAATTCGAGAGAAGTGTTTTCTTTGTGTGCGTGTCACTGTAATGAAAATAAAGGGAACGACATAACTTCTAATAAGTCAACAAATATAGTCAAAGGAGAAAGAAGTTCACGATTAGAAAATATGTAATAGGAATTATAACTGGCGAATGAATCAAAAAGGGGGTAAGTGATGAACGATTTTGATAAGTTGGTAGGAGAGCAGTTGGAAACGATGGATGAGCTTTTAAAGTTACAATCACATTTAGAGAAGTATCAGCAAATTGAAATGAGTGGAAGGGATACGTGCGATAAAAAAGAATTGCATTTTATCCGTCAAGAAATATATAGAACAGAAATAGCATTAAAACTTTTGCATGAAAAATTTGAACAGCAAACGAATAATGTGATTCAATCTTTTGAAACCGAAAAAATAATTTCAAATTAAGGGTGAGATATGTTGTTGATTTTAGGTGAAAAGTCCTTTCTTAAACAGAGGTGAGGGGGCTTTTCTTTTTGTTATATCTTCGTTTAATCTTCTAAAATACGTATTGCTAATTCATAGGAAATGTTCCTTCGTTAAAAGGGTTAGTGATGTGGTATTCAATAATACAAACTTCATTATATTCCTCATGAAAACAAGTGTCCTATCGCTTTAGTTTTAAAATTTTGACAAAAAAGTTATAATAGAAAAAAAGTGAATGCAGTTCAAGGGGTAGTTAAGACAACTTAAGAAAAGCATTTGCGGTTGAAAGAAGGGAGCATATATGGGATTTCCCAAAGAAGGAGAAAAGGTACAAATACATAGTTATAAACATAATGGCTCCATTCATAGAATGTGGGAAGAGACAACAATTTTAAAAGGAACGCAGAGCCTTGTGATCGGAGCAAATGATCGTACAGTAGTTACGGAATCAGATGGTCGAACATGGGTTACTCGCGAACCTGCGATTTGTTACTTCCATGCTAATTATTGGTTTAATGTAATTGGAATGCTGAGAGAAGAAGGAGTATATTATTATTGTAATTTAAGTTCTCCTTTTGCATATGACTCTGAAGCATTAAAGTATATTGATTACGACTTAGACATTAAAGTGTATCCAGATATGACATATACACTTTTGGATGAAGATGAGTATGAAAAGCATAGTCAAATCATGCAGTATCCACCTGTTATTGATACAATTTTAAAACGAAATGTAGCACATTTAACACAGTGGATTCATCAAAGAAAAGGTCCATTCGCACCGGATTTCGTAGATATGTGGTACGAAAGATATTTAATGTACAGAAATTAAAACAAACCTGCAGGGAATTTCCCGGCAGGTTTGTCCTATTAGAGGGGGGATTATGTGCAAGGTATAAAAAGATATTTACAATTTGTTAAACCATATCGATGGCTTATTGCTATTACAATTATTATTGGTCTTGTGAAGTTCGGTATCCCGCTTATTATGCCATGGTTATTAAAGTATATTATTGATGATGTTATTCAAGGCACGGGATCGCTTCAAGAAAAAACGTCTCAATTAATAACCGCAATTGGGATTGCTTTTTTTATTTTTGCAGTAGTAAGACCGCCGATAGAATATTATCGTCAATATTTCGCGCAGCGCATTGCCAATACAATACTATACGATTTACGAAAATACATTTTTGGGCACTTGCAAAAATTGAGCTTACGTTATTATTCGAACACAAAAACAGGGGAGCTTATTTCACGTGTAATCCATGATGTAGAACAAACGAAGGACTTTGTAATTACTGGTCTTATGAATGTCTGGTTAGATACTGCAACAATTGTTATTGCCATTATCGTTATGTTTTCTATGAATATAAAATTAACCTTTGTTGCTTTATTAATCTTACCTATTTATGTAGTTGCAGTGAAATATTTTTTCGGGCGCCTTCGAAAATTGACGAAAGAGCGCTCGCAAGCGTTAGCAACTATGCAAGGGTATTTACATGAACGTATTCAAGGGATGCAAGTGACACGTAGTTTTGCATTAGAAGAGTATGAAAGAGGACAGTTTGAAAAGAGAAACAATGAATTTTTAACGAAAGCACTAACTCATACGAGTTGGACGGCGAGAACGTTTTCGGTAGTGAATACGTTAACGGATTTAGGGCCGTTACTTGTTATTGGTTTTGCGGCATATGAGGTAATTCAAGGGTCGTTAACACTGGGTACGATGGTTGCTTTTGTTGGATATATGGATAGTTTATATAGTCCGCTTCGTCGCCTTGTTAATTCATCTACAACATTAACACAGTCTTTCGCTTCGATGGATCGAGTGTTTGAATTGTTGGATGAAAAATACGATATTGTTAATGTGCCAAATGCGGTGCAAGCGAAAAGGCTAGATGGGGAAGTTATATTTGATAATGTTTCTTTTCGTTATAATGCGGATGAAAAAGAAATATTGCATAATCTGTCATTAACTATGCGCCCGGGAGAGAAGGTTGCGCTTGTAGGGGCAAGTGGAGGAGGAAAGTCATCTCTTGCTAGTTTAATTCCGCGTTTTTACGATGTTTCTGAAGGTGCAGTTTATATAGACGGGATAGATGTAAGAAAGTATAATATGAGAAATTTACGTAGTCATATTGGAATTGTGCTACAAGATAATTTATTATTTAGCGATACAATCGGGGCTAATATTTTATATGGCAATCCGAAAGCTACAGAGGCGGAAGTGATTTCAGCTGCCAAAGCTGCACAAATTCATAATTTTATTACAGAGTTGCCAGAGGGCTATGATACTGTCGTTGGGGAACGTGGTGTGAAATTATCTGGTGGACAAAGACAGCGTGTAGCAATCGCACGGGTTTTTCTAAAGAATCCGTCTTTACTTATATTAGATGAAGCAACTTCCGCTTTAGATTTAGAAAATGAACGATATATTCAAGAGGCACTGCAAACGTTAGCTGCAGATCGGACAACAATTATTATTGCACATCGATTAGCGACGATTACGCATGTTGATACAATTATTTATGTTGAAGATGGTGAAATAAAAGAAAAGGGTTCTCATGAAGAGTTAATGAAAAAGAGGGGGTTTTATTACAATCTATATCAACTTCAGCATATAACAGAAACAGCTCCTTTAGCGTAAAAGGAGCTGTTTTTTTATTCGTCTTCTTTTTTATCTTCGATTTGGAGTTCGCTTTCTGGTTTATGGTATGTGTAGAAGCTATCCACAAGTAAATCTAAATGCTCTACTTCCTCACTGTAGTTAATAATTGAAGAAATAAGAGGGAAGAGGTGTAACCATATTTTATATGCTTCCTCATCGTCTTTATTTTGATAATCCATAAAGATATCAATCAATTCTTGTTTACCGGTTTCAACTTCATCAAGCATCTCAACGGATTGTTGTTTCTTTGCTTTACCAATAAATTTTAATAACACTTGTTCGTGATAATGCGTTAATGAATCAAGTTCGTTTTGAATAGATTCCTGAAACTCTTCTGGCATATAGCGCAGTTCATTTTCGGTGCGATGTAATGATTTTAACGTGCTTAAAGCGCGGCTTGTTGTCGCTAACATTTGTCTGAATAAAACGAGCTTACGAATTTTCGCGAATTGTATTTTTTTCGTATAGCTTCTTTCTTCTTTATACAGCAAATAGTAATGATTTAGTTTAATCATTTTTTCTTTCATGCGATCAATATCGGTTTTTAGCGTTGTAAAATCAGAAGCTTGCCTACTGTTCATACGAATCCATTTAACAATTTCCTCTGTATTATCAACGATGCGATGGTAAAGTTTTGTTTCATATTTTGGCGGCATAAATACTAAATTTACAAGCGAAGCCGCAATAATTCCAATCATAATCGTCGCGAATCGAAGTAAGGCAAAATTAAAGAAATCTTCGCCTTGATACTCCATAATGGCGATAACTGTTACTAAAGCGAGTGATATTGTTTTTTCTAAGCGTAATTGTAAAGTAAGAGCAATTACTAATATACACGTTAATCCAATAATAAAAGGATTATGTCCAAAAGCAGTAGCAAATACGATAGCGAATACAGCACCAATTACGTTTGCTTGAATTTGCTCAAGAGCAGTTAAATACGAGCGGTATACAGACGGTTGAACAGCAAAGATAGCTGAGATTCCCGCAAATACAGGACTCGGTAATTGAAGTAAAATACAAGCAAATAAAGCTAATGTAATGGCAATACCCGTTTTTAAAATGCGAGCACCAAGTTTCATACCCTTATTGATATCCTTTCTCTTGTCATAATGAATGTACAACATGATACTATACATTCATTACAATATGTTAGCAAGTGATATTTTAGTGACGTTAAAAAGTTTAATAAATAAATTACAATCAATTTATAATTTCTCCAAATTCTCTTTAAACATCTATTCTTTAATAAAAAAACCTGCTGAATTTCAGCAGGTTTCAAATTGTTATTCTAGATTACTATGCGATGTTCGCTTCGTCAATTTTTTTATGAAAATAAATATTGTACATGTCATTCAGTTGAAATAGATGGATCCGCCTGTTCTTTTTTCGGGATAATTTCATAGAAGTGAAGCTGGATATCATCTAATAATGGCGTTAACAAAGCGACTTCTTCATATTGTTCGTGCTCATTTAATACACGAATGTAGTCTAATAATAATTCATTCACATCTTGCAAACCATTTTTACTAATTGGCTGCAATGTTACATTTGCACCTTTAGCAATTCTTCTTTTTAAAGCGTGTTCTGTTAAACCTAAGTTTGGCTCATGATGTAAATAAACAACACCACCAGTCATGCCGGCACAAATCCATGGACCAGGATCTCCTAAAACAAGAGCGCGACCATTTGTCATATATTCAAAAGCAAATCCTTTTATATTAGAATATACTCCGATATTTCCTTGTTCTTTTTCGCGGAGTGGTTTTGTAATTCTGCCTCCAATTATCATATCTGCTCCAGAAAGGCGAATGCCAGCACGAGCATCAGCGTTACCTTGCACGTATAATGCACCTTTTTGAGCGCCGTATCCAAATCCTTTTCCGACAGATCCGTTATAATATGTTCCATTTTTACCTTTTGCTTTCGTTATATAAATGCCACCGCCAAATGAAGTTTTACCGATACCATCTTGCGCACCGCCATTTACGTGTATAAATAAGTTTTCGCTATTGTAAGCACCTAATCCATTTCCAGGAACAGAGCCATTTGTATACTTTAATGTAAGTGGTTCAAGCTTTGTATCTTCATATAATTTACTGCGAACGCGATAACAAGATTCTAAACCGCCCATAACTCGTTGTTCTACGCCAACTCCTACTAATTCTTTTGAGTGAGGAGAATGCACTGTTTCAAATTGTTTTTCTTTTACAGATACTGTTGTTGTAACAGTTGGATTTTCTATTGTTTGCAGTAAATTACATAACTCTAACAAATCTTGACCTCGAACTTGTTCTAATAAATTGGAACGCCCGACAATTTCTTGTAAATTTGTATAACCGAGTTGCCCTGTTAACCGTTTCAATTCTACACCGAAAGTGGTGAATAGGCTTAATAGCCCTGTAACTGCGCTTTCTAATTCACGTGGAACGAAACGGCGCAGTCCATGTTCTTTCGCTTGAGCTTCAGATTCAATTTGTGTTGCAATTCCGACGTGGCACGTATCAAGATGACAACCACGGCAAGTTGTACAGCCGATTGCAATCATTGATAATGTGCCAAATCCGATCCGGTTTGCTCCGAGGAGCATGATTTTTAAGGCGTCATTTACACTTCGAATACCGCCATCTGCCCAAATCTCTACTTTATGTCTCATATTTGCTTCTAGTAACGCATTGTGAGCAGCTTTAACACCAATCTCTACAGGAAGACCAACATGTTGCAATGCGTGAATACGCGCAGCACCTGTTCCGCCATCAAATCCACTAATGTTAATAAAGTCAGCGCCAGCTTTTGCGATACCGACAGCAATTGTTCCGATGTTAGGAACGACAGGAACTTTTACAGCTACTTTTGCAAGATGATTAGCCGTTTTAATTTCTGTAATCATTTGAGCCAAGTCTTCAATTGAATAAATATCATGGTTGTTAGAAGGTGAAATTAAATCCGAACCAATTGTAGCATTACGTGCTTCCGCAATTTTGGCAGTCACTTTTGAACCAGGCAAATGTCCACCTTCACCAGGCTTTGCTCCTTGACCTATTTTAATTTCAATTAAATTTGATGAATTTAGTAGTTCAGCGTTTACTCCAAATCGGCCAGATGCAACTTGTTGTCCGCGTGTATGTGGGTACTTACCAATCATATCTTTAATTTCGCCGCCTTCACCGTTCAAACTAATCATATTTAGCTGATCGGCAGCTTCTGCATACGCGCGAAAGGCAATTTCATTTTGAGAACCAAATGACATGGAACTAATAATAAATGGTAAATCATGATTGTGAATGCCGATGGACACTTCTTCAGTCGGAACTACATGCTGTGCTTGTTTTGTTTGAACAAGGTGCCTGATTGTGATGGGAGTGTTTTCTTCTAATTCACTTAACTTGTCGCGGTAATCATCATAAGAGTTTCCTTTTGCAACATCACCAATTGCTTTCCAAATCCGCGGGAATATATGAAATGATTTTCGCATTCTAATTTTAGGGTTGTTATAATCATCTGCCCGCGATTTTGCATCTTTAGCAAGCGATTCAAGTGAAAAAGCTAAATCATTTGAACCGAAGAAATTCGTAATTTGTAATATATTTGCGATTTCCTCATGTAATCCAATGGAGGAGAAGAGGCGACCGTAACCGCGTAATTCATGAATTCCAATCGTTGAAATTACTTTCTCTAGTCCTTTATTAAGTGCGGTATACAAATTAGTAATTGGTACTTTTGTTTCATCATTTACCGTTGCGAACAATAAATATGGATTAATACCATCTGCCCCTAATCCGTATAGCGTGACGATATCGTGTAAGGAGCGAAGGGCACCGGAACGTATAACGAGAGAGCATTTCCGGCGTAATTTATTTTCAGTTAATGCTTGATGTACTTTAGCAGTAACTAAATGTGGGTCAATCCATAACAGTTCATTTTGATGAGATTTAGCGTCATCTAATAATAGTAGGGAAGCACCATTTTTAACGGCTGCTATCGCTTCGGAACTAATTCGATTTAATGCGATTTGTAGAGTTTCTGATGGACTAAATGTAACAGAAATTGTAGAGACAGAGCTATGAGTAATGAATAGCTGTATAAGTTGTTCGTACGTAATCGTGTGTAAGTCTGCCGCGATAGATTGAGCTAAATTCCCTTCTAAAATAATGGGTGAAAGCATCTCGATTACAAATGGTTGTTTAGAGTTATCTAATAAACCCGGACGCTCTCCGAGTACAGTACGTGTGGAGAAGTGTTCAACTTCGCGATCGCGATCGATTGCTGGATTTGTAACAACGGCTACACTTTCCTTAATGAAATCAGCAATATTTCGTCTATCTGTATCAAGTGCGGCAAGTGGTGAGTCATGCCCAAGTGACCGAATTGGTTCGACGCCTTTTGTCGCCATTTGTTCAAGGAGCTGAATATGTTCTCGATCCCAGCCGAAAGCGACGTATTGATTCGTTTCAACTTGAACCGAATCACATAATCCCTCAGTTTCTTTCGTTTCAGGGATAGATAAGTTTACATGATAATTGGTAACATCGATTCGTTTCTTAAAACGGTTATATACTTCAATTTGATAATTGTCGTATTCATAGAGAACCAGCTCATCTTGTTGATTCCATTTTAAGCCAACTTTTTCTCCAGGAGCGAGTGGTTTCGGCTCTGCTACATATTCAGTTGGTGATACAACGCCAGGTTCAGAAGAGAAAATATAGGAGCTCTCTGTCTCTACTTTCCAAACTGGGCGTAATCCAAGGGAATCGACACTGAAAACAGCTTCATCTTTATAACGTGAAATAATACCAGCTGGACCTTGTGCGAAATGCCCCCAAGCCTCACGTATATAAGTGTATAAGTTTTGTAAGTTTGTTTCGTAAAGTTTTATTTCATTAATAATTGGTGGAAATAATATATCCATTGCTTCAAATAAACTGTAGTTATACTGAACGAGAAGGGTTTCTAAGGTGCGGTTTAAATCTTGGGAATCACTGCCCCCGGCAGTAAGTGGTACATTAATCATTTCAGCTTGATCGCGTAATTTGGCAATTGTATTAATTTCACCATTATGTCCGAGAATGCTAAATGGTTGTACACGAAAAAAATTAGATAATGTATTAGTAGAATAGCGATTATGTCCTAGTGTCATAGTTGAAGCGATAAGTGGGTGTTGTAAATCGTTGTAATAAGCAACGAGTGTATCTCCAGCACCTAGAACTTTATATACAACATGATCACGACTTAATGAGGCAACATGAATTGCTTCATTTTCTTCGATTTTTATTGTTACAGAAAATAATGTTTGTTCAATATTTTTAACTTCACTTTCGGCGATAAGGGCAATTTGCCAAAATAAAGGTTCTTCTTGTTTACCAAGCGGACCGAGTGCATCTGAGTTTATTACATCATCATTTTCGAGAACAATTGTAAAGCTTTCATTGTTTAGTTGCGTACGAATGTAATCTTTTAACTCAGCAATGTTTTCTTTTTTGTTTAGAAAAAAATGTCCAACGATAAAGTGGGGATGATCCACAATCGTTGGATTATATCCGCTACTTTTCAGTTTTTCATTCCAAAGTGCTTTTGGCATGTCGATATGAATTCCGATACCATCTCCTTCGCCATTAATGAAACCAGCTCTATGATTCATTTTGACTAGCGATTGTATACAAAGATCGATGTTTTCTTTTGTAGGAATTCTTCTTTTTTCCATAACGGAAACGATTCCACACGCATCATGTTCTGCATTTCTATAATCTCGAAATAAAGACGGTGTCCATTTATTTTTTTTATTGAGCATCCGTCAATCCCCCCTCTTTTAAAAGATTGAATAATCTTACTATTTAAGGTGTAAATCACCTTGTACACAGAGATAATAACGATCTAAAAGAATATAAAACAGATAATTATGAATAATTATACTATTAATGTGGGATTTATGAAATAGAAAAAAGGAAAAAAGAAAGGTAAGCTTTCTTTTTTCCTTGTAATGACAGTATTATTTATTGTCTGCTAAAGCAGCAAATGCTCTTCCAACAGCTTCAATTGTATATTCGATATCTTCTTTTGTATGTTCTGTCGTTAAGAACCATGCTTCATATTTAGATGGTGCTAAATTAATACCTTCTTGAAGCATAAGTTTGAAGAATCTACCGAACATTTCACCATCTGTATTTTTGGCTGCATCGTAATCTTCAATTGTATTTGTCGTGAAGTATACAGTTAATGCACCCTTTAGGCGGTTTACTGTAATATCGATGTTATGTTTTGTAGCTTGCTCTAAAATTCCTTTTTCAAGCATTGCGCCAAGTTCATCTAATTTCTCGTATACGCCTTTTTGTTGAAGTACTTCTAAGCAAGCGATACCTGATGCCATAGAAGCAGGGTTTCCTGCCATTGTACCTGCTTGGTATGCAGGTCCTAGCGGGGCAACTTGTTCCATAATTTCTTTCTTACCACCGTAAGCGCCAATTGGAAGTCCGCCGCCAATAACTTTACCAAGTGCAGTTAAGTCTGGTGTTACACCAAGTAAGTCTTGAGCACCACCGTACATAAAGCGGAAAGCAGTAATAACTTCATCATAAATTACTAATGCGCCAGCTTCGTGAACAAGTTCGTTTACTTTTTCAAGGAATCCTGGTTTAGGCTCTACAATACCGAAGTTTCCAACGATTGGCTCTACAAGGATAGCTGCTACTTCATGTCCCCATTTATCTAACGCTTCTTTTAAGGTTTCTACATTATTAAAGGGAACGGTAATAACTTCTTGTGCAATACTTTGTGGCACACCAGCTGAATCAGGAGTTCCAAGAGTAGAAGGACCAGAACCAGCTGCTACAAGTACTAAATCGGAATGACCGTGGTAACAACCAGCGAATTTCATAATTTTTGTGCGACCAGTGTAAGCGCGGGCAACACGAATGGTTGTCATAACGGATTCTGTACCAGAGTTTACGAAGCGGACTTTATCTAATGCAGGCATTGCTTCTTTTAACATTTTTGCAAATTTTACTTCTAGTGCTGTTGGCGTTCCGTATAGTACACCATTTTCAGCAGCTGTTGTAATTGCTTTTGTTATATGCGGGTGAGCATGTCCAGTAATAATAGGACCGTATGCTGCTAAATAATCGATATATTTATTTCCATCTACATCCCAGAAATAAGCACCTTTTCCACGTTCCATTGCAACGGGAGAACCGCCTCCAACTGCTTTGAAAGAACGAGAAGGACTATTAACACCACCAACGATATGTTCTAAAGCTTCTTTATGTAATGCTTCTGATTTCGTGAAATTCACTACAATTCATCTCCTTACAAAAATCTATGTATTATTCTAACATGTTTTTAGAAAAGACGTATTGTTTGTGATAGAAGGAGCAGTTGGGTAAACTATTCGTTGTGACATTTAGGAAGGGGGTCCGATTATGAAATCGGTAATTGAGGTACAAGGGTTACGTAAAGAGTTTACAGCCTATTCAAGTCGTCCGGGATTAAAGGGTGCATTTCGCGATTTATTAAATCGTAATTATAAAATAGTACCAGCAGTAAATGATGTGTCTTTTACTGTGAAGCAAGGTGAAATGGTTGGTTATATTGGTGAGAATGGTGCTGGTAAATCAACGACGATTAAAATGCTTACAGGGATTTTGACTCCGACTTCAGGACAAATTACAGTGAATGGAATGAATCCACACAAACAGAGAGAAGAATTTGTGAGAACAATTGGTGTTGTTTTTGGTCAGCGCTCTCAGCTTTGGTGGGATATTGCGGTACAAGAATCATTTCGTTTATTGAAGAAAGTGTACGGTGTTTCAGACGCTCAGTATAAGGAACATATGGAGCACGTAATCGAAACGTTAGATATTGGTCCTTTATTAGATAAGCCGGTCCGAAAGTTATCTCTTGGCCAAAGAATGCGCTGTGAATTAGCGGCAGCATTAATTCATAATCCACCGTTATTATTTTTAGATGAGCCAACAATTGGGCTAGATGTTCTTGTGAAATTGAAAATACGTGAATTCTTAAAAGAGATGAATGAACGTTATAAAACAACAATTTTATTAACAACACATGATATTACTGACATTGAAGCTTTATGTGAGCGCGTTATCATGCTGGATGAAGGAAATATTATGTATGACGGTTCGTTAAATAACCTTCGCACACAGTGGGGAGCAGAGAAGGAAATCCATTTTCAATTTGTCGCTCCAGTTTCTTATCAGATGTTATCGATGGTTATGCCAGATAGTCAAGTCGTTTGGTCAAAAGCGAAAGAGGAAAATGCGTGGGTTGCAAAAATCCCGAATGAAGAAATTATTATTTCAATGCTTATTTCTAAAGTAGTACAAGCTTTTCAAATTAAAGATTTAAAAATTAACGAAGTGTCTACAGAGGAAATTATTCGTAACATTTATGAAGAAGGTATTAAGCATGGGTAAGTATATTGAAATGATTCGCATTCGTTTTTTAATGATGCTTGCTTATCGTACAAATTATTACAGCGGGATATTAATTTATACAATTAATATCGGTGCGTATTATTTTTTATGGCAAGCGATTTATAGCGGGAAAGAGAATATTGAAAGTTTATCTATTTCGCAAATGACTACGTATATTGCGATCGCATGGATGGCACGTGCTTTCTATTTCAATAATATAGATAGAGAAATTGCGATGGAGATTCAAGAAGGACGTGTGGCGGTAGAACTAATTCGTCCATATAATTATTTAGGAATGAAAGTTATGCAAGGTCTTGGTGAAGGGATATTTCGTTTTGCATTCTTTTCAATCCCAGGTATGATCATCGTTACATTGTTATTTTCATTACAAATTACAACGAATTTTCAAACGTGGTTATATTTCTTCTTATCGTTAATATTTAGCTTTATCATTAATACACAAATAAATTTAATGACGGGAATGCTTACATTCTTCTTATTTAATAATAGTGGAATTATGTATGCAAAACGTGTTGTGATTGATTTATTTTCTGGTTTATTATTACCGATTAGTTTTTATCCATTATGGGCCCAAAAAGCAATGGTGTTTTTACCGTTTCAAGCAATTAGTTATATTCCGAGTATGATTTTCTCTGAAGGTATACAAGGAAGTAAGTTATATGAAGCTTTGTTATTTCAAGTGATTTGGGCAATTATACTTATTATTCCAATTGTACTGATGTGGAAAACGGCGAGAAAACGTCTAATCGTACAAGGGGGATGACGAGATGATATATATAAAATTATTTTTGCAATATGCAAGTCAATATATAAAAACAAAATTGGAGTATCGTGGCGATTTTATCGTCGGATTACTTTCAGATTTATCACTACAAGCTGTTAATTTAATCTTCATTCTCGTTGTGTTTGGGCATACCCAAGCACTAAAAGGGTGGAGCCGAGAAGAAGTGATCTTTATTTATGGGTTCTTTTTAGTACCGTTTGCCATTTTTTCAGCTTTCTTTAATATATGGGACTTTAATGATCGTTACATTATTAAAGGAGAAATGGACCGTATATTAACGAGACCGATTCATAGTTTATTTCAAATTATATTAGAAAGAATGGAACTTGAATCTTTAATTGGAGCTATTACGGGGATTATTGTGATGGGTTATGCAGCAATGGAGCTGCAATTATCTTTTTACTGGTATGATTTCTTCTTATTCCTACTCATGGTAGGGGGAGGGGCACTTGTATACGGCGGGATATTTGTTACGCTTGCAAGTTTTGGCTTTTGGTCGGATGCGAAAAGTTCCATTATGCCGCTTATGTATAACATAGGGAATTATGGACGCTACCCTGTTGATATTTATAACCGTGTTATTCGCTTTGTTTTAACGTTTGTTTTACCGTTTGCATTTGTTGGGGTATATCCAGCAGCATACTTTTTAAGAAAAACAGAGTGGAATAGCTATGCTTTCGCAACTCCAATTGTTGGTGTTATCTGTTTTACTATTGCAATTACCCTCTGGAATCAAGGGGTTAAAAGATATCGTGGTGCAGGAAATTAATTATAGAAGCTTGTTCGTTTCTAAGGGATAAATCAGCTACAGTCCTCATACATATAAAACGAGGTGGAGGACATGTTATGGGGATTTATTCTATTAATTGCAGCAATCGCTATTTTGAGAAGTGTCCAATTATTATGGAGTTCATATTCAAATTCCAATCGTTTCTTTTCGCTGTACAATTTAGCTACGTTGTTTTTGATTTATACAACGGTACTGATTGCGTTTGGATTAAGTTATGTTGTGCTAGAGGAAATGGGTTTTGCAGTTTTGAAAGAAGATGGGGATAGGTTAAGTGCTCATTCCTTTCAGCTCGTTGAAATATGTTTATATTTTAGCGCGGTTACTTTATTGTCCGTTGGATATGGTGATATAGCTCCGATTGGAATCGGAAGATGGATTGCAATTGGAGAAGCGCTAATTGGATATACATTACCGTTTGCCTTTGTGATGAGATCTGTAATAGACAATGAAAAATAAGGTCGCATTTGATATAGTAAAAGAAAAGAGAAGGAGTGATAACAATGATTACAGTAGGAGAAATGGCACCAGAATTTACATTAGAAGGAAGTAACGGAGAACAAATTCGCTTAGCTGACTTTCGCGGTAAAAATGTAGTCCTATATTTTTATCCGAAAGATATGACTCCGGGATGTACAACTGAAGCATGTGATTTTCGTGATGCATATGGATTATTTCAAGAGAAGGATACGGTTATACTTGGTGTAAGTCCAGATTCAGCAAATAGACATATGAAATTCATTGAGAAGCATGAGCTTCCATTTGTACTTTTAGTAGACGAAGATCATAAAGTAGCAGAATTGTACGATGTTTGGAAGCTGAAAAAGAACTTCGGAAAAGAGTACATGGGAATTGAGCGTTCTACATTCCTTATTAATAAAGACGGTGAGCTTGTAAATGAGTGGCGTAAAGTGAAAGTGAAAGGGCATATTGAGGATGTTCTTTCTTATATAAAATAAATCTATATTAATGAGGAGAAAAAATACATATGTAAGGCATGCGTCTATACATATTTTCTTGCGATACATAAAGTGAAAGTGTAGGGCATACCTCCTCAGATGATAGTATTCCAAGTGCGATTATGTCGCACTTTTTTCTATGTAAATGTATAGGGAATGGGGGAAGATACATAAGAATAAGGCTATATACGAAAATAAACCACATACTTATAGTAGAAATATTGACGATTTATAAGAAAAAGAGTACACTCTTTATAAGAATTATAAAATAATAATCCGTATAGAATCGGGGTGCATGACGGTGGTCAAAGAAGAATTAAAAGAAGCGCTAGAAATGCTGAAAAATACGGGTGTACGCATTACTCCACAGCGTCATGCTATTTTAGAGTACCTTGTGGAATCTATGACGCACCCAACAGCGGATGACATTTATAAAGCATTAGAAGGTAAGTTTCCAAATATGAGTGTTGCAACTGTCTATAATAACTTACGTGTGTTTAAAGAAGTTGGACTTGTAAAGGAATTAACTTATGGGGATGCTTCAAGTAGATTTGATTATGTTACAAGTCAACATTATCATGTGATTTGCGAAAAATGTGGTAAGATTGTTGATTTTCCTTATGGAGGATTGGAACAGCTTGAAGAGGAAGCTGCAAAAACGACAGGCTTCGTTATTAATAGTCATCGCTTAGAAATTTATGGCGTTTGTCCAGAGTGTCATAAGGCGTAATATATAATAAAGAAAGAGGCTGACGGCTATACGTCGACCTCTTTCTTTATTATATATGGGAATCGTGTTAGACTCATGAGGATTTAAAATGTTAAGTGAAGAATCAAATTTAATAAGAACAAATACAAGAGGTGATTTCTTAGTTAAGAAATCACCTTTTTAATGAGATGAAACTTCTTTAGTTTTGTAAGCTCCATATACCTATGATTTATAACTCTTCTTATTATATTTCTCATCAAATTCTTTTCCTTCTAGATTTCGATCAAGTGTTAAAGGTTGATTGCAATGCATACATGCGTCGACACGACCGAGCATTTTTGTTGGTTTATCGCAGCTTGGACAAATAATTTGTATCGTTTTTGTAGATAACATACCAATCCAAAAGTAAACAACAGTGCTAGCGATGACAGCTAAAAAACCAACCATCATAAAGGTTGTCATAATAATGATGTTTTCGCGAAAAAAGACACCTAAGTATGCAATGAAGAGGCCGATAAATACTAAACTCAATGCAAAGGTTCGGATTTTATTAATTTTGTTCGAATATTTAATACCCATTCCCACCACACTCCTATAGGAATAATATAACACACAATTTAGAATGTTTTATGAAAACGAAGGTGATGATTAAATTTATCACTTATTAAAGAACAGTAGTGCTTTCTTTTAAGATGAAATACAGAAAGAGATTAGGTGGAAGGAGCATGTCTATAAAAGAGGAGTAGTAATTTTTTTCTATAGTTAATTTAGTTTTTTAACGGGATGTGAAATTTTTTTAGAAAAAGTATTGACCCTATATATACTGCGTGATATATTAATAAACGTCGCTGATGCGGAAACGCAGTAAACGACAAAAAAGAAATTTAAAAAACTTAGTTGACATCGAAAAACGAAGATGTTAACATAAGGAAGTCGCAATTGAGTGACGAAGTAGTTCTTTGAAAACTG